>NZ_LMCO01000006.1:280721-413178 GCF_001424825.1 Ensifer sp. Root31 | reverse complement strand
GACCAATCAGCATCCGCCAATCAAGGAAACCTTAAAACGAAGGACATCGTCGCCAGCAGCGCCGCCGCCCTCGTTCAGTGATCGGGCTTATAGACCCCCCTCACCGAACACGTCAACACTCAATCGCAAAAAATCGACAAGATCGAACAACACATTGAAAATACAAACGAAATTCAAACGAGAGTTATCAACAGGGCGAGATGGGCGGTATCGCCTGGGCGAAAATACCGGATTTCCGGGATTCCTGCGGCAACCGAAGCGAAATCGTCACCCGCTGATGCAAAGCCAGGGGCATCAGGACGACCAGTCCCCCGGTTTGCAGCGGGCAGATCGGTGGCCGCCGAGGCTCAAACACGACGCGAAATGCGGTTGCGTCTGCAATAGAGGACGATACTGTTCGAGAGCGGCGATCCCGGTCGGCCGCCCCAGGCAATCGCCGGGCCAACGCTCCACGAACGATACACATTGCGACACTCGCTGAAAGGGTTCGAAAGATGATGAAAGGTTCCGACGTTCTGATTGCTGCATTGGAGAACGAAGGGGTCGACTGCATCTTCGGCGTGCCCGGAGAAGAAAACCTGCATGTGGTGGAGTCGCTGCGCAAATCCCGCATCAAGCTAATTTTGACACGGCACGAACAGGCCGCCGCCTTCATGGCCGGGACGCATGGGCGCCTGACCGGCAAGCCGGGCGTCTGCATGGCGACGCTCGGCCCAGGCGCGCTCAATTTTTCGACCGGCGCTGCCTATGCCAATCTCGGCGCCATGCCGATGATCCTGATCACGGGGCAGAAGCCGATCAAGACGGCGCGCCAAGCCCGCTTCCAGATCGTCGATGTCGTTGCCTCGATGCGGCCGCTGACCAAGATGACGCGGCAGATCGTCAGCGTCGGCAGCATTCCGGCCGCCGTTCGCGACGCCTTTCGCGTGGCCATGGAAGAACGGCCCGGTGCGGTGCATCTTGAATTGCCGGAGGATGTCGCCGGTGAAACCATCGATGAGGCGCCGATCATTCCGGTTCACCCGCTCGACCGGCCGGTGGCGCCGTCTGCTGCCATCGACCGGGCGGTTGAGATCATCCTTGCCGCCAGGCGGCCGCTGATCATGATCGGCGCGGCCAGCAGCCGCCCGCGGCTCGTGGATGCGCTCTCCGCCTTTGTCCGCCGGATGCGCATCCCCTTCTTCAACACCCAGATGGGCAAGGGCGCGGTCAATGGCGGCTCCAACCTCTATGTCGGCACGGCCGCCCTTTCCGAACGCGACTATGTGCATGACGCCATCGACCAAGCGGACCTGATCATTTCCGTCGGCCACGACACGGTGGAAAAGCCGCCCTTCCTGATGCGCAGCGAAGGCGGGCCGAAGGTTCTGCACATCGGCTACAGCTCGGCCAATGTCGAGCAGGTCTACCATCCCGACGCAGAAGTGATCGGCGACATCGGCACGACGGTGACCGCGATCGCCGATCGGCTCGGCGGCAAGCTCGATCCGGAACCGCTGCTGCTCAGCCTGCGCCAGACCATTCTCGACAAGCTCAACGAAGGCGCAGACGAAGACCGGTTTCCGGTGACGCCGCAACGTATCGTCCATGACGTGCGCAAGGTGATGCCGGAAGACGGTGTCGTCTGCCTCGACAACGGCATGTACAAGATCTGGTTTGCCCGGCACTACCGCACCCATGTCGCCAACACGCTGTTGCTCGACAATGCGCTCGCCACCATGGGCGCCGGCCTGCCTTCTGCAATGATGGCGGCGATGCTCTATCCCGAGCGCCGCGTCATGGCGGTGTGCGGCGACGGCGGCTTCATGATGAACTCCCAGGAGATGGAGACCGCAGTTCGCCTCGGCCTCAATCTGGTGGTCGTCATCCTCAACGACAGTGCCTATGGCATGATCCGCTGGAAGCAGGCCGTCGATGATTTCCCGGATTTCGGCCTGACATTCGGCAATCCCGATTTCGTGCGCTACGCGGTAGCCTATGGTGCGAAGGGCGCGCGGGTCACGAGCGCGGACATGCTGGTGCCGACGCTCGAGGCTGCCTTTACCGGCGGCGGCGTGCATCTCGTCGATGTGCCGATCGACTATTCCGAAAACATGCGCGTGCTGGTCGATGAGCTGCGCACCCGCTCCTAAAACCTGCTTTCTCCAGGCGAGCAACATAGGACACCGGCGGTTGCCTTAATCGGGCGGCCGACCTGACGGCCTTTATCCATAGGACACCCCGGCCTTCGTCTCACCATGGATCCTGATGTTGCCAATCAAGGCGGCCCCATGGCCGTGATTGGCAACAAGCCTTGCGCTGCCATCTTTTGGACTTATATTGCACTGCACTCGGCGCCTGTTTTTGGCCGAGTTTTTCTTGGCTGCATGCCGCCTTCACGCGAAAAGCCTCGCTCTTCGCGCACAACCGAAGGACCACTTCATGACTGTTTCGATAAACAATCTTGATGCCTCCACCACGGGCGCTTTGGCCCATGTCGATATCGGCGATACCGTCAGACGTTCCCGTCAAGCGATCGGCTACAGTGTCGACGAACTTGCGCTCACCTGCGGGCTGACCGACATCGAAATCACCAACATCGAGCTTGGTGTCGACACCGATCCGGCCAAGCTCCGTCGGATCGCCGCCGCACTTCAGTTGCCCCTAACCACCTTCCTGCTCAGCTAGGCCCAATGGGCGTCGCGTCCACACGAGACGCGACACCCACCCGGCGTTCCTGGAGCTTTGCCAATCAACCTGTAAAACCCTGCGATAGAATCTCCTGCAGTAGCGCAAGCGGCGTGGGGCGACTTGGCACGCGCTGATGCAGGAAAACAATCCTGCGCTCGTACGCGGCGGCATCGGGTACCTCGACCAGGCAAAATCCGTCCCGTCCCAGGCCCTGCCAGGCCGGAACGACGGAGTTTCCCATCCCGTTGGCCACGAGCATGGCTATGGTTTCGAGCGCGTCCATGTCGCAACGAATGTCCGGATCAAGCCCGGCATCGGCGAGATATTGTGACGACAGCCGCCCGCCCCAGGATCCCGGATCGTAGCGGATGAACGGCGCCTGCCGGATTTGCTCAGCGATATCGTCAGGTTCCGTCGCATCCCTGCTGATGAACACAAGCGGTTCGCGGCGAATGACATATACCGCCAATCCCTTTGGCAGCAAGAATGGCGGTTCAACCAGAACCGCGGCATCGAGCTCGCCTGCAAGCAACTGTTCGTAGAGCTGCAACGACGAACCGGGGCGCAGCATCAGCTTCAGGCTCGGCGCCCGACGGGAGAGTTCGTCCAGAACTTCAGGGAATATGCCTGTCAGCGCCGTCGAGATCGCCCCGATTTTCAACTCGGCGGCAAGACCACCGCCTGCAACGTCGTATCTGAGATTTTCGGCTTCCCGGATTATGAGACGCGCCCGCGGCAACAGCGAAAGACAGGCGTCCGTAGGCTGGGCCGAATGGGCGCCGCGGGCAAGCAGCATGCATCCAAGGGCTCGTTCGAGCGATTGAATGCGTTGGCTGACGGCGGCCGGCGTCAACTTTTCCCGGCGTGCAGCGGCTGCGATGGACCCCGTTTCCACCGTGGCGACTAGGCTTTGCAGGAAGCGAATATCCACCATGAATCCTTATTCTCAGAGAAAGAATTACATAGTTTTTCTTAGCCTCTCAAGACGCTATCCCTGTGTCAACCGGAGACACAGGAGTTCCAGATGAAGTCGCTTTTCCATCTCGCCTTTCACGTCACCGATCTCGATGAGGCCCGCAGGTTCTACGGCGACGTGCTTGGTTGCGAGGAAGGGCGCAGCACGGATACCTGGGTCGATTTCGATTTCTTTGGCCATCAACTGTCGCTGCATCTGGGCAAGCCCTTCGAAGTCACGCGGACCGGCAAGGTCGGCAACCATCTCGTACTGATGCCGCATATGGGCGTGGTGCTGCGCTTGGCGGATTGGTTCGTGCTGGCCGAGCGCCTGGAACAAAAGGGCGTGCGCTTCGACATTCCGCCGGTCGTGCGTTTCGAAGGCAAGCCCGGCGAGCAGCGGACGATGTTCTTCCTCGATCCGAGCGGCAATCCCATCGAGGTCAAGGGGTTTGCCGATTTCGACAGCCTGTTTGCACGCTGACACCGGAGGCGGATGTGAAGAAGCCTATCGCCTTGGTGACGCGCATCGACCGCGCCGACGAACAGGCCTGGGTTGCCATCCTGGCCAGGCTGTTGCCGGAGAGCGAAATCGTGCACTTCCACGAGATGGACGATGCGCAGCGCGACGCCGCCGAAATCGCCATCGTTGCCAATCCCGATCCTGGGCACGTGGCGGCGCTGCCCAATCTCAAGTGGATACACAGTCTTTGGGCAGGGGTAGAGCGACTGGTCGCCGAGCTCGGCCAGGCAGCGCCCCCGATCGTCAGGCTTGAAGACCCCGAGCTGGCTCGGGTCATGGCGGAAGCGATCCTTGCCTGGACCTATTATCTTCACCGCGACATGCCCGCCTACCGCAGGCAGCAGGCGGCGGCAATCTGGCGGCAGCATCCGTACCGCCGGCCAGGCGATCTCACGGTCGGGATCCTGGGCATGGGGCTTCTCGGAAAAGCAGCGGCAGGAAAACTGACGGCAGCCGGCTTCCGGGTTACGGGCTGGGCACGGTCGCCGCAGCAGATAGACGGCGTCGATATGGTCAGCGCCGAGAGCGGCCTCGATCGGCTCTTGCGGACAAGCGACATAGTCGTCAGCCTGTTGCCGCTGACATCAGAGACCCGCGGCCTGCTCGATGCCCGTCGCCTCTCATCCATGAAAACCGGCGCGCGCCTCATCAATTTTTCCCGCGGGCCGATCATCGTCGACGTCGACCTGATCGCGGCGTTGGACGCTGGGCATATCGCGCATGCGGTGCTCGATGTTTTCGACGCCGAGCCTTTGCCACCCACGTCGCCCTATTGGCGGCATGACAGCGTGACGGTATTGCCGCACATTTCCGCGCCGACCGACAGGAACACGGCCGCCGTGATCGTCGCTGATAATATCAAGCGGTATTATGCGACCGGCGCCCTGCCCGCAGCCATCGATATCAAGCGCGGTTACTAGCCGCGTCTTAGTGCCTCGAGCCCCGCGTTCAGCGCCACATCGTCACCATGCTCGAGGCCGAAGAGGACGTCCAGCAGCGGGAAGGTGCTGCGATAGAAGCGGATCTGGTCCTGCATCGCATCTATCCCGGGATAGTATGGGTGCATGAGCGCGAGGAAATCGTCGCCCAGGCCGGCGGAAAGGCTGGCGAGGTCATGAGCAGGGTGGCCGATCGAGCATCCCGCAAAGTCGATAACGCCGGAGACCTGGCCGTCGTCGACGAGAATATTTCCCGTGCCAAAGTCACCATGAATGATCGCCGTGGCGAGCGTGCACCAATACTTGTCTTTTATAATCAAGTTTATCACGCGGCAAGCGTGTTCCTGCGAAAACACATCGCATAGGAGTGTCACAGTGCCAAGCCGCAGGGGGTTGTGCGCCCGATGCCCTAGCCGTTTCGGAAGCTGGCGCCGACGAAGCTCAGCGCTTCGGGCAAACCGCTGAGCCAATAGGCCCAGTCATGGCCGCCCTCCCGTGCGATGAAGCGGTGCTCCACGCCAAGCTTTTGAAGCTTCAAATGGAGCTCGGAGTTGCCAGCGAAGAAATCGTCACTCGAACCGCAATCCATATAGAGCGCTGTCTTGCCGATTTGCTCGGCAGGGATCGTCTCGACCAGATCGAGCACGCTGTTGTCGTGATAGGCGGCATTCAAACGGCCCTTGCCGGCAAGCCCCAGCCCCCAGGCTTTGCCATAGCGACGATCGTATCCCGACTGGTCCATCTCGACGACCTGACCGTCTGTTCGAAAGGCCGCGCTCAGCGCCGCAGCGGCGGAGAACATCTCAGGCCGTTTGAATGAGAAGGCGATGGCCGCATAGCCGCCCATGGAAAGGCCGAGAATCCCGCGCCCTTCCTTCTCCGGCACCGTCCGGTAGGTGTGGTCGATGTAGGTTACGAACTCCTGAAGGAACATGTCCTGCCAGCGGTAACCGCCGTCAGCGTCGTTCATGTAGTAGGTGTTGAATCTGTTCTCCTTGTCCCGGCGCCCTTCCGGCGTGACTGCGATGAAGGCCGGCACCTCCCCGCTTTCGATCATCCGGTCGAACACCCGGTCGGCTCCGCCGAAACGATACCAGTCGGTATTTTTGCCTTTGCCCCCGCCATGCATGAGATAGATGACGGGGTAGGAGCGGTTCCCGGCCTCGTATTTCGGCGGGAGATAGACGGTATATTCGACATCCTTGCCGAGAATCCTGCTGGGCATCTTTTGCCCTTCGAGCACCGTGCCCGCGTTCGCCGCCCAGGAATTGGCCAAGGAAACGAGCGCGAGAAAGCCGGCAAGAACGGTCGTTTTGAACATCGAGTTACTCCTGTCTGCTGGCTTGGCAAATAGGCGGAAGGAAGTCGTTGTCAAACAAAGCCCCTCACCCGAAAGCGAGGGACATTGACCGCAAGCCATGAAAGCGGCGGTGCGAGCCGCGCTATCTTGCGTCGTGAAAGATGATGCCGACAGTGTGGCGCAGGCCTGACCTGACACGGCTGACGCCATGGCGCAGGTTGACGCGATAATTGCCCTTCGTGCCTTGAACCGGCCGGTTGTGAACGGCAAAAGCCACGGCATCACCTTGGCGGAGGGGAACGACCTCGACCCGGCTTTGCATGCGCGGACGCTGCTCCGTCAGCACGAATTCACCGCCCGTGAAATCCTTTCCCGGTTCGGAAAGAAGGATCGCGACCTGTATCGGAAAGGCAAGATCACCATAGAGGTCCTGGTGCAGGCAATTGAAATCGCCGGGCACATATTGCAGCAGCAGCGGTGTTGGCCGTGTCTGGCCCGCATCGTGGCACTGCCTCAGGAATTCCCGGTGCTCCGCCGGATATCTCGTCTCGATCCCCATGCGACCGTTCCATTGGTTGGCAACGTCGGCGAGGCGCGGATAGAGCGCAGTGCGAAGACCGCCAAGCAGATCCGGCAACGGATACTTGAAGTAGCGATATTCCCCCTTGCCGAAACCGTGCCTGGCCATGTGGATATGGCTGCGGAAATGCTGCTCGTCCTTGTAGAGCGCCGAAATCCGTCGGCAGTCGTCCGCCGACAGAAGCTTTTCCATGACCGCGCAGCCATAGCCGTTCAACGCGTCCGAAATCGCCTGCCAATCGTAAGCTGCGACATGCGTCTCCACAGCCTGTTCGGTCCGATCTGCAATAGCCATTGAAATGCGCGGATTCATAGCATCGCCTCCTTGGCGATCAGCGTGCGCTTGCGCTCTATGCCCCAACGGTAGCCGGCGAGTTCACCGCTGCTGCGCACGACACGGTGGCATGGAATGGCCAAAGCGATGACATTGGCGGCGCAGGCGTTGGCAACGGCGCGCGCGGATGTCGGTGCGCCAACGCGGACCGCCAGCTCGGCGTAAGTGATCGTCGTCCCCGCCGGGATCGCGCGAAGCGCCTGCCAGACACGGCGCTGGAGTGTTGTCCCGCGGAGGGCAAGCGGGAGATCCAGACCCTCGCCAGGGTTATCGATGAAGCGAAGGACCTTCGCCAGCTCGGTGCGAAGTCCGGCTTCGTTCCGGTTCAATGCACGGCCAGGAAAACGATCCGCAAGATCTCGCTCCAGTTGCTCCGCGTCAGCACCGATCAGGATCGCACAAACACCGCCGACGCTGCGCGCGATCAGAACACAGCCCAACTCTGCTTGTGCAACGCCATACTCCACGGTTGTGCGGTTAGCGACGTCGACGGCTTGCCGCGGTCGCGGGGTGTGCGTCCGGTTGTCGATGAGGTTCATGAGACTAACTCCTTGTTCCGTTCCGTTCTCTTCACCGACCCTAGAGATGCGTCGCCTTGGCCGAACTCCGCTCCTTGCTTTCAAATCGAAAAGACTTGTCTCCTGCAGCGCCGCCCGCATCGCATCGATGGTCCCTTATTGGGCGCGGCGGAAGGTCAGATTGATGCGCATGCGGCCAAGGGTCTCGTGTTCGCCGTCCTTCAACTCTGTGACCCCGTGATAGAATAGGCGCGACCGCCCACCCCAGACGACGACATCGCCGTGACGCAACGCGTATTTGCGGATTGGGTCGGTGCGGTTTGGTCCGCCAAACTGGAATGTGGCGGGGAGCCCGAGCGAAACCGAAACGATGGGGTGCGAGAAATCGCGCTCGTCCTTGTCCTGATGAAGCGAAAGCCGTGTGCCCGGTTCGTACCGGTTGATCAGGCAGGCATCGGGTCTGAAATTCGGATAGCCTGCTTCGGTCGCCGCCGCGATCGCAAGGTCGAGGAAGGACGATGGCAGCGGCGGCCACGGCTTGCCGCTCTCCGGGTCTAGCCGGTCGTAGCGGTACCCGCTCCGGTCCGTGACCCATCCGGCCGCCCCGCAATTGGTCATCGCAACCGACATCGTGTAGCCGCCCGGTGTCACCATGTGCCGGAACGGTGCCTCAGCAATGACTGATCGCAGTCCCGGCAGGATTTGCCCCTCGAGCGGCAGCGCAAAGCCGCGAAGCAGCGTCGCGCCTTCGGCCATGCTCTCGCGTGACGGTTCGACGGCAAGCTTGGCGAATAGGTCAGTCATGGCGTCTTTCCGGACAGAAAATTGGTGATGTCGGGATGAAGGACAGGGCGGTAACCGGCCCGAAGAACCCTGACGGTCGAAGGCGGCGTCAGAATTCCCTCAGCGATGATGCCCATTTCCGGGCTCAGGTAACCCGCCTCGGTCCAGCGGAAACAGCGCCCGGATGCGAGCGTGAAGGCAAAGCCGGATGCCACCACCATCGTCCCGTCTGGTAGATCCCTGACTGGCGACGGCAACGGATGGATGCGCTTCTGTCCGCGTAGAACTCGTTCGCTATGGAGCACCGCATCGAGTTCGCCCGCCGAAGGCGACGCCATCAAGCCGCCAGTCCAGGCGACTCTGAAGACTAGAGCGGCCTCCCGTCTGCAGAAGAAGCACGGGCGGTGCCCCGCCGCCAGCGCCACGGCCTCGTCGAGGAAGAAAAGCTCGGTCCAGCTTCGGCCGGCCATGACGTCGCGCCGGCGATCCCCGTATTCGCAGGTGCAGATCAGCCACGCCTTGGACGTCCACCGCCGCCGCAATAGGGTTTTCGTCTCGGGGTCGTGGATGATGCCGCGGTTGCCGATGAACAGGCCGCGCTGCGCGATAGCGATAATGTCGCCGAATGGCGTCACGCGATTCTGGAGGGGCTGGCGAACGCTATTCATACAGGCGGATCTCCCCGGGCCGCATTACGTCGGAAATGATATCATCGAACGGGCGGGCGATATGCAGCCCGACGCACCGCTTTGTCGCCGTGAAGATAACCATTTGGGCGCGACACCGCGCGGCGGCACCCATTAAGCGGCTCCACGGGCCGCCTCGCGGTCGAGCAAGGCGCGCTTGCGTTCGACGCCCCAGGCATAACCCGACAGCGCTCCATCGTTCCGCACCACCCGATGGCACGGGATGACAACGGCGAGGCTATTCGCCGCGCATGCGCCAGCGACGGCACGAACCGCCTTCGGCTGCCCGATGCGACGGGCAATTTCCGCGTAGGACACCGTCCTGCCGACCGGAATTTCCTGCAGGGCCTGCCAGACCCGCTGCTGGAATGCTGTCCCGCGAACATCGAACGGTAGGTCGAGGCCGATGCCCGGGGCTTCGACGAAGCCGACCACCTGTGCGACAAGCGCCTCGTAGTCGGCATCGGCGCCAATCAGCTCCGCCTTCGGAAAACGGTCCTGAAGGTCGCGCACAAGCGCCTCCGGATCGTCTCCGAGCAGGATGGACGCGACACCTTTCCGGCTTGATGCGACGAGGATCGCGCCGAGCGACGTCTGGCCGACGGCAAATCGGATTTCCTCATCCGCGCCGCCTGCGCGGTAGCGTGCCGGCGTCATGCCGAGAATATCAGTCGAGTTCTCGTAGAAACGACCGCTCGAGTTGAAGCCCGCTTCATAGATCGCCTCCGTTACGCTGTTGCCCGCTTCCAGCCCACGACGAACCTTGGCAGCTCGATGAGCAGCCGCATAGTCCTTTGGCGTCAAGCCGATCGCTGCCTTGAACAGCCGATGGAAATAGCTCTGGCTCTTGCCGACGGCAGCGGCCAGATCGCCCAAGGCCAGCTCTTCATCGCTGTCTTCGATCAGCCGGCAAGCCCTAACGACGATGGCAGCGTTTGCCTCATCGCTGGATGGGCCGTCCGGGTTGCACCGCCGACACGGGCGAAAGCCCGTCGCCTTCGCGCCTTCAAGCGTGTCGTGCAATTGGACATTCTTGGGATTGGCGATGCGTGAAGGGCATGAGGGGCGGCAATAGACGCCGGTGGTCGTGACCGAATACCAGAAATGCCCGTCGGAAGCCTTGTCGCGGCTGACGATGGCGACCCAGCGCGGGTCGCGCGCGACTGGGACCCTGGTCGCGGCAGCTGCGGTTGGGAATGTCGTCGCCATATTCATCGTCGGACGCTCCTCATTCCGGTCGCGCCTGGGAGGTATCCGGGTCGCGGCCTTCAAGCTCAAGATTGACCACCACTCGGGCGATCTGCTGCTCCAAGAAGCTTCGCCAAAAAGGCTGGGCCACGCCACCCGTTTCCTGTGCGTGGCGTGGCACCCGATCGATCAGGCCGCTTTCATCAATCCGAGTTGCGTCAGGGCCGCAACCCCGTCGTCGAGACCGATCTCCTCGACGATCTTGCCGTTGATGACCTTCAGAACCGTCGTCCCCGTGAAGCGCATCTTGCGGCCACTTCCTGCCGGCAGACTGCCGGCCAGGAAGTCGTCGAAGGCAGCGCCGGCATGGGTGCCGCCGCCTTCCCATTGGCCGACGACATAGTCGCCTTCGGCGATGAGGTCGGCCGTGCCCCAGAAGTTCAGATCCGGGAACGCGGCACGGAAATCGGTCATGAAGGCTTTGATATCATCATGGCCGCGGCGCGGTTCATGCAGGGAATATTTCAACAGCATGTCTGCAGACGCGATCTCGTTGACGATGGAAAGATCTACGTCGCGACCCCAAAACTCTGTGAACCATCTGCTGACCACCGCCTTGTTGTCTTCTTCCTTGCTCATTGGCTTTCTCCTCGAACTGACACAGGCTCGACCGTCGATAACGCCGGTTGCCTGCGCATAAAGGTAGCCTGAGCTACGGCGCCCAAAACTCCGGTTCTTACCCTCCAATCGAAACCAGTTCGCAATTCCGAGCGCCGGCTCAGCCCCGCGCGATCAGACGAACGCTGTGGTCGTCCCGAAGCGCAATCAATTGCGAAGACGGCGGCAGGCTGTAGACGTCATGCTTTCCGAATTCTCTGGGGTAGTAGTCATAGCCCGGCGGCGGTTCCGGTGTTTCACGAGGATCCACCGGGCTTTGGCCCGTCAGCTCGGTGACCGGATCGAGGATCGCCCCGATCAGGCGGCGGGTATAGGGATGCTGTGGTTCGCTGAAGACCCGGTCCCAGCTGCCGGTCTCGACGATCTGGCCGAAATACATCACCGCCACGCGGTCGCTCATATGTTCGACCACGCTCAGGTCATGGCTGATCATGATGTAGGACAGGTCCAGCCGTTCCTTGAGTTCCAGCAGCAGGTTGATGATCTGGGCGCGGATCGAGACGTCGAGCGCCGACACCGGCTCGTCCAGCACCACGACCTTGGGGTTGAGAATCAAAGCGCGGGCAATGCCGATGCGCTGGCGCTGGCCGCCGGAAAATTCATGCGGGAAACGCCCCGCCTGCTCCGGTTTCAATCCGACCAACTGCATCATCTCTTCGATGCGTCGCGCGATCTCCTTGCGGTCGGAAATCCCATGCAATCTCAGCGGTGCCGCCAGCGACGTGTAGATCGTCTGACGGGGGTTGAGCGACGCGTACGGGTCCTGAAACACCATCTGCGCCATGCCGGCACGCTCGAGCCGGGAGGGCCGCGCCTTGCCGGTGATCGATCGCCCTTCGAAATAGATCTCGCCCGCGGTCGGCTCCTGAAGTCCGAGGATCGAAAGCGCAAGCGTCGACTTTCCGCAACCGGATTCGCCGACGATCGACAGGCATTCGCCCCGGTTCAGCGTCAGGCTCAGGTCGTTGACGGCGCGCAGAGTGCGCTTCGAGCGGCCGAAGACGCCGTTGCGCACCGGGAAATGCACGCTCAGGCCGTCGACTCTGACCAGTGGTTCGTTGTTATCATTCATGGTTGAAACACTTCACGAAGCCATCATGGCTGAGGCCGGTTGGCGGTGGAATTTCGGCGCTGCAGATGGACGTCGCCCTGTGGCAACGCGGCTGAAAGCGACAGCCCGGCGGAAAACTGGCGATGGAGGGAACCGTGCCTTCGATCTCCTGAAGGCGCTTGCGCCCTTCCAGCCGGCGCGAGCCCAGATGCGGCAGCGATCGCAACAGGCCGTCGGTATAAGGATGGGCCGGATGGAGGAACAGGTCGGCGACCGGCCTCTCCTCGACCAGGCGCCCGGCATACATGATGCCGACCCGGTTGCACATATTGGCAATCACGCCGAGATCGTGGCTGATCATCAGCACTGATGTGCCGCGTGCAGCGCAAAGCTCCTTCACGAGTTTGAGGATCTCCGCCTGCACCGTCACGTCGAGCGCCGTCGTCGGCTCGTCGGCGATCAGCAGATCCGGATTGCAGGCAAGCGCAATGGCGATCATCACCCGCTGCCGCATGCCGCCGGACATCTGGTGCGGATAGTTCTTCACCCGCTCCTCCGGCGCCGGGACCTGTACGTTGCCGAGCGCTTCGATCGCCAGTCTTTCGGCTTCCTTCCAGGTGGCACCCTTGTGCAGGACAAACATCTCGGCAATCTGCCGGCCGACCGGAGACAACGGGTTGAGCGCGGTCATCGGTTCCTGGAAGATCATGGCGATGCGCTCGCCCCGAAGCCGCCGCAACTCGCGTTTCGAAAGCTCCCTCAGGTCCCGACCGTTGAACTTCAGCGAACCGCCCGTGACGGCGAGCGGCGCACGCAACAGGCCGATGATCGAAAGCGCAGTGATGCTCTTGCCGCAGCCCGATTCGCCCACGAGGCCATAGGCCTCGCCGCGCCCGATCGAGAACGACACGTTGTCGACGACGTTGTGGCTGACCCGGCCCGATACGATATCGAGGCGCAGATCCCTGACGTTCAGCAAGTTCTCGGTCATAGCTGCCGCGCCCTCATATGCGGGTCCAGCCAATCGCGTAGACCGTCGCCGAAAAGATTGAGACCGAGAACCGTCACGAAGATCGCCAGCCCCGGAAAGATCGCCGCCCAGGGCGCAATGACGATGAGTTCGCGTGCATCCGTCAGCATGTTGCCCCAGCTCGGAAACGGCGGCTTGATGCCCAGTCCGAGATAGGAGAGTGCTGCCTCGGCAAGGATCGCATCGCCCATGCCCAGCGTTCCGATCACCAGGATCGGGCCGATCATGTTGGGCAGGATCTGCGTGATCATGATGCGGATGTCGCCGTAACCGAGCGTCTTTGCCGCCTGGACATAGCCCTGCTTCTTCAAGGACAGCGCCGAGCTTCGCGCGATGCGACAGGTCCATGACCAGTTGGTCAAGCCTAGCGCGATCAGCAGGCTGGAAAGGCCGGGCCCAAGGATCGCCATGATGGCGAGCGCGAAGATCAGGCTCGGGATCGCCAGCATCAGGTTGGTGAGCCCGGTGACAAGATCGTCCCACCAGCCGCCGAAATAGCCGGCCGAAATGCCGAGCGCCAGGCCAATCAGCGTGTTGATGACCTGCGAGCCGATACCGACGGCAAGCGAGATGCGTGCGCCGTAGAGGATGCGGCTGAGAACGTCACGCCCTTGCGCGTCGGTGCCGAACCAGAACTGTGCGTCCGGCGGCAGCTCCGCATTCATCAGGTCCGCGTCGAGCACGGGATCGGTCGGCGCCAGCCAGGGCGCAAGCAGCGCCGCTGAGATGATGACGAGACAGAGGACGCCACCGATGAGGAGATTGAGCCGTATTCTCATGGATCTATCCGTGGCTGATGCGCGGATCGATGACCGCGTAAAGAATATCGACGATGGTGTTGATGAGCAGGAACCACAGGACGATGACGAGGATCGCACCCTGAACCACCGGGATGTCGCGCAGGCTGACGCTGTCGACCAGCAGAGAGCCCAGCCCCGGCCAGGAGAACAGTTTTTCCACCACCACCGCCTGACCCATCATCGAACCGAACTGCAGGCCGATGGTGGTGATGATCAGCACAAGCACGTTGCGAACGACATGCCAGGTGACGAGGCGAAAGCCGTTCATGCCTTTGGCTCGGGCGGTGCGGATGAAATCGGCGTTCATCACGTCAAGGACGGCGGCGCGCGTCGTGCGCGCCAGGAGTGCCATCGGCGCCACGCCGAGCGTCAAGGCCGGCAGGATCAGGTTCATCGGCCCGCCGTCGCCGTAGCCGAAGCTCGGCAACCAGCCGAGCGTCAGCGCGAACAGATACATGCCGAGCAGCCCGAGCCAGAACTGCGGCAGGGACAGGCCCGAGATCGCGCCGATCATCGTCAACGTGTCGATGATGCTGCCCGGCTTCAAGGCGGCGATGAAACCGAGCGGTACACCGACGAACATCGCGATCGCCATCGCCGCGAATGCGAGCTTCAAGGTCGGCCACATGCGCTCGCCGATCAGATGGGCCACCGGCTGGCGGCTGCGGAACGATGTTCCGAGATCGAACCTTGCGAGATCGGAGAGATAGGCGCCGAACCGCACATAGAGCGGTTGGTCGAGACCGAACTCGCGCGTCATCTTCTCGACGATCTTTGGGTCGCCGCCGCCCTTGCCATTGGCTGTCAGGCTGGTGGCGATGCTGCCCGGCACCACGCTGAAGATCACGAAGATCAACAGCGATATCGCGATGACTGTCGGGATCACCTGCAAGATGCGGCGCACGACGAACTGAAGCATTCATTTCCTCCCTCGCGGCGCCCATCAACGGATGCGCGGGCGATAGTCCTCCGGCACATGCCACCGAGCGATAGGCCACTCGGGCCAGATCATTCCGGCGGGTTGCGCATCGTAAGCATTGACTTACGTTATCGGCAGCATAGGTGCCAGATACCAGTGGAAAGGCCCCCGATACCGCGACGACGATATCGGGGCGCCTCCATCAACGTCCGGCTGGGACGGTTTCGTCCACCCAGAGCTTTTCATAGGACTGGATCGCCAGCTCGGCGGAGTTTGGCTGCAGCCCATGCAGCCAGGGCTGGTAGGCCATCACAGCCTTGTTGTAGTTGAAGAACCAGACCGGCGCTTCTTCCTGAACGAGGTTGTTGGCCTTGCGCAGCAGCTCGTTCTTTTCCTCGTCGGTCTTGGCAACCTTGGCGGCTTCGAACAGCTTGTCGAAGTCCGCATTTGCGAACTTCTGATAGTTGCACGCAGCCTGCGAAGTCTTGGAATAGAAGCACTGCATCGCCGTCAGGGCGTCCGGGCCGCTTTCCGACGACCACATGAAGGACTGGAAATCGCCTGATGGCACGACTTCGGAAAGCACCGAAGCCTCGACCGGTTTTGCCTTCACCCGGATACCGACTTTTTCCAGCATCGGGATGATCGCCTCGACGATCGTCAGGCCCCAGCTTTCGTTCTGCGTCGCCGTCAGTTCGACATCGAAGCCATCGGCATAACCGGCCTCGGCCAGCAGTGTTTTCGCCTTCTCCGGGTCGTAGGCGTAGGGCTGCGCGTCCTTGTCATAGGCCGGCGACGACGTCGGCAGCCAGCCGCTCGCCCGGTAGGCCTTGTCCTTTGCCAGCCGCTTGATAATCAGGTCGGCGTTGATGGCGTAGTTGAAAGCCTGACGAACGCGCTTGTCCTTGAACGGCTCGAAATCGAGGTTGAAGCCGACATAGCGCGTATAGACTTCTGCGACTTCGAGAAGGCCCTTGGACAGTTCCGGATCGGCCTGATAGGCGACGTATTGCGACGGCCCGAGCACGGAGACGTCGATCTCCTTGTTGCGGAACGCGACGTCGCGCGCCGAAGCATCCCCCATGATCAGGATATTGATCTTGTCGGCGTAGGTCTTGTCCTTGTCGTAGTACTTTTCCCACTTCTCGACCGTCAGGCGCGAGCCGGGCACATATTCGGCAAACTTGTAGGGCCCGAGGCCGATCGGGTGGCTTGCGAAACCTTCCTTGTCGGCTTCCCCGGCGGGGTAGATCGCCGTGTTGTTGCGCATGAACAGGAACGCCGGGTCGACCGGGTCTGTCAGGGTCACTTCCAGCGTGAAATCATCGACCTTCTTCAGGCCCGAAATCGCCTCGGCCTTGCCGGCCATGTAGTCGGCGCCGCCCTTGATGTTGGCGATGTAGCGCGAGGGCGGATAGGCCTTGGCCGGATCGGCCATGCGGGTGAAGCTCGAGATGATGTCGTCGGCCGTCATCTGCTTGCCGTTGTGGAAATAGGCGTCCTGCCGCAGCTTGTAGGTATAGACCAGCTTGTCGGCGGAGACGTCGACGTCGGTCGCAAGCGCCAGCACCGGAACGTTCTTGTCCGCGTCCCAATCATAAAGGGTGCGATGGATCGCCTTGGCGTAGAACTCGTCCTGCGTCTGCGGCGACGCCTGGATGTCGAGCGTCGAGAAGCTGTCCCCATAGGGCGCCACGAAGTTGACCGTTCCGCCGGCCCGCGGCGTGTCGGCCGCCTGCACCGACGCCACCCCCGCCAGCAACGCTGCCGTCAATGTCGAAAGCAATGCTATTTTCTTCATCATTCCCATATCCTCCCCACTTGTTGTTCTGCGTATGGATGAACAAAACCGCGATCTCATCCGACCTCCCGGATCGGTTGAGATGCATTGAGCCGCTCTTGCGGCTCCCTCTCGCCCTTCGTCAGGCGTTCTGTCGCTCGAAGACCACCTCGCCGCCCCGGATTGCCAGGGTGCAGCGCGTGTCGTTGAGGATGTCTTCGGGGCTCGCCGTCAGCATGTTCCTGGAGAACACCGCGATATCGGCAAGCTGTCCCGGGACCAGTCGTCCCTTGACGGTTTCGAGCTTCTGCGAGAACGCGCCGTATTCGGTGTAGACCTGCAGCGCCTCTTCGATGGAGACCCGCTCGTCAGCGTCCATCACCGTGCCCTTGGCGGTCTTGCGCGTCAGCATGCTGTAGATATTGGGGAACGGGTTGGGATGACAGACCGGCGCATCGCTGCCGGTCGCAGGCTTCAGCCCCAGGTCCTTCCAGGTCTTCAATGGATAGCTCGACAGCGCCCGCTCCTCGCCGAGCACCGAGACGTAAGCGTCGCCGAAATCGTAGATGAACACCTGTTGCGGACACGGATATATCCCGGCCTTCACCATGCGCTGGTGCTGCGCGTCGCTGGAGAAGCCACAATGCTCGATCCGGTGACGGCGATCCGCATCCGGGATCGCCTCAAGTGCCTTCTCGTAGGCGGTGATCAGCTGACCGATCGCAGCGTCGCCGATCGCATGGCAGGCCAGTTGATAACCCTTGGTATGCGCGTCGAGTACGAGCGCCTGAAGTTCCACATCCGAAAGGATCTGGACGCCGGTATTGTTGTCATCGCCGAGATAGGGACTGCTCATCCAGGCGGTGCGGCCACCGGCCGAGCCATCAAGGAAGATCTTGACGGCGCCGACCTTCAGCATGTCGTCGCCGACACCGGAAATGAGACCGGCCTCATAGCTCTGCGGCACGATCGAAACGTTGGGATCGCCGAGAAGAACGAGCCAGGTGCGAACCGGCAGCTTGTTGTTGAGTTTCGCCAGATTATAGGCTTTGACCTCGTCGAAGCCTGCGACCTGACCGACGGCCGCGTCCATGATGCTGGTGACGCCATAGGACAGAAGCAGATTGCCGGCGCTTTCGATCGCATCGATCATGTCGTCGGTCGAGGCTTTCGGGATCGCGGCACGAACCAGCCCTTGCGCATTTTCCGCGACCAAGCCCGTAAGAGCACCAGACACCTGTTCGATCAGGCCGCCTTCCGGCACGGCCGTGTTCTCGTCGACGCCGGCCAAGCGGAATGCTTCCGAATTGAAGATCGACACATGCCCGCAGGCGCGCACCACCATGACGGGATGGTGCGGCGCAACCGCATCGAGTTCCGAGCGAAGCGGATGGCGACCGATGTCGAGCTTGGTCTGGTCATAACCCCGCGCCCGGATCCAGGTACCGGCCGGCGTGCTTTCGGCCTGGTGCCGGATGGCATCGAGCAGGCTTTCGAGCGTGGGGGCAGCCTGCGGCGTCGCGTCGACCCAATTCAACGTCAGGCCGACGGAGATCAGGTGCAGATGCGCATCGTTGAGACCGGGGGTCGCGAATTGCCCTTGAAGGTCGAGTAGCTGCGTGCCAGCGCCGCGATAGGTTTCCATTTCCTGCCTGGTGCCCGTCGCCAGGACCTTGCCCTGCCAGATTGCCAGGGCATCGACGACGCCCTCGGCCATACCGCACCAGATCACACCGTTGTGCACGATCATGTCGGCGTGAAAACTCTGTCCCGCTGGCATCTAAGGCTCCTCCCCCTCGGCCGTCACTGCAATGCAGAGCCGGGTTTGATGGCAAACCGGCTCTCGGCACGACCCATGTCTCCCGCCCGCATCAGTTTCGCGCCGAAATCCGCATCTTTATCCGTTCCGGTGCGGCATTCCGATGGGCCACAAGTCGTGCAGTCGGGGATGCTAGAGAAAAGGAAAGCGGCCCGCCAATGCATAGAATTTCAGGCGCTATGAAATAATTGCATAACAGCCCTGGGTAGATCCGTTGAACGTCCTCAAGCCTGAAGGACCTGCGCCCCTCGGCCGCACCGGCGAAACACTTCGCTGTGGGGACCTTGAGAACGGTTCGTTGCGCGCGAACGTCGATGCTGAGACGGGAAAGTGTCCAGCGTGTCGTTTTGCATGCCAAGGCGGCATCACGCCTTTGCCGAACGACAGCGGCGCGCGTCAAAGATGACGCGCGCCGCTGTAATGTGCTTCAGTCGTGGTTACGAGCGCTTTTGCAGCGTCGCATAGACAACGTTGCGGTTCTCCCCGAACGTCACGTGCGACTCGAAGTTGGTGCCGTCGACGCTTTCGTTGACGATGCGCCACATGTCCGATTGCGAGCGCAACAGCAGCGCCCAGTTCATGAACGTCTCCATATAGCCGTCGACGCCGATGTCGGTCGCGAAATTGGCGAAGAGGAAGACGCCGTTGGGTTTCAGCATCTGCAGGCATCGGCGGGTGAGCTTCACTGCCACGTTGTGAGGCAGGTAGTCGTAAAGCCCCGCCGCATAGACGAAGTCGAACTTGCCGAGTTTGTGAGCCCGGGTGAGAATGCCACGGACGGAACCGTCGATCGCTTCAACGCTGGTTCCTCGAAAATCCCTGGTGATCGATCCGACACTGAGCGGGTCCTGGTCGAGCGCGACCCAGCGCTTTATCCGCCCTTCCTGCAGCGCAACCGACCGGTTTGCCTCGCGCAGATGCCCGGCGGCAATCGTCAGGATCTCTGCCTCCCCGTCGCGTGTCGCCGCGATCTCATCGACATGTTGGGTCAGCAGGTCCCGCCGCTCGCGCACAGCAACCGACGACGAAGCGTCCTTGGTATAGTCGTAAAGCGCCTTGCCCACCGGCGACGCCTTGGCGATCTCGCCGGCAACGCTTGGATGGCCGTAGATGAAGTCGAGCAGTTGGGCGTCGCCGGAATAACCCCGCGGCTTTTCGCTGGACCAGCGGGTAAAAGGGTCCTGCAGGAAAAACTCCGACACCGGATGCTTTTGTGCGATCGGAATCAGTTCCTGCCATACGCTCGGATGAAACTTCGCGCGCGTCTCGTGAAGTGCGGCCGCCAAGCGATGTATTATCTTCCGGGGATCCAGTTCCTGGGCAAATTGCTGCTGTGCAATTTGGAGAATCAGGGCGAGTTCGGCTTTTCCTGTTGCAAACTGCTCATCATAAAACTCACTTCTTGACGAAGTGAACTCGGTTGCGATTGATTGGGGAGTAATAAGACTTTCGCCATCGAATACGATTTGAAGCTGGCTCACGCAAAACCCATCCGTTAATGCTTTGTTAACAATGTGGGCAAGAATGCGCGAACTGCGTCTCGAATTGCAAGTTTTTGTAGAGTATATGGTAAATACTGGCGGACAGTACCCATTTGGATACACCCCTGCACCGGCCGTCAGTCTCGGCTAATTTATCAAAATTTAATGGGCGTCCTCTACTATGTCGTTGAGGCCGCTTGTGCTTGTTGTGGTATCCAGTGAATGGCAAGCGTGGAGCGTCTGAAGCAACGTCCAGAGATGGAAAGACGAGACCAGATTTCCGTTGAGCGCGACGCAATTCCCCGGACCGGTGCATGAAGCAAACCTTGGCCGACGTCGTTGAGATAGATCTGCACAAGCAGCCACTCAGGCCGCTGCCGGCGGAGCTGCGCTTGCTCTATCGCCAGGAAGGTGAAACGACCCGCAGGGAAGCGACGAGAAAAGGGCTCTGGATCGCCGTCGCGGTCTATCTGCTGTTTTCGATTACCGACCTGCTGCTGATCTCGGATGTCGCCCGCTACACGATTGCCTCGCGCTTTGTCGTCGGCGCAGTTGCGCTTGCCGTTCTGGAAATCCAGGTCCACTTCAACGTCAAGACGGACTGGCTGGACAGGACCTGTTCGGGCGCGCTTGTTTTCGGTTATCTCGGCTGGCTCATTCCGGCAATGATGACCGCATACACGCAGGACATGTCCTACTACATGATCTTCGGTGCGATCTTCATGATGGGCGCCAACCTGTTCTTCATCTTCCAGTTCCGCCTTTCGGTGATCTCATCGAGCATCATCCTTGGCGCATTTTTCCTCGATCTCCTCTATTTCTCGCCGCAGAACCCGTCCTACCAGCTGGCGTTCGGCACGTTCTACGTCTCCTGTTTCGTGTTCACCTCCTACGTAAACTGGAAGCTCAACCGCGAACGCTACAAGGTCTTCCTCAATGCGTTCGAGGCGAGGGTCCAGCAGCGGGAGGCGACCGAGCGCGGCAAGGCGCTGCTCAGGCTCTCCAACACCGATTCCCTAACCGGTCTCGACAATCGTCGGGCGGTAGACCAGAAGCTGCGGGAATACTGGAGCGACTGGCAGAAGTTCGGCGACCGTTTCGCCGCGATCCTGATCGACGTCGACTTCTTCAAGAAATACAACGACTGCTATGGCCACCAGGAAGGTGACCGCTGCCTCATTCTCGTGGCCAACACGTTGAGGGAATCGATCGAGCAGTTCGACGCGTCCATCGGCCGATACGGCGGCGAGGAGTTCATCATTCTTGCGCGCATGGACACGCGCGAAGAGGCCGCCGATCTGGCCGACGCCATCTGCCGCACAGTGCAAGACCTTGCGCTGGTGCACGGGCAACGACGGGATGGCACGTCCATCGTCACGGTCAGCGTCGGTGCCGCGTTCACCAGGCATCAGGCGGGCTCGAAGCTCGAACGGATCATCCACGAGGCGGACCGGGCGCTTTACGCAGCAAAGGCAAGCGGACGCAACTGCGCCAAGCTGTTTGATCCGAACGACCCGCAAACCAGCGACGAGAGCGAGAACATCGCGGCGCTGTTGAAGATCGCGACCGACCAGGATCTCGTCTCCCTCGTCTATCAACCGATCAAGAATGTTGCGACAGGCCGCGTCGAGGCCGTCGAAGCGCTGATGCGGCTGAGAATGCTCGATGGGACCGCAGTTCCGCCCAGCCTTTTCATTCCCGTTGCCGAGCGTACCGGCGCCATCATCGACCTCGGACGCTGGGCGATCCGCACGGTCTGCCGCGAGCTTCTCGCCAACGATCATGTGCCTGTCGTCAGCGTCAATGTCTCGCCGATCCAGCTGAAGACGCCGGGCTTCGCCACATCGGTTGCCGCCATCCTTGGTGAAACGGGAGTGGCCGGCGGCCGGCTCGCTTTCGAAATTACCGAGGGCCTCGAGATGGAGATGCACTCGGACGTGCTGCGCTGCATCAGCGACCTCGAAACGCTGGGCATCCGGATCTGGCTCGATGATTTCGGCACCGGCTTTGCCGGCCTTTCCTGGCTCCGGCTGATCGATTTCGATACGGTCAAGATCGACCGCTCGTTCCTTCATGACTGCGGCACGCCAAGGGGCAAGGCGATGCTGAAGGATATCATCGGCCTGGTCCGGAACCGTGGCCACAAGATCCTGGTGGAAGGTGTCGAAACCGAGGAGCAAATGGCGCTGGTGCGAGAGTTCCGCATCGACCATGTTCAGGGTTTCCATGTCGGCCGCCCGGCTTCCGCCGCGAGCTATCGCACGGCGGCGGATACCGGATCGCGCCCGGCGAGCCTCGTCAGACCGGGATAAAGCATGTCGCCCGAAAGTGCGCAGCGGTTTCGGGACAACGACACGCAAAAGAACAAGAACGTAAAGTGCAGAAAGCGAACCCTAAGGATCGCGACGCGCTCGGCTGACCAAAAACCGTTTGCCTCCTCGTCGAAGCCGCAGGCACCACGCTCAAAACAGCGATTGCTGAGCAGGCTCCGGCGGACCGAGGCGCACGCCTTCGAGCTCCAGCATGCGGATCTTCGATGTCGAGCCGCCCGGAGCCGAGAAACCGCCAACCTTGCCGCCGGCGGCCAGCACCCGGTGGCAGGGAATGATCAGTGCCACCGGGTTCTTTGCCATCGCCTGGCCGACATCGCGCGCGGCTTCAGGGCCGACGCCGAGTTCCTTTGCCAGGGCACCATAGGTGGTGGTCTGTCCCCAGCCGAGCCTGCGCGCGGCAGCATAAATCTGCTTGAAGAATGGGTCCTGCCCTTCGAGGTCGAGCTGGATATCGGAGAAATCGACCTGTTCACCGTTGAAATAGCGTCGAACCGCGGCAACCGCTTCGGCAACTTCCGGCGTCGGCGTGCCCGGTTCGCCGGCAGCAAGCCGGCGCAGAAGCAAGCGCTCGGTATCCTCAGCCTTCTTGGTCGGCAGTTGGAAACGGGTGATGCCGACGCCGTTCCAGGCGATGCCGCAGAAGCCGGCAGCGGTTTCGAAGATAAGATAGTTGTGAACTGTCTGCGCCATCTCACCGTCCTCGCATTTTCATACTCGATGAAAATCGTGCGGAAGGCGTTCGAATTCAACCCGTTTCCTGCGCGCAGCCGTGGTCGCCAACAGATTGCGCGCCATGCCGGCGCCGGATAATCCCCAAGGGCAGCAGCGCTATTTGGCTTCTATCATCTTCGCCCAGCTTGCAGCGCGCTCAGCGGACTCGATCAGCACCGCTTTCGGCGCTTTATACCATTCGTTCTCCGGCAGACCGCGCCGGTTGCGCACGAAGGCGATCGCCGCATCCAGCGTCGGAAACTCGGTCGGCAAGGTCAGGTGCAAAAACAGCGACACGACAATGACCGAACGCGAGCGTCCGCCGCGGCAGTTGATGAGAATGTTGCCCATCTCCCGGCGCGGATAGGACGGCTTTTCCGGCAGCACCTGCTCCAGTGCCGCACGCAGGATATAGTGAGCGGCCAGCATCTGCGTGTCGGGATTACCGCCACCATCGATCAATCCGATCTTGTAATAACGGATCTCGCCCGGGCCATAGACGCTGCCCTCGTGATCGGACACCAGCTGCGCCTGCCGGACGAAATTGAAATCGAGATTGACGGCGCAGTTGACGACGGTGGTGATGCCGTTCTGTCGGAGCAGATTGAGATCGCTCGTGCCCTCCTTGCCGGCGATGTAGATATCGACGCCATAAAGCGGGTGCTGTTGGTAGACGAGGCTGAGCTTGGCAAGTTCGGCAGACGGTTGCGCCTTCGTCTCGGGTTCCTGGCTGATGTTCAACTGCTGTCTCCGCTGTCTTTTCAGTTTGCCGCCGCGGCAATGCGTTTTTCCGAGATCGCCCGCGCAACGCGCCGCAATGTCGGATAGTTGGCGCCGGCGCCCGTCGCAATGTAGCCCGGGCACATGAAGTCGGGCGCATCCGCCGGCACCTTGCCCAAGGTCAGCGGCTCATATCGGCCGCCGGCGTTCTTCAGGATCAATGTCGCCGCCGCCACGTCCCAGGAGTTGACGCCAAAGCCGGTCGCAGCATCCGCCCAGCCCGCAGCCACATGGGCGATGCTGAGAGCGGCACTTCCCGGCCGCCGAAGGGTCGAAAACGTCTCGACGAATTCCCCGAGATTGGCGAGTGCCATTTCCCGGCCGTCGAGGCGAAAGTCACGGGAGACGGGATAGCCGGTGATCAGCGTTGCCCGGTTCTCTTCCTCGACCGCTTGCGAGGAGATACTTGCTCCATTGAGATAGGCTTGTTCGAGATCGGCAGAAAACATCAGGTCAGCGACCGGGTCATAAACGACGCCGGCCACGACGCCACCCCTTTCGACGGCGGCGATAGACACGCACCAGAAGGCCAGTCCGCGCGCGAAATTCGAGGTCCCGTCGATCGGATCGACATACCACTGGATGTCGCCATCGCCCACCTGTCCGCCCTCTTCGCCGAGCATGGACGAATTGGGCTCGTGCGCAAAAATGAAATCGCGAATGGTGACTTCGGCGCGCTTGTCATGGATGGTCACGACATCATGCAGGTCGCGCTTGTAGTCGACGACCATGTCCGACCGGAACGCGCTCAGCAGCGGTTCGCGCACGGCATTGGCCGCTCCACGGGCAATCTCGACGAGGCGCTTCGACCGCTCCAGTCGTTGTTCGGGGTCAGCCGCCGGTGAGGTCGCTGCGGGAAGGCGCTTTTCCATGTCGTGCGTATCCATTCTTATCGAGAAAGTGCCGGCGCGCCACCCGGTGGCGCACCGGCTTTTGTTCACTTGGTGTAGTTCACACGCCAGAAATCCTGCCACTCCTCGCGTCGGTCAAAGTCCTCAAGACCGGTCGAGGAATTGTAGCCGAACAGGCGGTCGGCGACCGTCATCAGGCCGGACGGCTCGTCGGCCGGCATCTTGATGTCGATGTTGGTCGGCAGCTTGCCGTCCTTCATCTGCGGCGCGATGCCTTCTTCCGTCAGGATGTAGTGGATGAACAGCTTTGCCGCGTTCGGGCTCTGCGTCTTCGTCGCAATCAGGCCAAGCTTGACGTAGCTCCAGCCGACCCAGGGATTGAGATCCTTGCAGATGCCGAGCTTGTACCCCTTGCCCTCGTTGTCGCGGAATTTTGCCGACGAGAGCAGGCCGAAGAAGGGCTCCTTCTGGCCGGCAGCACCAACGGCTTCGGCCACTGGATCATCGCCATCGGTGACGAGCGGCGCGTTCTGCGCCAGTGCCTTGATCCAGGCGGCCGACGCGCTCTTCTCCTCGGTCGCAAGGTCCTTGCCGAAATGGCTCTTGTAGGCACCGGCAACCTTGTCGTCGGCGTGTTTCTCCATCTGGTTGAACCAGTCGGTATAGGTGCCCTTGGTCAGCGGATCGACGAGAGCAACCTTGCCTTTCCACTTCGGTTCCGTCAGCTCCCAGATATTGGCGACCGGGCATTTGTCGTAGGCTTCGGTGTTATAGGCCCAGACGTTGGCGTTGGTCGAAATCGCCAGCGGATTCTGGAACTCCGCCGGGATTTTCGCGATCATGTCGGCCGGCAGGTAGCTTTCGACGAACTCCTGCGGCAACAACTGCGCGAGTGCTGCCGGCGCGTCAGTGATCAAGGCGACATCGCCCTGAACGTTGCCCGCCTGGCTCTCGCGGATGATCATTTCCAACTGGCTGTTCGCCGACACTTTGACGCCCGTCGCCTTGATACCGTATTTGGCCGTAAAGCCTTCGGCCATCTCGACGATCTTGCCGGTGCTGTCATAGACGTTGATCGGCTTTTCCGTCTTGGCCGCGGCAATCAGCGCGTCGAGATCGAGGCCGTCGGCGGCATGGGCTTGCGCCGAAAGCAGGCCGGCCGCAACTGCGACCGCTGCCATCGTCATATCACGCACTCTCTTTTTTTCCGTTTTCATCGCTTCCCCTCCCAAGGAAACAGCACTCGGTGATCGGCACCGCCCGTCGCGTCATTTTCGGTGGTTTATTCTCCAAAGGTCCTGCCAGGCCTCGCGCTTGTCGAGGTCGTCGCCGGCGGTCGCGGCATCGAAGGCCATCAATTGATCGAGATACTTCGCGACGCCCGAGGGTTCATCGGCCGGCAGACCGATCGTCGAATTGCCGGAGATCTTTCCGTCTTCGGTCTGGGGTGCAATGCCCTCTGCCGTCATCAGGTAACGGACAAACAGCTTGGCGGCATTCGGGCTCTTGGTCTGGCCCGCGATCAGGCCGAAGCCCGGATAGAGAAATCCGGAAAACGGCTCGACGCCGGCGCAGATACCGAGTTTAAGGCCCTTCGTGAGGTTGTCGCGATACTTGGCCGTCGAGGTGATGACGAAGAACGGCTCGGCTTGTCCCGGGGCGCCGGCGGCGTTGGCGACCGTTGTCGAATCCGCCAGAAGCGGCCCGTTTTCCGCAAAGGCCTTGACCCAGGCAGCTGTGGCACTTTGGCCGTTCGTCTCCAGCTTCTTGCCGTAAAGGCTTTCATAGGCCCGCGCGACATCGGCGTCGCGATGCGTCTCGATCTGATTGAACCAGTCGGCATATAGCGGCTTGTCGAAGAGATCGAGCATCGCCAGCTTGCCGCGCCACTGCGGCTCGGTCAGCTGCCAGATGTTGGTCACGGGGCACTTGTCGTATTTCTCGGTGTTGTAGGTAAAGACGTGAGGGTCCGAGACAACAACAAGAGGATTGCGCTGCGCTTGCGGAATATCCTTGGCGAGATCCGGAGGCGTCCAGCTGGTGGCGATACCTTCCGGCAACAGCTGTCCGATTGCCGATGCCACGTCAGTCGCGACGCTCACGTCGCCGAGGATATTGCCGGCCTGGTGCTCGCGGATCATCAGCTCCACCTGCGTGGCTTCGTTGACCTTCTTGCCCGTCGCCTGCACGCCGTATTTTTCCGAGAACTCCTTGGCCGTATCGACGATCTTACCGGTGACGGCATAGACGGTGATCGGCGGCTCCTTCTTTGCCGCCTCGATCAGGGCGCCGAGGTTGAAGGCTTCTTCAGCCTTCGCCGGCCCACAGGTCAGTGTCATGGCAGCAAGGCTACCTGCGACCGCCCAGGCTAATGGGCGGTCGCGCAACGCGCTGCGTTTCATTTCCATCATGTCGTCACTCTCCCGGCTGAGCCATCACTTCTGGTAGTTCACCCGCCAGAAATCCTGCCAGGTTTCGCGCGCATCCCAGTCGTCGAGGCTCGTGTCCATCTGGTAGGGCAGAACCTGGTCGAGAACCTTGCCGATGCCCGAGGGTTCGTCAGCCGGAAGTGCCACATCGGTATTGGTCGACATCTTACCATCGACCGCCTGCGGCGCGATGCCTTCCTCCGTCATGACGTAGTGGATGAAGAGCTTGGCGGCGTTCGGGCTGTTGGTGCCCTTGGTGATCAGGCCGACGCCCGGATACATCCACCCGAGCCATGGCTTCAGATCCGTGCAGAGCCCGAGCTTCATGCCCTTCTCCGCATTGTCGCGGAACTTTGCCGAACTCATCAGGCCCATGAACGGCTGCGACTGGCCCGGCGCTCCGACGGCATCGGCTGCCGCGGCGTCGGCATCGGTCAGCAGCGGCGCGTTGGCGGCAAGCGCCTTCACCCAGGCCGCCGTCGCGCTGCCATCGTCGAGTTCCAGGTCCTTGCCGTAGAGCTCCTTGTAGGCGGCGGCGACCTTGTCGTCGCCGTGCTTTGCCATCTGGTTGAACCAGTCGACATAGGACGCCTTGCCGAGCGGGTCCTGCATGGCGACCTTGCCCTTCCACTCCGCGCCGGTCAGCTGCCAGATGTTGGTCACCGGGCACTTGTCGTAGAGTTCGGTGTTGTAGGCCCAGACGTTGGCGCTGGTGACCACCGTCAGGGGATTCTGGTACTGCTCCGGAATCTTCGACGCCATGTCCGGCGGCAGCCAGCTCTCGGCAAAACCCTGCGGGATCAGCTGCGCCATCGCGGCCGGCGCATCGCTGATGATCGAAACGTCGCCCTGGATATTGTTGGCGCGTGCCTCGCGGATGATCATCTCGAGCTGCGCCGACGCCTTGACCTTCGATCCTTCGGCGGCGACGCCGTATTTGGCCGAGAACGCCTTGGCCATCTCGACGATCTTGCCGGTGCTGTCATAGACGGTGATCGGCGCTTCCTTCTTGGCGGCCTCGACCAGTGCGTTCAGGTCGAAGGCGTCCTCAGCCATCGCCTGCCCCGCCAAGAGGCCGGCAAAGGCCGTCGTCCATAGCAGGCAACGGCTTTTGGTGTCTGCCGTTCCATTCTTCCGAAAATGCATCGACTGCTCCTCCTCAGTAAGCGGTGTTCGTCTTTCGGTTGATACGATCAGTAATTTCGTCAGTTCAGCTTCGTGCTGCGCAGCAGCTTGTCGGCCTCGGCAATGCGTTGGCCGTCCTTGTCGAAGACGTGCAGCGCCTCCGGCGGCGCGAAGAAGCGGACCTTTTCTCCAAGCTCCAGCCGCGGCAGCGCATGCGTCGTCAGGAACAGCGTGTGGCTGTCGCTCTTCAGCTCCAGGATCCAGCTGCCGCCCGTCGGCAGAATGCCGGTGACGACCATCTTGCCGCTGAAGCTTCCCTGCGGAACGTCTTCCTTCCTCGTGGCGTA
Source organism: Ensifer sp. Root31 (assembly GCF_001424825.1). NCBI lineage: Bacteria > Pseudomonadati > Pseudomonadota > Alphaproteobacteria > Hyphomicrobiales > Rhizobiaceae > Ensifer > Ensifer sp. Root31. The sequence goes on along the minus strand of NZ_LMCO01000006.1, from coordinate 384,571 downwards.
GCTGAGCGCTTCGGGACGGATGCCGATGGAACCGATGCCGCGCAGGCCGGGATAGCGGGCGGAGAGGTAGGCTTCCGCCTCCTTGGCAACATCCGACGTGTCTTTCTTTTCGAAGGACAGGATGTTGATCGGCGGGCTGCCGACGAACTCGGCGACGAAGCGGTTGGCCGGGCGGTCATAGATGTCGTTCGGCGTGCCCATCTGCTGCAGCGTGCCTTCGTTCATGACGGCGATCGTCGTTGCCAGCGTCATCGCTTCCCACTGGTCGTGGGTGACGAAGACGATCGTCGTCTTGAATTCCTTGTGCAGGCGCTTGAGTTCGGCGCGCATTTCAAGCCGCAGCCGCGCATCGAGGTTCGACAGCGGCTCATCGAGCAGCAGCACGCCCGGATTGACGGCAAGCATGCGGGCAAGTGCCACGCGCTGCTGCTGGCCACCCGAAAGCTGCGACGGATAGCGGTCGCGGTACTTGGCGATGTCGAGCGCCTGCATGACCTTTTCGACACGGGCCTCACGCTCGGCCTTCGGCAGCTTGCGCAGCCGCAGACCAAAGTCGGTGTTGCGCTCTATGGTCAGATGCGGCCAGAGCGCGTAGCTCTGAAACACCAGGCCCATTTCGCGCTTTTCCGGTGGCACGAAGACGCCGTCGAAGATCGAATCGACCACCCGGTCGCCGATGCGGATCTCGCCGCCCGACAGGTTTTCCAGCCCCGCGATCATCCGCAACGTCGTCGTCTTGCCGCAACCCGATGGGCCGAGCAGGCACATGAACTCGCCGTCGCGGATTTCCAGATCGAGGTTGGAGACGGCATTGGCGGAATTGACGCCATAATTCTTCTGGGCGCCGCGCAGATTGATAGTGGGCATCAGCTTCCGAGTCCTTCTGCAAGATTGGTCTTGGTCAGCTTCTGGGCTGCCAGAGTTCCGAGATAGGCGATGGCGGCGATGATCAGCACGACCGCGTTTGCCGCCTGGGTGTAGTGGTAGTCGACGAGCCGCAGCGAATAGGTCGTGAGAACGTCGGTGCTGGGCACGGCGAGGATGACGAACAGGCTGAGGCCCTTGATGCCGGAGATGAACGGCAGCAGCACACCGGTGACGAGTGAGCCCTTCTGGATCGGGATGACGATCGACATCATGCGGCGGAACCAGCCGGCGCCGGCGATCTGGGCCGCCTCTTCCGGATCCTTGCCGAGCTGGGTCATGGCCGAGATCCCGGCGCGCGAGGCGTAGGGCATCTGGTCGGCCATCAGCGCCAGCACCAGGATGGTGACGGTGCCGTAGAGTGCCGGCATCGGACCCCGGGGAACCGCAAAGAGCGAGAGATAGGCGGCGGCAAAGGCAATGCCCGGCACCAGATAGGGCAGGAACGTCACCTGGCGCAGATAGACAGACAGGGCTCTGACCGGCGTGCGGATGACGACATAACCGACGAGCAGGCCGAGAATGCCCGAGGCGATCGAGGCGAGGCCGACGATCATCAGCGTGTTCTTGGCGGCCGCCCAGAGATCGGGGCTCAGGAGCACGCCGGTCTGCAGCGCTACGGTATGAAGGTCTCGGCCGATCCAGTAGTCGAGCGTGAAGTTGTCGAGGGTGAACTGTGCCGGCAGCTTCATGACCGTCGACAGGAACAGGGTCAGGAGAGGCAGACCGACGCTCAGCATGAAGATCGTCGCGGCGAAACCCGTTGCCGGAAGCCTGAGCTTGCCGAGGCGGCTTTGCCGGTTCATCGAGCCCTTGGAGCCGATGGTGACGAAGCGGCGCGCTTCACGCACCAGCCGCGCGTCGATCATCAGGGTGATGATGCCAATCAGCATGATGGAGGCGGCGACGACACCGGCGACACCCGTCTGGCGCGAGGCGATGCTGCGGAAGAGCGAGGTGGAGAGCACCTCGAACTTGACGGGCAGGCCGAGCACATAGGGCACGCCGAATTCGCCGAGGCACTTTGCGAAGATCAAGATCATCGACGACATCAGCGCCGGGCGCATCAGCGGCAGGATGATCTGCATTGCCACCTGGTAGCGCTTGGCGCCGAGGATGCGGGCGGAATCCTCCAGCTGGGAATCGAAGCGCCTAAGCGCCGAGCCGAACAGCAGAATGACGAAAGGCGTATAGTGCAGGGCGAGAATGATGGTGATCGGAAAACGGCCATAGGCGACCCAGTCCGGCGGCGTCCAGCCGAGAGCCTCGAACCAGCCGGGCTGGCCGCCGACAGTGCGGTTCTTGAACAGCGTGGTCCAGGCGAGCGCGAACGTCCATGCAGGCAGCATGTAAGGCACGATCAGGGCGGTCGCGAACCAGCGCCTTCCGAACATGTCGGTGCGGCTGATCAGCCAGGCGAGAACGGTCCCGATCAATAGCGACAACAGGATCGCGCCGACTGCAACCGACAGCGTGTTGAACAGTGGCCGCCAGAAGAGATCGACGGAGACAGGCGAGGTAAATGTCCTGTCGAGATAGTACAGCGTCAGGTCGCCAAAATCCTTGCCGAGCCGGCGCTCATGTCCGAATTGCACGCGCACGGAATCGAGCACGATGGAGATGATCGGCACGACGATCAGGTAGGTGAAGAGCAGCGCCGTCAGCACCCCGATCAATGTCGTCGGCTCCCGGGAGGCGACCTTCAACCGATATCGCCAGACTTGCCAGGACGAGGGCACAGCGGCTTCACCGCCCGCTGCCCGCGGCGCCTTCGCTGAATCACTTAGAAAAGCCATGCTCTTTCCCCTTGAGACCTCGCCTCGCAACACGATCCGGCTATGCGCCGGCGCCTTGCGGACGAGCAAACATGCGAACGGGGAGATCAGGGAAAGCCGCGCAGGCAGCCGCCCCTGCTCCATGTCGAGCAAGGCAACCCGCCGCGAGAACGCGATATCTCGTCATCGATCCAATCCTCCCTGTTCGCGACCGACCCCGATCAACGATCCTGTCCGGATCGGGCCCGACGGCATCCGGCCACTCCTCAGAAGCCGGCGCCATCATCACGAACATAGACGGAACAAAAATTCCATTTCGTCACCGCCTATGGAATGCATGATCCATTGAGAGGTCGCGCTTGTCAACAAAAAAATGCACACGTGCGCAACGATTTATCGCTTTGATTTTATTGCATATTTTTCTCAGATGGATCCGCTTTTTTCGAACACGTGGTCATTGCCTCGCGACTGGCCAGCGAAGACGCTCCGGCCGCATAGGGAATGGCGAACTAAAACAGCCGGATTTCCGGCGGGCGCGCAGCACTCAGGCGACATCACCACCTGCAGAGCCAAAGGATACTTTTTCGTTGGAATGAACCGGCATTTGTGGCCCAGATAGCCGCGAGCTGATTCTTTGGGGGAAACCATGGCACGAGGGTTCGTCACGGCCGAGGAGGTCGCAAAACGCGCGGGTGTTTCACGCTCGGCCGTCTCGCGCACGTTCACGCCGGGTGCCAGCGTCTCGCAGCCTGTCCGGCGCAAGGTACTGAAGGCGGCGCGCGAACTCGGCTATCGAGTAAATCGGCTGGCCCAGGGGCTGAACAACGACCGCTCGAACCTGATCGGCGTCGTGGGCACCAACCTCAGTGCGCCCTTCATTTCCAAGCAGCTCGATCTCTTGAGCATCGGCCTGCTCCGGCGCGGGCTCCAGTGCCTGCTGTTGAACGCCGCCGATGCGCGCAAGGATATCGCGCCGCTGATCGAGCTGCTGTTTGAATTCCGCGCCCAGGCGATCGTCGTGCTTTCGGGCGAGCCGCCGTCCTCGATCGTCGATGAGTGTATCGCCAATGGCGTCCGGCTGATCCTGGTCAATCAACGGCTCGATCGCACCGATACCAACATGGTGCTGAGTGACGATTCGCACGGGGCGGACCTGGCCGCACTCCGGTTGATCGCGGCCAAATGCAAGAAGGTTGCGGTCGTCTCCAGTGCCAGCCAGACGCCGGCACAGGTTCGGCGAGCGACTGCGTTTACGCAGCGGATGCAGACCGCCGGGATCGAGGTGGTCGCCTGGTCGGACGGGCCGACGAGCTACGAAAGCGGCTATCAGGCCGGTTGTGACCTCTTGCGCGACAAGCGGATTGACGGAGCATTTTGCGTCACTGATCTGCTGGCGCTGGGTTTCCTCGATGCCGCTCGCATCGAAATGCATCGCCGTGTGCCGCAGGATGTGTCTGTCGTTGGCTTCGACGATATTCCCCAGGCGAGCTGGAAGAGCTATGAGCTGACCACCATCGAGCAGTCTCTATCGACATTGACCGCGAACGTCCTGACGGCGCTCGAAACCGATGAGCCCGCGACCCGGCTGCAGGTGGTGCCCGTGTCGATGATCGAGCGCAAGACGGTGCGTTAGTCCCTCCTCCAGGCGCGCCTCTCGAAATCAGCCGGCCTGTCGGATGCGGCTTTCGATCAACAGGCCGCTGTCGTCGAGGATCGGGTGCGCGACCGATGCGATATGGGCGTTGATGCGTTTGAGGTCGCGCAGCATATCGAGGTGCAGCGAACTGGTTTCGATGCTTTCCGCCCGCCCCTCGCGCAGGCGCTGCAGGTGCCGCTCGGCCGATTGGCGCTCAAGGCGACGGACGTCTTCCTTGACCTCCACCAGCCGCCGCGCCAAAGCCGCATCGCGGGTGGCAAACACCGTCTGCGCCATGCGCAGGTTGTCGAGCGTGATCGCAAACAGCCGTGTCAGCTCCTCGTGGCCATCCCTCGAAAAGGTCAGGCCCAACGCAATCTTCTTTGCGAGTTCGGCCAGCAGGCCCTTCTCGATGATATCGCCGATATGTTCGAGATTGATAGCGTAGTCGACGACATCCATTGCTCGCCGGCGGTTGTCTTCGCCGATATCCGCCTGACCAAGGCGCGAGACATAGACCTTGATCTGATGCTGCAGCCGATCGACCCGGCCTTCGAGCGTGCTGATGCCCGCGAGCTTCGCAGGATCCGCATGCTGCAGCGCATCGCTTGCCTGCGCCAGCATGCTTTCGATCAGATCTCCGACGCTTAGGACTTCGCGGCTGGCGCCGGCAAGGGCTGCCACCGGCATCGAAAGCTTGTCCTCGTCGAGATAGCTCGGCGCGTCCGGCGTCTGCTTCGGCTCCGGCAACAGCCGCGCGGTCATCCGGGCGAGCGGTCGCGACAGCGGCCATGCAAGCACCGCCAGCGCCAGATTGAAGACGAGATGCGCATCCACAGGCAGCTTGTCATGCGACAGCGGCAGGATATCGAGCAACTGTGCCGAATAGCCGGCAAGCGGCAGCGCCACCAAGCAGCCGATGGCGCGCACGATGAGATTACCGATCGTCACGCGTCTCGCGCTGATCGGCGCATGCAGCGTCGCCAGGACCGGCGGCACGGCGCCGCCGAGATTGGCACCGAGGACCAGGACGATGATCAGCCCGGTCGAAATGCCGCCCGTTGCCGCGAGCGACAGGATGAGGACGACGATGGCGAGGCTCGAGGATGCCAGGATCGCCAGCATGGCCGAGAAAATGAGTGCGACCGGCCAGGCATTGTCGAGCATCGCCAAAAAGGCCGAGAGCGCCGCAGATGCGCGCACCGGTTCCGTCGCAAGACCGATCAGATGCAGCGACAACAGCATGAGCCCGACGCCGACAAGGGCGGCGCCACCGCCTTTTCGCCCATTCGACGTTCCCCGTGAAAGGATGACGCCGACGAGGATCAGCAGCGGTGAGAGCCAGCCGATGCCAATCGACACGATCCACGCCGTCATTGCCGTTCCGACATTGGCGCCCAGAAGCACGATCTGCGCCATGCGCGGCGCAACGAGATTGCGTTCGGCGAAGGATGCGATCATCAGTGCCGTCGCAGTCGAGCTTTGCAGTGCGATCGTCGCAACCAGTCCGGCGAGGAAGGATCGCAAACCGTCGCGCGTGCCGGCGGCCAAGCCGGCCTTCAGCCGGGCGCCGAAGGCGCGCTGCACGCCATCCTTGACCTGCGAAAGCCCGAACAGCAGCAGCGCCACGGCGCCAACGAGATTGATGCTGACGATGGCCGATTCCATGGGTGCACTCCGGTCGGACGGTCCTTCGGTTCGTTACTGCTCGAAGCCCAGTTTCATTGTCTGCCGCGGCGCAGTTCCTCGCGGAACAACTGTTGGAATGCGGCGTATTTCTCAAAGCCCAGATCGCTGATCAGCCGCATGACCGTGGTGGTCGAAACGCCGGCCCGCTCAGCCACTTCCCGTGCGCTCGCAAAGGCGATGTCATAGGGATGGGATAGCGCGAACTTCGCGACTTCGAGCCGCCCGCCCTTGAGCCCGCGGGCACCGAGGCGAAACGCCTCCTTCAACTCCGGGACGCTTGCCGGCGGTTTCACCCCTCGACCGGGTAATACAAAAGACTGCTGGTCCATGGTCAAACAACCTCCTTCGCTTCTCGCTGCAAGGTGATCTCGATCTGCCGCGCACCCACTTCCGCTCGGTCGAGAAAGGCGGCAAACGCGCCCAGGAAGATCGACAGGAAACCGGCGACAGAGCGGTCCCACCCCTCATCCGGCTCTCGGCCGAAGCGCTCGGAAAGGGCGCGGTAAAGACGCAGCCGCTCTGGCGATATCGCAGGCAGCGCCAAGTGACCCGCCTGGCGCAGGCAGTACCAGTCGGCGATGACATCGATCATGCGGCAGGCAGCAACTCGTTCGGCCGAAAATCCGGACTTTTTTGCAAGCGCGTGCAATGCTTGCACCACCACGTCGGCATCAAGAAGTTCCGCGCAGATACCTGAGAGCGTGGCGCCCGAGACGCGGCTCACCACATCCTGCGGCCACTCCTTGGGAAAATAGCGGTGGCGAACCAAAGCCAGCTTATGAGCCCGCAGGAAAGCGCCGTAATCCTCGGCATTGAAGGCGGCATCGTCCGTCTCCCCTAGCCGCTCCGTCTCGCGGCGATAGGCCTGCGCCAGACGCGGATCCACCGTCTTCGCCGACAGCTCGACGGTATCGACGACAATACCGCCGTTCACCGGCTGAATGATCTTGAAGGCTGGAGGATAGGCGACGAGCGAGGGCACTGCCACATTGGTCAACTGGCGCTCGCCGCGGGTGCGTCGCGTTACACCCTCGACATGAAGGTGGCCGCTGAAATGCACGGTCAGCCCGGCGCCCAGCAAGGCATCGGTGACAGCTTGGCGCGGCGTGCGGCGGGCGATGTTGGTTTCCCCGAAGAGCACACGCTCGGCACCGGTCGCGCCGTCGAATGGATCGAGCGCCGGGTAATGCGAGAAGGCGAGCACGGTCTTGCCCAGCGCCTCTGCCCGCGCGCAGACGTCTGTGATCCACGAGACGATGAAGGGTTTCAGGCGCAGCATGGCGTTCCAGCCGGCGGCGGTGCTGTCGACAAAGGCTGCTTCCTCGCCGCCTACGAACGTGCCATCCCGTGGCTCGAACACATTGGCGTCGATCATCAACAGCCAGATTCCCGGTTCCGGCTCGACCAGATAGGAGGCATCCATCAACGAATATCGGTTGCTTCCATCCGGCGAAACCACCTCGTAACGCCGACTTTCGATATCGTCGGACAGGCCGAACGGCGTCTCCCAATGGAGATATTCCGGCTTGCGGAAATAGCCGCAGGCAGCCATCGGGCCGAGGCCGGTGGGATATCCCTCGCAATACATGCGCGGAGTGACGATCGCGCCCGCCGCCGTCGACGCAGGATCGCTGGTCACCCAGACGCTGGCGCCATCCTGGTCGAGGAACTCCTTGGTGTGGTGGCGCCCCGTCGGACCGAAAATGTCGTGATTGCCGGGAAGGGCATAGAAGGCGGTGCCGTATGCGTTGGCGTGCCGGTCGAGGATCCGGCGCAGGCTTGCGGTCGTCTGCCGCTGACCGTCATCGGTGTAATCACCGAGCAGGACGACGTGCCGGATGCCCCGATCCCGCACCTCGTCCAATGCCACTGAAAGTGCCTTGGCGCTCTCGTTAAAAACACGGGTCGACTGCCGCGTTTCGGCCCAGCTGCGAACCATCATCCGCTGCCCGTCGATGCTCATGCCGGGGAAATCGAAATCGCCTTCGAGATCGTGGAAATGCGCGTCGGCGATGACGGCGATACTGGCTTGGCTGCGCTTCAACATCAGTCCCGCCCGGATGTCTTGCCGGCGATCATGTCGATCCATTCAGACGCCCGGCGTGCCGCCTCGTAAAGCATCGGCTTCGGTGTCTCGAACCACTCGTCGGGACGCAGTTCGCGGTATTCACGAATGTGGGCGACCGCGGCGTCAAGCGTCGGGAAAAGCTCCGGCTGCTGTTTGTGCAGGAACAGGGCCACGAGCGAGACGGATCGGCTGCGTCCGCCGCGGCAGTTGACCAGCACATTGCCGCCATCGGCGAAGGGATAGGTTTCGCGCTTCGGCATCGCCTGGCGCAATGCTCCGTCCAGGATGTAGTAGGCGCCGAGCATCATCGTATCCGGACTGCCTTCGCCGTCGATCAGGCCGAGCTTGTAGTAGCGAATGTCGGCATAGCCGCTCGGCCGCAGATCGCCACCATCGTCAGCCTCCCTCTCGCGCACCCAGTTGATATCGAGATTGATCGCGCAGTTGACCACCACCGAAATGCCGTGGTGCTTCAGCAATTCGAGATCGCGTGCGCCGTCGCTGCCGCCGATATAGAGATCGGATTTGTGCGGACCGATCCCGCTTGCGATCAGACTGATCGCCGGGCGCGCATAAACAGGTGCATCCATGCCGTTTCCTTTCCAGATCGGGCGACGCCGAAAGGCATGCCACCCAGAATTCGCATTGTCGGCGCCCTTGGCAGAGCCGCTCAGGCGAGCTGCAGTTCGGCAACGACGTCGCCTGCCGAGGCGATCGGTATCCGCGATGCCCGGCTTATCCCACCGGCGATGCCTGGCGCGGATGCCAGAACCGGCCCGCCGCCGCGAAGGCTACCGATCTCCATGAAGGGACAGACATCACCGCCGGCCTCGGCGACAAGCAGCAATCCCGCCACGCAGTCCCAGGAGTTCATGTGCAGTTCGATATAGGCATCCGAACGACCGTCAGCGACATAGGCAAGCGCCAGCGCGCCCGAGCCTGCCCTGCGGACATTGGTGCCGAGCGCCAGCAGATCGCGGATCGTTTCGAGATAAATCTCGTTCGACACGCGGCCGGACCAGCCCATTTCCACCGACGCCGTCTCAAACGCCGTGGTGGCGGCGACGGCGATCGGCTGACCGTTGCGGGTCGCGCCTGAACCGCGCCGGGCGAAGTAGAGCTCATCCAGTGCGGGATTGTAGATGGCGCCGATCTCCGCCCGACCATCCTCGATATAGGCGATCGAGATGCAGAAATGCGGGATGCTGCGGGCAAAATTGGCGGTGCCGTCGACCGGATCGACCACCCAGAGACGATTACTGATCGATCCGCCGCCCTCCTCGCCGAAGAAGGCGTCGTCAGGAAAGTGCTCGGCGATCGCCTTGCGGATATGCGCCTCGGAGGCGGCATCCGTCTCGGTCAGAAAGTCCTGCGGCCCCTTCATCGAGAAGGCGCGCGTCGCGCTGTCTTCAAAGCCACGGAGCACAAGCGCTCCGGCCGACAGGATAATGTCTCGGCAAAGGCTCGCCCGACCCTCAAGATCGTTCGAATAGAATGGTCTTTCCAGGTTCATTCGGGCACGACTCCTTTGCACACGCGAGCATCTTTGCACACGCGTTCAATGGTGACAAGCCTCATTCTGGACCAGCTCGTGCGACGAATGCCCTGCTCGCCGCCAACGAACGGTTTCGAACAATGCAGGCGGGATGCAGGCGATATCGGCGGCTGTCTTCGATCCTCTTGACCGTGCGGCGAATGCGAGCCGGAAGCGAGCCGCCGCGTCGCACGGCCCGGAACGATGCCGGCGAGGCGCATCCGATGCGCGCCCTCGGCGCTTGTCCTCAAAGGTGAGTTTACAAAAGTATTATTATATGATTTTTTAAAACTGCTGCGAGGAGAGCAGCTTTCTTTGGGAGGAAATCATGAAATTCGCCAAAGCACTCGCGAGTGCAACGATCCTTGCTGCCTGCACGTTTGGCAGCGCATCTGCCGCAGATCTCGTTGTCGGTTTTTCGCAGATCGGCTCGGAGTCCGGCTGGCGCGCTGCAGAGACGACGCTGACGAAGCAGCAGGCTGAAGAGCGCGGCATCGACCTGAAATTCGCCGATGCCCAGCAGAAACAGGAAAACCAGATCAAGGCGCTACGCTCGTTCATCGCCCAGGGTGTTAACGCCATCCTGCTTGCTCCCGTCGTCGCCACCGGTTGGGACGAGGTTCTCGAGGAAGCCAAGGACGCGGAAATCCCCGTCATCCTGCTCGACCGAACCGTCGATGCGTCCGACGAGCTGTACATGACCGCCGTCACGTCTGACCTCGTGCATGAAGGCAATGTCGCCGGCAAATGGCTTGCCGACACGGTTGCCGGCAAGCCGTGCAACATCGTCGAACTCCAGGGCACGACAGGGTCTTCACCGGCGATCGATCGCAAGAAGGGCTTCGAGCAGGCGCTTTCCGGCCACGACAACCTGAAGATCGTCCGCAGCCAGACCGGCGACTTCACCCGCACCAAGGGCAAGGAAGTCATGGAAAGCTTCCTCAAGGCCGAAGACGGCGGCAAGAATATCTGCGCGCTCTACGCCCACAACGACGACATGGCGGTCGGCGCCATCCAGGCGATCAAGGAAGCCGGCCTGAAGCCGGGCAGCGACATCCTCGTCGTTTCGATCGATGCCGTGCCGGATATCTTCCAGGCGATGGCCGCGGGCGAAGCCAACGCCACCGTCGAACTGACCCCGAACATGGCAGGCCCCGCTTTCGACGCGCTCGCCGCGTTCCAGAAGGACGGAACAAAGCCGCCGAAGTGGATCCAGACGGAATCGAAGCTCTACACCCAGGCCGACGATCCGATGAAGATCTACGAAGCGAAGAAGGGTCTCGGTTACTGATCCCAGGCGCGACCGGCGTCGACGCGAACCGTCGGCGCCTGTTGTCACAAGCCAGACGATCGATACTGCGGAGTTGGACGACGGAACGGGCTCGCCCGCCTCGTTGTCGCCGCGGGCTCGATGTCCGGTCGGCATGCTTCGCTCGAGCACGAGGATCGAGGTGAAGCATGCTGATTTTCGGAACACTGAAGTAATGCGGCGTGCTCGACTGAGTGCGCCGCGTTCCAGTCAGGGAGGGATCATGCAGACCATCGGCGACAACCTGCTTTCGGCGACCCGGATCGACAAGGTCTTTCCCGGTGCGAGAGCCCTGGACAAGGTTGACTTTCATTTGCGCAGAGGCGAGGTCCATGCGCTTCTCGGCGAGAACGGCGCCGGCAAGTCGACGCTGGTCAAATGCCTCACCGGCGCGTACCGGCGCGACGGGGGCATGATCCTGCTCGACGGCGTCGAGATCGATCCGCGCGATACGTTCAATGCGCAGAAGCTCGGCATCGGCACCGTCTATCAGGAGGTCAACCTGCTGCCGAACCTGACGGTAGCGGAAAACCTTTTCCTCGGCCGACAGCCGCGCCGGTTGGGTTTCGTCGATGTCCGCGCCATGAACCGTCAGGCGCGCGCACTGCTTGAAAACTACGAGCTCGACCTCGACGTCACCCGCGCGCTCGACAGCTATTCCGTCGCCATACAGCAGGTCGTCGCGATCGCCCGCGCCGTCGATCTCTCCGGCAAGGTGCTGATCCTCGACGAGCCGACGGCAAGTCTCGACGCCCACGAAGTCGAGATGCTGTTTCGCATCATCCGGCGACTGAAGGCGCGTGGCCTCGGCATTGTCTTCATCACCCATTTCCTCGAACAGGTGTACGAAATCTCCGACCGCATCACTGTGCTTCGCAACGGCCAGCTGGTTGGCACCCGAGACACGGCGTCACTCGAGCGGCGCGACCTGATTTCGATGATGATCGGCCGCGAGCTTGCAGCGGAAATCCGCTCTGCGCGCGAAGGAGCGGATCTCACCGGATCGGTGCGCTATCGCTTCCGCAATTTTGGCCGCAAGGGCCACGTCTCCCCCTTCGACCTCGATGTGAGGGCGGGCGAAGTTGTCGGCATTGCCGGGCTTCTCGGCTCCGGCCGCACGGAGACGGCCGAGATCCTCTTTGGTGCCCATCGCGCCGACAGCGGCACGGCTGAAGTCGACGGCAAGACCGTCCAGCTATCGTCGCCGCGCCAGGCGATCGCGCGACGGTTCGGCTTCTGCCCCGAGGACCGCAAGACCGCGGGCATCGTCGGAGATCTCTCGGTGCGCGAAAACATCGTGCTCGCCCTTCAGGCGCGACGCGGCTGGACCCGTCCGATCTCCCGTACCGAGCAGAACCGCCTGGCGGACCACTATATCAGGGCGCTCGACATCCGCACGGCCGATCGCGAAAAGCCGATCCGACTGCTTTCCGGCGGCAACCAGCAGAAAGCCATTCTTGCCCGTTGGCTAGCAACGGAACCCGAATTCCTGATCCTCGACGAGCCGACGCGCGGCATCGACGTTGGCGCGCATGCCGAGATCGTCCGGCTCATCGAGGGTCTGCGCGAGAAAGGCATGTCGCTGATGGTCATATCGTCGGAGATCGAGGAACTCGTTGCCTACAGCACGCGCATCGTGGTGCTGCGCGACCGCCAGCACGTCGCCTCGCTCGAAGGCGATCGGATCACGGCGGACCAGATCATCGAGGCCATCGCATCGGCGAATGAACGGGGAGCGGCATGACAGCAATACTTAGGGGCTATGCGATCAGGCTCCTACCGCAGCTGATAGCGCTGGCGGTCATTCTCCTGATGGTATCCTTCGTGTTCCCGGGCTTCTTCCGCCTCGAAATCCAGAACGGCCGCCTCTATGGCAGTCTCATCGACATCCTCAACCGCGGCGCCCCTGTGGTTCTGCTCGCGATCGGCATGACCGTCGTTATCGCCACCAAGGGCATCGATCTTTCTGTCGGCGCCGTGATGGCGATCTGCGGGGCAGTCGCCGCCTCGTCGATCACGTCGGGCCACTCGCTGGCGATGACGCTTCTGATCACCCTTGGCACCGGCATTCTCTGCGGTCTCTGGAACGGTATCCTCGTCGCCATTCTCAATATCCAGCCGATCATCGCAACGCTGGTTCTGATGGTCGCCGGGCGCGGCATCGCTCAGCTCGTCACCGAAGGCGCGATCCTCACCTTCAACGATGAGGGGCTGATTTTTCTTGGCAGCGGCTCATTCGCTTGGCTGCCCCTGCCCGTGATCATCTGGCTGATCTTCGGCATCCTGGTAGCGCTGATCGTGCGAAAGACGGCGCTTGGCATGCTGATCGAGGCGATCGGCGTCAACCGCCAGGCAAGCACGCTATCCGGTGTGCTGACGCCGGTGCTGCTGATCGCTGCCTATATGCTATCAGGCCTTTGTGCCGCGATTGCCGGCATTATCGCCGCCGCCGACATCAAGGGCGCCGACGCCAACAATGCCGGGCTCTGGCTCGAACTCGACGCCATTCTTGCGGTCGTCATCGGCGGCACCTCGCTTCTCGGCGGCCGCTTCAGCATCGCCGCCTCCGTGCTCGGCGCCATCATCATCCAGTCGATCAACACCGGCATCCTGCTTTCCGGCTTTCCGCCGGAATTCAACCTGATCATCAAGGCGGCGATCATCGTCTTCATTCTCGTGCTGCAGTCGCCACCGGTTCGAAACGCCTTCACCTTTGTCGCGCTTCTGCGCGCCAGCAGAAAACCGATGGAGCGGCAAGCGCGATGAAACCCAAATACCTGCCGCTGACCGCAACCATCGTCATCTTCGTCTTGAGCTATGCGCTTTGCGTGGCGCAGTATCCCAACATCCTGTCGACGCGGGTCATCGGCAACCTGCTGACCGACAACGCCTTCCTCGGCATCGCCGCCGTCGGCATGACCTTCGTGATCCTGTCCGGCGGCATCGACCTTTCGATCGGCTCGGTGATCGCCTTCACCGGTGTGTTCCTGGCCGTCGTGCTGGAGAATAGCGGCGCCCATCCGCTCGCCGTCTTCGCCATGGTGCTGTTGATCACGACGTTCTTCGGAGCGGTAATGGGCGCCATCATCCACTATCTGGAGATGCCGGCCTTCATCGTCACGCTCGCCGGCATGTTTCTGGCCCGCGGCATGGCCTTCGTGCTGTCGATCGATTCCATCGCCATCAAGCATCCGTTCTACGGCACGTTGAAGGGTTTTTATTACAAGCTTCCCGGCGGCGGCAGGATCACGCTCATCGGTGGGCTGATGCTGCTCGTCTTTGCCATCGGCATCCTCATTGCCCACCGCACCCGCTTCGGCACCGACGTCTATGCCCTCGGCGGCGGCACCGCCACCGCCAAGCTGATGGGCGTACCGGTCGGACGCACCACCATCATGATCTACGCATTGTCAGGTTTGCTCGCGGGCCTTTCCGGCATCGTGTTCTCGCTTTACACCTCGGCCGGCTACTCGCTTGCGGCCGTCGGCGTCGAACTCGATGCGATCACTGCGGTGGTGATCGGCGGCACGCTTTTGACCGGCGGCTCCGGCTTTGTTGCCGGGACCTTCATCGGTATCCTCATCCAGGGCTTGATCCAGACCTACATCACCTTCGACGGCTCGCTTTCCAGCTGGTGGACGAAGATCCTGATCGGCCTGTTGCTGTTCGTCTTCATCCTCATGCAGAAGGGCATCGTATACGTGTCCCGCAACGAACAGCGGCACGTCTAGGAAGGGCATGGGTGCACCTCATGCTGCCAGGAACCTTCGCAAAGCAACCTGTGAAACGCTCAAGCCACGGCCATGTCGTGGACGAGCTCGGGCGCGCGGTGGTCGGCGGAGAGTTCTTAGCCGGCGATATTCTGCCTGGTGACGTCGAGCTGGCGGCACGCTTCAAGGTGTCGCGCACCGTGCTGCGCGAGGCAATGAAGACGCTCGCGGCCAAAGGTCTGGTGTTCCCGCGCGCGCGCATCGGGACGCGGGTCATGCCGCGCGCGCATTGGAACCTGTTCGACAGCGACGTGCTTTCCTGGCATTTCAGCGTTGGCGTCGACGAGGCGTTTTTAAATCACCTGAGCGAAATCAGGCTGGCGCTCGAACCCTTTGCGGCAGCGCTTGCGGCTGAGCGCGCCACCGACGCCGACATCGCCCAGATGATGCGGCTCGCCGTTGCCATGGGCAATGAAGACCACAGCGCCGAAACGCTGGCGCATGCCGACCTCGAATTCCACCTGCATCTCCTCGAAGCGTCCCTCAACCCGTTCATGCGCACGGTGGGCAGCCTGATCGAGGCGGCACTGATCGGCGTCTTCAAACTCACCAATCCTTCCGCCGACCGCAGCGAAATCGACCGCGTCGCCGTGACCCATATCCGCATCGTCGAGGAAATCCGCCGCGGTGACGCCAAAGGCGCCCGACATGCGATGGAAGACGTGATCCGGGCCGGCCAACAGCGGCTGATGTCGGACCTGACGATGCGACAAACCAGGCCGTCATAGCGCGCAGGAAATACCGAGTTCGGCGTCCCCGACCCCTGCTAATCGCCGCCCCCGTCATTTGCGAAACCTTTAAGATTCTGGCGCATAACGTCCCGCAGAATCCAGGAGTTGACGGTGGAAGCGCTACATACCCCGACGATCATGATCAGCTCCTTCGCGACGTTGGTGGTCTTTGCAGTCTTCTTCGCGCTCGCGTCACGCCAGGAGCGCAACAGCCTGGAACTGAGGCTGTGGTCCTGCGCATTTCTGGTCGCCGCACTTGGATTTACCCTGCTTGCCTTCCGAGGTCCGGGTTATTCCTTCGTCCCGGTGACGCTGGGCAACGCCCTGACGGTTCTGGGCTTGGCGCTCATCTGGCTCGGCCTGCGCGCCTTCGACAATCAACCGCTGAAGATCGCGTCCGCATTGGCCGGGCCGGTGTTGTGGTTGCTGGTCACCGGTTTTTCCGATTATGTCCAGAACAATGTCACCAGCAGGATCGTGCTGTTTTCCGCGCTGATCTTCGTCTATTCGGCGATGATCGCGGTCGAGATTTTCCGCTCCGACAATTTCCGCAGGCTTCCAAGCTCTTACATCGTCGCATTTCTCTTCGCCACGCATGGCCTGTTCTATCTCGTGCGCATCCCGCTGATCTTCGTCTGGCCGCTTTTCGGCAACACGGCGTCGGGCGCCGAACAGCCGATATGGTATCAGCTGCTGACCTTCGAACTCTTCATCCACAGTCTTGCGGGCGGGTTCTCGTTCTTCGCGCTGATCAAAGAAAGAACGCAGTACAGATACAAGCTGGCGTCGGAAACCGACGCCCTCACCGGTGTGCAGAACCGGCGCGCTTTCATGGCGAGCGTCGACGCCTATCTGGCGACAAGACCCGATGATGGAGCGTTGATGTACATGGACATCGACCACTTCAAGGCGATCAACGATCGCCATGGACACGCTGTCGGCGACAAGGTGCTCATCGAGTGCGCGGCGGTCATCTCGCAAGCCGTTGGCGGCAAGGGCTTCCTCTCGCGCATGGGCGGCGAAGAGTTTGCGGCCTGCTTCCCCGGGGTCGACCGATCGCAGGCCGCAGCCATCGCCGAGGACATCCGCAGTGCCTTCGAGCAGGCGCGGGTCAGGGCCGGAAACACGACGCTTTCGGCGACCGTCAGCGTCGGTGTTGCCTTTGTCGCAAGGCAACAGGGGGCAAGCGAGCTTCTGTCTTCCGCCGATCGAGCGCTCTATGCGGCAAAGGCGGCAGGGCGAAACGCGGTCTGGATCGCCGGCAAGGACAGCGCTCCCCAGTTCGCATCGGGGCTGGCGGCCCAACCGAACGAGAGAGCGCCTTCCCCGGGGAGGACCGAGAGAGGTCCGATGGCTAACTGCGCCTGAGCCGTCGCTATCGTCGTACCGGCAACTGAGGCGCAAGCAGCCGCCGGCAACACGCCTCGCCTCAAGCCTTCTGCATCAAGGCAATGGTGCGGTCGAGCGCGGTTGCAAACCCCTTGAGCGAGATCGAGAAACTGACCTCCTTCTCGGTGTCGCTGGCAAAGGCGACGAGCTTCAGCACCTTGCCGCCACGCAGCAGCTTGATCGTCTCCTCATTGAACGTCAGCGCGACGATGCATCCGACCGGCATGCAGGTTCGAAACCGCGAGGGTTTGCTACCCGTGGCATCATCGACCCCAAGAGAGACGCCCTTGTCCAGGTAGAGACCGAAAGGCAGCGCGAGCTGTCCCTGGAGGCCAGCGCCGTCGACCGGTTCAAGTTCCAGCGTCAGCACGCGCTGTCCGCTCTGGTGAACCTGGCGCTGCGAAAGAACACACCTGCGATTGCCGTCTGTCACCGCGCAGGCGACGCTCCAGTCGTCGTAGGTCTCGGCGAGCGAAGAGGGGGCCGTCGCGTCCTTCGGCGCCTCCTGCGCATAGAGCGGGTTGGTGGCGACGATCGTCGCCATCAACGTTGCGGTGATCCAGCGTAAAAGCCGCATCAGAAGCGCACATCAAGCTTGGCATCGACGGCATTCTGCGTCGTGCCTGAGCCGAACTGGCCGGTGTAGGTGATGCCAAGGCTCGCAGTGTCGGTCAGCGCGAAATCAATGCCGGCCTCGATGATCGCCGCATCCTCGGCGATCGGCGTACCGGCAACCGAGAAGGCACTGCCCGTGCCGAAAGCCATCGTCGAGAAAGGCGTCGTATCGCCAAAGGCGTGCTGCCAACCAAGCATGCCGCGCACCTTGGCGTTGGCGGCCCCCAGAATGAGAGGGGCCGACGCACGAAGACCGAGCGTCGTGAAGGTCGTATCGGTCGTGTTGCTCCTGCTCGACAGAGCCGCCGCAGCACCACTCTCAGTGAAACCGTCGGTGTGAAGGCTGACATAGGCGAGGTTCGCGAAGGGCTCGAGCGCTACGCTCGGCAGGTCGATACGGTATCCGACTTCGCCGAACGCCTGGAATGTGCCGGCATCATAGTCGGCCTTCAACGCGTCCCGGAAACCTGGGAAGACGACCGCTCTCTCCGTCGTGATCGAATGCCAAGTATAGGCAAGGCCGGACCGCAACGCGACATCGCCCCAACGACCGCCACCGTAGACGCCGAGATGGTAGTTGTCGCTGTCGCCGCTCGAAGCACGGCTGTCGACGTCAAAATTCGTCCGGCTGTAGCCGGCCATGATGCCAACCAGCGCGTTATCCGAGACCGCCGCATCGAAGCCGGTGATGAAGCCACCCGTCGACTGATCGAGTTGGCCGGTATTGCCGTTGCCATCGGTGTTGGTCCAGGAGCCGAAAACCTGCCCCCAGCCGACCATTGCCGGCGGCGGGACTGCGACCGCGTTGATCGCGCCGACTGCACCGGTCGTGATATTGTCCTCGGGCCCGTAGGCCAGAACCGGGACATTGGCAGCAGCAACGTCGCCGAAAGCGTCGCGAATGCGGTCGTTCGCCGCGTTGCGCAGCAAGCTGCTGTCATTGATCAGCGCTGTCTGTGCCGAAGCATGAACCTCGCCGGACAGACGCTCGAAGGCACCACGCGCATTGGCGGCGTCGAGCCTCAGGAGAATGTTGTAGAGCGCAAGCGATGGCCCACTCTGCGCAAGCGTGTTGAGGGCGAGCGCCGTGTTCCTCTGATTGCCGCTGATGGCCACGCGTTCGAACTTGGCCGACGTGCCCGGCGTGCCAGGGTTCGGGTTTCCAGGATTGGGATTGCCAGGGTTCGGGTTGCCGGGATTGGGATTACCAGGATTAGGTGTACCCGTATCCTTGATCGCGATCCTGAGATCGACCTGCTTGTCCTTCTGCTCCAGCGTGACATCGAGAAAGGCGGACTTCGAAATCGCCTGGGCAAACTGACCGTCGACACCGTTTTCCGCGGTCAGAATGGTATAGGTGTGGCCGTTCTGGTAGCTGGTATTGGCATCGAGCGCGGTCACCTCGACCTTGACGCCATTGCCGATCGTCGCGACGCCATCGCCCCGCACGCCGTTCTGCAGGCCCTTGACGGCGATCCTGTCGGAGCGACCGTCGCCGGCGATGTCGGCCTCGTAGATCGAGCCGTCGCTCATTTCCAGTTGCCCCATGATCGTCAGCGTGCCGGTCGAATTGTTTCCCGGTGCAATGACCGCTCTCTTGTCGACCGCGGTGGTGCCAATAGTGCCGGATCCGCCAAGGCGGCCGAAAGCCGTCGAGGCCGGATTGCCAATGCGGTTCAGCGTTTCCCCCCAGACGACGACGGAATTGGTGTAGGTCTTTCCGTCAAGAAAAGTTGTCTGCACTCTTCCCGCTTCGCCATCGACGATCAGGGTTCCATCCTTCACGTCGAACCGGGTCGTGCTGTAGTCCAAGGGGCCCGTGTCCGCGTCGTTATCGATTGTGTCGAGGTTGCTCTTTAGAACCAGCTTACCGCCGGAGACGTTCACCTTGCCGTGGAACTTCGTCAGGTCGCCGCTCACGACCGTTTCGCCCGAGAAATTGTTGATCGACCCTTGGCCACCGATCGTGTTGGCAAATTCATAGCCAGTGTTCGTGTGGTTGAAATTGACGTGCCCCTTCCTTGGGCCGAAATCGATCTTCGAGGAGGGATCGACCGTGCCGGCCGCCTGCGCCTGCCGAGCGATCGGACCGCCGACACGATCCATATCGACCTTGCCGCCGATCGAAAGGCTGCCCATGCCTTCCCGGATCGCACCACCGACGCCAGAAAGGACGATACCACCGCCCGCTGACAGCTTTGCGCCGTTGGCGACCGAAAGGTTGACGTCTCCGGCCTCGCCAATCGTCAGCTTGTCATTGACCTTGAACTCGCTACCAGCGCCGTCGACAGACACGTGAATGGTGTCGACGCTCTCATCCTCCCGGAGGGTCGCGGTGTTGGTCGAGACCACGGCGCCCTTCTCGATCGTGAAGCTGTCGCCGATCGTAAAGTCGCCGGCGTTGATCCAGCGCGAATTCTCGCCGCTCACCAGAACCGTGCCGTTCTCGAAAACGGCCTTGTTGGAGTTGATGACGCCACCGTCCTCGATCCTGACCGCGCCAGTGTTGAGCGTCAGCGCGCCGAAGGCCACCCCCAGAAAATCGGTGCTGAGCATGGATCCGGCACCGCGCACCACGAGCGTTCCGTCGCCTTCCTGCAAGGCGCCGATGTAGGTCTCCTTCGCCGAGACTTTGCCGCCATCCTCGACGATCAGCGTGCCCTTTCCGCCGTAGATGCCGCCCTCGAAACCCCCGATGAAAAGCACGCGGTAGCCGCGCGGATCTGGATCGACGATATCCCAGGTCGAGCCGGGACCGGAGACGACGACCGTTCCGACCGAGCCCTTGCCGTCAGCGATGTAGCCGCCCTTGCTTTCGACGGAGGCGCCGTCCTTGATCGTCAGAGTAGCGCCACTGGGACCGCCGCGGATCACGAGATTGCCGTTGATCGTATGGTCGGTGGTCCAGGTCGTGTCGTTTGGAACGAGCAATCCGGCCGCCTTCGCCGGCGACGGGACGAACGGCACGGCCGCCAGCATGATCGAGACAAGACCGGCGCGTCCAAGCGCAGTCGAGCTCAGAAGGTTGATCCTCAAAACGTCCGCCTTCACACAGGTATTCAATGTCTGCCCCTTTTCATTTGCGTTCGTCAGCGCACAACCCCCAGGCGAATACGAGCCAGGGGGCGGCGGGTCATCGGGCGCTATAGCAAGCCGGGGAAAGGGGAGAATTCTGCTTTCTGCAAACGGCAAATTGCAGCGCCCAAAGGTTGGGGCTTTCTGCGAACGGCTCGATTTCGCCGACGAACGGCAATCGACAACCATCTCGGCTTGAGGGATAAACCCACATGGCACCAGGAAATGACACGGCTTCGCCGGAAGAGACTCAGTATACCGCAGGTGTTCGCCGTGCGACGCTTTCCTACGGCTTCCTCTATCAATTCATGCAGGGCGTCATCAGCAGCGTACTATGGGCAGTCCTCGGATATGACCCAATAGAAGTTGCGCCGATCACCTTGATCCTGGTGTTGAACGGCACGCTGATGTCCTATGCGATGGCAGCCACGCTCTTCAGGTGCAGGGAGCGTTCCATTCTCTTCAAGCTCCTGGTCGGCTCCGCCTTGTCGCTCGTCGCGGCAGTGATCAACGCCGGCGTCGACCTCGCTTGCCACTTTCTTATCGCGCATGGCGATCCGGCCGACGTCAACTGGACCAACGTCGCCTATACCGTCATCTATTGCGTGGCGCTGTTCCACGGATGGGCCTTCTTCTACATTGCGCTTCTCTCCAATTTTGAGTTGCGCGAACGCGAACGGCGCCTGGCCTTGACGCGAGAAGAAGCGTTAACGGCGCAGATGCGGGCGCTGCGCTACCAGGTCAACCCACACTTCCTGTTCAACACCTTGAATTCGATCGCCGGGCTGATCGAGGAAGGTGCTTCGACGGCGGCGGGCCGCATGGTGCTTTCGCTCTCCTCCTTCCTTCGCACGACGCTCGAACTCGACCCAATGCAGGACGTCTGTCTCGCCGACGAGCTGGCGCTGCAGATCGGCTATCTCAACATCGAGGGCGAGCGCTTCTCGGACCGCATGCGACTGAAGCTCGACATCGCACCCGGCCTGGAGCAGGCGCTCGTGCCGAGCCTCATTCTCCAGCCGCTGATCGAGAATGCGGTGAAACACGGCGTCGGCAGTTCGGCCGGCGCGGTCGAAATCCTGATCAGCGCGGCACGTCACGGTGAAACCCTCGAGCTTTCCGTCGAAAACGACCTGACGATCGAACCGCAATGCGCGACCAAAAAGCCTCAGGGAACGGGTACAGGCCTCAAGAATGTCGCCGACCGCATCAGGGCCCGATTTCCGGAGATGGGGGCCTTCATTTCCGGTCTTGTCGCACCGCACCGCTTTCGGGCGGCGATCACCATGCCCTTGAGGCTGGCATGACGCTAAGGCCCCCGCGGAGCGGCAGGCCGGCAAAAGCAACGGGGTTTGCATTCCGCAAGCGGCAAATAGCAGCGCCCGAAAGGTCGGGACTTTCTGCAAACGGCTTGATTTCGCCGACGAACGGCAATCGACATTGGCGGCCGGTTGAACGATAAAAATGGCATGAAACCCAAGGACGAAACAAAATCGCCGGACGAAAGCGCCTATATCGGCAGCGTTCGGCGCACGACGCTCTGGCTCGGTTTTCTCTATTGGTTCGTGGAATTTCTCATCAGCAGTATCCTGTGGGGCATACTCGGAACCGATCCGATCGTGTCTGCCCCCGGCAAATTGCTGCTGATGTCCTGTGGCATGGTTCTTTCCTACGGTATCGCGGCGGCGATGTTTCGGGTCAGGCACCGGCATATAGCCACCAAGATCGTCGTTGGATTCTCCACCTCTCTCATTGCCGCCTTTGCCAATACCGGCATCGACTTCCTGCTCTATGTTTTATTCGTGCGTCCCGACCCGATCACGGTCGACTGGACGAATACCGGTTACACGCTCGTCTACAGCATGGCGACGTTCGTGGGGTGGTCGTTCTTCTTCGTCGCGCTGCTCTACAGCTTCGAGCTGCGTGAGCGCGAACGGCGCCTGGCGATCTCGCGGGAGGAAGCACTGGCCGCGCAAATGCGTGCGCTCCGATACCAGGTCAATCCGCACTTTCTGTTCAATACGCTGAACTCCATCACCGGCCTGATCGAGGAAGGGCAGACCATTGCAGCGACCCGCATGGTGATGTCGCTTTCGAACTTTCTGCGCACGACGTTGGAGCTCGACCCGCTGCACGACGTGCGGCTTGCGGATGAACTCGCCCTGCAAACCGGATATCTGCATATCGAAGGCGAGCGTTACTCCGACCGGATGAAGCTGCGGATGGACATCGCCAATGGCCTGGAAGAGGCTCTGGTGCCAAGCCTGATCCTGCAGCCCTTGATCGAGAACGCCGTGAAACACGGCGTCGGCCGCTCTCCTGATCAGGTTGAGATCGTCATCAGCGCGGCCAAGGTCGGCCATGCGCTCGAGATCGCTGTCGAAAACGATATCGCGCCGGAGACCGGGGGCGGGCGACGCCAGTCTTCCGGCACCGGGATCGGTCTCAAGAATGTCGCCGATCGGGTGCAGGCGCGCTTTCCAGGCGTCGGCGCCTGTGTATCCGGCCTTGTAACGCCCAAGCGTTTCAGAGCAGCAATCACAATGCCCCTGAGGCTCGCATGAACGAAATCCAGTTAGAGCCCCTGTCGATCCTCGTCATCGATGACGAGCCCCTGGCGCGGCGCCGCCTTATACGCCTGCTCGGGGCCATGCCCGGGATCAAGATCGTCGGGACGGCCGGCAATGTGCAGCAGGCCTGCGTTCTCGTCGCCGAACTTTTGCCGGACGTGATCCTGCTCGACATCCAGATGCCCGGCGGCACCGGCTTCGACATTTTGGAACGGTTGGGCAACAACGCACCTGCCGTCGTTTTCGTGACCGCCTTCGATCACTATGCCCTTCGCGCCTTCGAGGCCGCCGCGGTCGACTATGTCACCAAACCGATCGAGCCCAATCGTCTACGAACTGCGATTGATCGGGCCCGCATGGCGATTGCGGCACGAACAAGCGCCGAACGCGTGCTGGAACTCAACGAAACCGTGCGGGCGCTCCGGCAGGCGCTTCGCAAGCAGGAGGCGCAGGTCGCCGATATCTGGGTGAAGGCAAGAGGCGAGTTCATTCGCATCGCGCTCGATCGCGTGGTGCGGTTCCAGGCGGAGCGCGACTACGTCCGCATCCACACCGAGAACAAATCCTACCTGCACCACGAGAGCCTGGCTTCACTCGCAGGCCGGCTGGACCCGGCTGAGTTTCTCCGGCTCCACCGAAGCTCGATCGTTCGGCGCCATTGCATCGTCGGCTTGCGGCAGGCGCCCTTCGCCGCCTTGATCGCGCTTCTGTCGGACGGAAGCGAAATCCGCGTCGGGCGAACCTACGTAAAGCAGGTGCGTCCCCTCTCCACAGAGCGCTAGATCATTTCACTGTTTCATCGAAACAGTGAAATGATCTAGCTCGTTGAAATAGCGCAATTCCGGACGGAAAACCGTTTCACACTTTTCCTGGAATTGCTCTAGGACGCCGGCCGGCCGCAGCATCCAACGGCGCACTGTCGCCAATGGCAAAGG
The DNA here is from genome assembly GCF_001424825.1 of Ensifer sp. Root31. Classification (NCBI taxonomy): domain Bacteria; kingdom Pseudomonadati; phylum Pseudomonadota; class Alphaproteobacteria; order Hyphomicrobiales; family Rhizobiaceae; genus Ensifer; species Ensifer sp. Root31. Next base: position 360,551 of record NZ_LMCO01000006.1, on the reverse strand, counting down.
TCAGGCTAACATCCCCAACCTGCTAGTCTTCGGTAAAAATCGGGTCCTGCGTGAACATTCCGCCCTGATAGACGGCAAGCGGCGACGAGGCCTCCGGCCGGCCAGGCGAAACTTCGAGTTCGGCGCGGAAGCGCTCGGCATTATCCCGCGGCCGCCAGCCCAGATAGGCGGCGTGCGAATTGTCCCACCAGCGGCTGTCATTGTCCGAGATGCCCCATACGACCGGGCATCCGAGCATCGGCGCCCGGAACACGCAAGCGATCAGCGCGGCAAAATCGTCATAGGACATCCAGGTCGACAGCATGCGGTGGTTGGTCGGCTTTTCCATGCAGCTGCCGATCCGAACAAGCGCCGTCTCCTGGCCGAATTTCTCAAAATACATCCGGGCCAGCGCCTCGCCGAAACATTTCGACACGCCATAGAGGCCATCGGGGCGCATCGGCGCATCCGCCTCCACGTGCTCGTCCTGCCGGTAGAAGCCGACAGTATGGTTGGAACTGGCAAAAAGAATGCGCGGCTGACCGTGCGCCCGTGCGGCCTCGTAGAGATTGTAGAGACCCAGCAGGTTTGCATTGAGGATCTTGGAGAACTTGTCCTCGACCGAGATGCCACCCAAGTGAAGAATGGCGTCGCAGCTCTCGACCAGCCGATGCACGGCGGCTGCGTCGCCGAGATCGCAGGGCATGATCTCCTCATGCGGTGCCGCCGTGCCTAGATCGGCAATATCCGAAAGACGCACGACCTCCGCCAGGTGAGCCAAGCGCCCCCGCATGGCGCGACCCAATGCTCCCGCCGCACCTGTCATCAACAGTCGCTTCAAGTCCAGTCCTCCGTAACCGGCGCGCCTTGTCGCCGGGATCGATGCATTGCATTTCTGCGCAACTCATCATACAGGTTGATGCGAGGGCGTCAATAAATCGGACATGTGATGCCACAAGCCCGATGTGGCACACAGGCTGGACAAAACGTACCGACAGGCGGACAAACGACCACGAGAAGGAGACGAGATGAGCGTTCAAACGAAGCTGGAGCCGGGCACCGGAACAGGCACGTTGACGTCGAGGCTCGGCGACACGTTGCGGCGGGCGATCGCTGCGGGTCAGTTTCCGCGGGGCAGCAAGTTGCCGAGCGAGGCGCAGCTCTCCGAGGCTCACGGCGTCAGCCGCACGGTCGTGCGCGAGGCGATCGCCGCACTTCGGGCAGACCGGCTGGTCGAGGCGCGTCAGGGCGCGGGTGTCTTCGTTCTCGAGCCCCCACCCGCCGCCGGACCCATACCGCTTTCCCTGCATCATATCGACCCGGCGCGCGTATCCTCCATGATCGAACTGCTGGAGTTGCGAACCGCCGTCGAGGTAGAAGCCGCAGGACTTGCCGCGCTTCGACGGTCGCCGGCGCAGGAAGAGGTGATCATCGAAAGACACGATGCGGTCCGCGCCTGCCTCAACGCCGGCGTCTCCAGCGTCGAAGCCGACTTCGCCCTGCATCTCGCCATAGCCGAGGCCACCAACAATCCGCGCTTCCGTGAGTTCCTGGCGATGATCGGCAGAAACGTCATCCCGCGCGGTGCACTGCGCAACGACGACAGCGAACAGGATCAGTCCGCCTATATCGCCATGCTCGACAACGAACACAATGACATCGTCGTCGCCATATCCAACGGCGACGAAGAGGGTGCGCGCGAGGCGATGCGACGCCATCTGCGGGGCAGCCAGGCCCGCTACCGGACACTGCTGCGCGAACAACGCGCACCTGTACGATAACTTATTGACACAATATCGCCGTACATGTACGACAACTCTGCCGGAGGAGGCAGGCAGAGGAAATCGAGCATGACGCCGCAAGAGATCAAGGCCGCGCTTGGCGCCGGACTGTTGTCATTCCCCGTGACGCATTTTGATGCCGAGCGAAAGTTCCATCCCGAGAGCTACCGTCGCCATGTCGAATGGCTGTCCGGCTTCGATGCTCCGGTGCTGTTTGCCGCCGGCGGGACCGGCGAGTTCTTTTCGCTTTCGCCTAAGGAAATACCCGGCATCGTCGCCGCTGCGAAGGAAGCTGCCGGCAAAACCGCCATTGTTTCGGGATGCGGCTTCGGCACCGAGATCGGTGTCGAACTGGCGCGCGCCGTCGAAAAATCCGGCGCGGACGGCATCCTGCTTCTGCCGCATTACCTGATCGACGCGCCGCAGGAAGGGCTCTTCGTCCATGTGAAGCAGATCTGCCAATCGGTCGGCATCGGCGTCATGGTCTATAACCGCGACAACTCGGTGCTGGCGGTCGATACGCTGACGCGCCTGTGCGACGAATGCCCCAACCTCATCGGCTTCAAGGATGGGACGGGCGATATCGGCCTCATCCGCCAGATCACCGCAACCATGGGCGATCGGCTGACCTATCTCGGCGGCATGCCAACGGCCGAACTCTTCGCCGAAGCCTATCTCGGAGCGGGTTTCACCACCTACTCGTCCGCCGTCTTCAATTTCGTGCCGGGGCTCGCCGTCGAGTTCTACAAGGCGTTGCGCGCTGGCAATCGGGCACGCTGCGAAGAGATCCTGCGTGATTTCTTCTACCCCTTCATGGCCATCCGCAACCGCCGCAAGGGCTATGCCGTCGCCGCGATCAAGGCCGGCGTCCGGCTGCAGGGTTTTGATGCGGGCCGCGTGCGGCCGCCGCTCGACGACCTGACGGCGCAGGAAGAAGACATGCTCGCAACGCTTATTGCGCCCTGGAAACGCTAGGATGAAAATCACAGCCGTCCGCACGCATCTGCTGGAACACCGCCTTGCGGTGCCGTTCGAGAGCGCGTCGATGCGCTTCGACCGGCGGGCCCATGTGCTGGTGGAGATCGTCTGCGACGACGGCACCACCGGCTGGGGCGAATGCCTTGGCCCAGCAAGACCCAACGCCGCCGTGGTCGCCGCCTATACCCCTTGGCTTACGGGCGCCGATCCACTTGAAACCGAAAAGATCTGGGCGCGGCTCTACAACGCGCTGCGCGACCAGGGCCAGCGCGGCCTGGCGCTGACCGCGCTGTCAGGCATCGACATCGCGCTTTGGGACATCAAGGGCAAACATTTCGGCGTGCCGGTTTCCACGCTTCTCGGAGGCCGCTTCCGCGAAACGGTCAAGGCCTATGCAACGGGAAGCTTCAAGCGCGACGGCATCGACCGGGTCGAGGACAACGCCGCCGAAGTCGCCCGCTATCGCGCTGAGGGCTTTCATGCCAGCAAGATCAAGATCGGGTTTGGCGTGCGCGAGGATCTTGCTGTCGTCCGTGCCGTGCGCGAAGCGGTCGGCACAGACATGCGGCTGATGGTCGATGCCAATCATGGCTACGACGTGCTTGAGGCGCTCGCGTTTGGCCGCAAGGCTGCCGATTTGGACCTCGACTGGTTCGAGGAGCCGGTGGTGCCGGAACAGCTCGGCGCCTATCGTGAAGTGCGTGCCGGCCAACCGATACCGGTCGCCGGCGGAGAAACCTGGCATAGCCGCTGGGGGATGCGCGAGCCGGTCGAAACCCGCGCCGTCGACATTCTCCAGCCCGATCTTGCCGGCGTCGGTGGGTTCACCGAGGCGCGACGCGTCGCCGATATGGCAGCGCTCCATGGCGTCCGCATCGTCCCGCATGTCTGGGGGACGGCGGTTCATATCGCTGCCGCCCTCCAGTTCATGGCGGCGATGGTGCCCAACCCGGTGCGCGTCAATCCGATCGAGCCGATCCTCGAATTCGATCGCACCGAAAATCCGTTCCGGCAGGCGGTGATCAAAACGCCGATCGAGCATGACCAGGGGGTTGTCAAAATCCCCGGTGGTCCGGGACTTGGCATCGAAATCGACCGCGATGCGCTTGCCGAGTTCCGGATGAGGGATGATTGAGATGCTGGTCAGAACGCTCTCCGGTCGCCCGCCAAAAATCGCGCTGCCAAGAGGCACAGTCGATACCCAGTTGCATATGTATCTGCCCGGCTTTCCCGCCCTTGCTGGCGGGCCCGCACTTCCCGCCGGTGCCCTGCCCGATGCGGGCCAATACAGAAAGCTCATGCGGTGGCTCGGCATAGACAGGGTCATCATCACGCAGGGCAATGCCCATCAGCGCGACAATACAAATCTGATTGCCTGCCTGAAAGCCATGGGACCCTTGGCCCGCGGCGTCGCCGCCTTCGGCGCGGAGACCTCGGAGCGCGAGCTCGACGCGCTATCTACGGCAGGGGTCATCGGCGCAAGGATCATGGATCTGCCCGGCGGCGCCGTCGGCCTTGACGAACTCGAAGCTGTGGATGACCGGGCGGCAGCCCGCGGCTGGATGGTCGCCATCCAGTTCGACGGCAGCAACATCCTTCAGCACGAACCAAGACTGCAGAAACTGAAATCCCGTTGGGTTTTCGACCATCACGGCAAGTTCTTCTCCGGCGCGGCACCGGATGGACCCGAAGTCGCCGCGGTCAAGCGGCTGATCGATGGCGGCAACTGCTGGTTCAAGTTTGCCGGTGTCTACGAATCCTCAAAGACCGGCGGTCCCGATTTTGCCGACGTCGCCGCACTGTCGCGCGCGGTTGTCGCGCATGCGCCCGAACGCGTGGTCTGGGGCAGCAACTGGCCACACAACCTTGCAAAGACCAACGCCGACTATCCCGACGATGCCGAACTGACCGACACAGTTCTGGGCTGGCTGCCGGACGCCGGCGCCCGTCATCGCGTGCTCGTCGAAAATCCTGAACGGCTCTTTGGCTTGAAGCCATTCACGGACAGAGGTGCCTGAAGCCACCCGCATTCGTCCGAAGCGAGGAGGCTTCGGCGCTACAAGAAGGAGGAGGACAAAATGAACATCGCAAAAACGCTTTGCCTGGCCCTGGGCGTTGCCCTCAGCGCCGGCACCCTGCAGGCGCAGGAAATCACGCTGCGCTCGGCCGACATCCACCCGGACGGTTATCCGACCGTCGAGGCTGTGAAATACATGGGCGAACTGGTCGCCAAGCGCACCAATGGCCGCATCAAGATCGACGTCACCAACAATGCAGCGCTTGGTAGCGAAAAGGACACGATCGAGCAGACGCGCTTCGGCGTCATCGACATGAACCGCGTCAATGCAGCACCCTTCAACAACCTGGTGCCGCAGACCGTCGTGCTCGGGCTTCCCTTCCTGTTCCGCTCGACCGAGCACATGCACAAGACCGTCGACGGGCCGATCGGCGACGAAGTGCTTGCCGCCTTCGAACCGCACGGCCTGATCGGACTTGCCTTCTACGATTCCGGCGCGCGCTCGTTCTATTCCACCAAGAAGCCGATCGAGAAGCTGGCCGATCTCAAGGGCATGAAGGTTCGCGTCCAGCAGTCGGACCTGTGGATTGCAATGATGGAAGCGTTCGGCGCGAACGCCACGCCGATGCCCTTCGGCGAGGTCTATTCGTCGCTTGAGACCGGTGTCGTCGATGCGGCGGAAAACAACTGGCCGTCCTACGAATCCTCCAGGCATTTCGAGGTTGCCAAGAACTACACTCTGACCGAACATTCCCTCAATCCGGAAATCCTGGTGATCTCGAAGATGAGCTGGGACAAGCTTTCGCCCGACGACCAGAAGGTCCTGAAGGAATCGGCGAAGGAATCGGTGGTGAAGATGCGTGAGCTCTGGACGGCGCGGGAAAAGGCGTCGGAGGAAAAGGTTCGTGCAGCCGGCGCCAACGTCATCACCGTCGACAAGGCCGAATTCTCCGCGGCGATGAAGCCGGTCTACGATCGCTTCGTCACCGACCCACAGATGAAGGACCTGCTCGAGCGGATCCGCGCCATCAACTAGAGCAAGCTGCGTAAAAGTGTGCAGCGGTTTTGCGATGCCGAGATGCGAAAAATCAAGAGCTTAGCGAATCCTGGAGATCGCGACGCGCTTTAGCGGCATCCGATACGCCTGAGTGTCCGGCCCGATCGGTTGGACACTCCACTCGCCGGCAGCCAACGGAGGATAAAGGCAATGTGGCGTTTCTTGCAGGCTGTCAGGCCTGTGCTAGCCCGGCTCAGCCGGCTCTCGCTTTACATCTCAGGCCTCGGCCTCGTCACCATGACGGCAATCGTCGGCTGGCAGGTCTTCGCCCGCTATGTCCTCAACGACACGCCCAGCTGGTCGGAACCCCTGTCGCTGCATCTGATGTCCTGGTTCATCCTGCTCGGCGCGGCCGTCGGCGTGCGCGAGAGCGTGCATCTCGGGCTCGATTTCGTGCGCCATTCGGCATCGCCTGCGACGCAGCGCCTGATGGATATCGTCAGCCTTTCGCTGATCGTGCTCTTTGGCCTGGCCATGAGCTTCTATTCGACCATGCTTGCCGCCGGCACCTGGGCGGCGACCATCCCCGTGCTCGGCTGGCCGGGCGGCGTCGATTTCTTCCCGATGATCGCAGGCGGCCTGCTGATCGCACTGTTTGCGGCGGAGCGTCTTGCCGACGTTGTGCTGGGCGAAGCGCCCGTCGCCGATGTCGTCATTCAGGAGGCAGCATAGTGGCCTACAGCATTCTCTTCGGCACCTTCACGCTCCTGATGATGATCGGCATGCCGATCGCCTTTTGCCTTGGCATCGCGTCGCTTGCCACCGTCATCTACATGGGGCTGCCGCCGATCGTCGTCTTCCAGCAGATGAACTCCGGCATGAACGTCTTTGCGATGATGGCGATCCCGTTCTTCATCTTCGCCGGCGACCTGATGGTGCGCGGCGGCATCGCCGACCGCCTGATCCGCTTTGCCGCCGGCATCGTCGGGCATCTGCGCGGCGGTCTAGGCCAGGTCAATATCGTCGCCTCGACGCTGTTCGGAGGCATTTCCGGCTCCGCCGTCGCCGACGCATCCGCCGTCGGCGGGTTGATGATCCCGCAGATGGCGGCGCGCGGCTATGACCGCAGCTACGCCGTCAACGTCACGGTCAATGCGGCGATAATCGCATTGATGATCCCGCCCTCCCACAACATGATCCTCTATTCGATCGCAGCGGGCGGCAACGTCTCGGTCGCCGATCTCTTTACCGCCGGTATCCTGCCCGGTCTGCTTCTGGCTGCAGCCCTGATGGTCACAGCCTATGTGGTGGCGCGGAAGAAAGGATATCCGTCGGAACCCTTCCCTGGCCTGCGCCGCCTCGGCTTCTACTTTCTGGCTTCGCTTCCAGGGCTGCTCCTGATCGGCATCATCTTCGGCGGCGTGCGCTCCGGCATCTTCACGGCAACGGAAAGCTCTTGCATCGCCGTGTTCTATGCGTTGCTCGTTGCGATCCTCGTCTACCGCGAACTCGATTGGAGCGGCTTCGTCGAGGCGGTGCTGCAGGCGGTGCGCACCACCGCGATGGTGCTGCTGGTGATCGGCACCGCCGCCTCCTTCGGCTGGCTGATGGCGTTCCTGCAGGTCCAGCAGGGAATGGTCGCGGCGATCAGCGCGATCTCCGACAACCCTGTTATCGTGCTTTTGCTCATCAACATCATTCTGCTGCTGCTTGGCACGTTCATGGACATGGCGCCGCTGGTGATCATCAGCACACCGGTGCTTCTTCCTGTCGTCAAGGCGTTCGGGATAGACCCGGTGCATTTCGGCGTGGTGATGATCCTCAACGCCGGCATCGGCCTCAACACGCCGCCGGTCGGCACCGTGCTCTTTGTTGGCTGCGCCGTCGGCGGCATTTCGATCCGCGAGGCGATGCGCACCATCTGGCCGTTCTTCGGCGCAAGCATCGCCGTGTTGATGCTCGTCACCTACATCCCCGGCCTGTCCCTCTGGCTGCCAAGCCTGTTCCGATAGCGCAGGCGCTCTCAAGCCACGGCGATCAATGCGTCGGCGCCTAGAGCAATTCCAGGAAAAGTGTGAAACGGTTTTCCGTCCGGAATTGCGTTATTTCAACGAGTTAGATCATTTCACTGTTTCGGTGAAACAGTGAAATGATCTAGACAAGCGTGTGGATCAGCCGGAACCGTCCAGCTCCGACTGATCCACAATTCGACCGCATTGCCTCGGCATCGCTCCATCGGCACTGGCAAGGAGGCGAATCGCGTGGCTCGGCTGTCGGACGAAAAACGGTTCACCTCGCGCGAAGCGCGCATCGATGCGGCCGCCCACCGGTTGCTCGACCGGCTTCCTGACCGCGGCTTGCTTGGCGGCCTGACGGAGCTGCTGGTCTTCGGCATCAAGCAGGCTTTCGCATGCCTCTTCGGCGGCGCCATGCTGACGCTCATGATTGCAACCAAGCTGTTCTGGCCGGACGCAATCGGCTTTGCCCGCTATGATTTCCTTTTCCTCGCCGCACTCGGCATTCAGCTTCTGATGCTGGCCTTTAAGCTCGAGACCATTGCCGAAGCCAAGGTTATCCTGATCTTCCATATCGTCGGTACGCTCATGGAGATTTTCAAGACGTCCGTCGGTTCCTGGATCTATCCGGAGCCCAGTTTCTTTCGCATCGGCGGCGTGCCGCTCTTTTCAGGATTCATGTATGCCGCCGTCGGTTCCTACCTGGCGCGCGTGACCCGCATTCTCGACCTGCATTACACCCATTATCCGCCCCGCTCTGCGACGGTGCTGCTGGCGCTCGCCATCTATGCCAATTTCTTCACGCACCACTTCGTCATCGACCTGCGTTATCTGCTGTTTGCAATCATCGCGATCCTGTTCTGGCGCACGAATGTGCACTACCGTGTCTTCCGGTTCCGCCACCGCATGCCGCTGCTCATCGGTTTTCTGCTCATCGCTCTGTTCATCTGGTTTGCCGAAAATATCGGAACCTGGTCGCGCGCCTGGATCTATCCCTCGCAGCACGCCGGCTGGACACCGGTATCGCTGCAAAAGCTAGGCGCCTGGTATCTGCTGATGATCCTGTCCTTCGTTCTGGTCACGCTCGTCCACCGGCCGCGACCGCTACAAGCGATGCATCAGCCTCGGCCGGCCCGTGACCCGCAAGCGGTGACCGCTGAAGGGGGCGTCGTCATCCGCGAGGCGCCGCAGATCAGCTCGTGATATCAGCGTAAGATCCGCAAGGAAGGTGCGGCCGTCGTCATTTCAGCACTGCTCTCAGCCGGAGCGCGGCGAAATCGACGAATGCCCTGAGTTTCATCGGCACGAGACCCTGCGGCAGATAGACCAGTTGAACCGGCAGCGCCGGATGTTCGAAGGGTTCCAGCAACGGCACAAGCAAACGATCGGCGACGGCGCGTGCCGCCTGATAGGACAGAACACGCGTCAGGCCGAGGCCGGCAACCGCCGCGTCGACGGCAGCCTCCGCGGTGTTGACCACGAGGCGTGAGTGGATCGGCGTGGCCATCTCGCCCCTCTCATCGGCAAAGCTCCAGCTGCGGTTCGACATCAAACCTTCGAACGTGATGCAATCATGGTCGGCAAGTTCGTGCGGATGGCCAGGCTGGCCATGTCTGGCGACATAGCTCGGGCTCCCATAGACGACACGCCGTATCGTCCCGAGCTTAGTGGCGATCAGGTTGCTGTCCGGCAGGTTGCCGATCCTGAGCGCAACATCGATGTGATCGTCGATGAGGTTGACGAGCCGGTCGCCAAGCGACAAGCGCATGTTGACCTCAGGGTTGGCTTTCAGAAAATCGACGACGACCGGCAACACGTGCAGCCGTCCGAAAACGATCGGCGCCGTCATCGTCAGATCGCCCTTGACCGTCGAGTATTCGCCGGCCGCTACCCGCTCCGCCTCGTCGACCCGAGCAAGAATTTCCCGCGCCGCTTCGACATAGGATCGCCCTGCCTCGGTCAGCTGGATCCTGCGGTTCGTCCTGGTCAGCAATTGCGCACCGAGGTGGGCTTCAAGCTCCGAAACCTTGCGACTGACCGTCGCCAGCGGCATGCGCAGCTGCCGCGACGCGGCAGACAGGCTCCCGCCCTCGATAACACCGAGAAGCACGGTCATTGCATCCAGTCGATCCATCTGCCTTCCAATAATCGAGAGACCATCTATCACGAAGGCACTCTACAGCCAAAATCTGGAAGGGCATAGATTGCTGAAGAAGGCAGTTCATTCCGAACTGCCCGGAAGCGCCGAACGAGCTGCAATGATCCGGCTTTCGCAATCGCCAGACGCTGCCGAGTGACCGCATCATGCATCCGCCGACGCTCCAGATCGACGGACGCCGCTACCAAAGGGAACATGACCATGAAACTCTACCGCCACCCGCTTTCGGGCCACTCGCATCGCGCTCAGCTCTTTCTGGCTCTGCTTGGCGCGCCGCACGAACTCGTCGATGTCGACCTGATGGCAAGGGCGCACAAGGCGCCGGATTTCCTCAAGCTCAACGCCTTCGGTCAGGTCCCTGTGCTCGACGACGACGGCACCATCGTGACGGATTCCAACGCCATCCTCGTTTATCTCGCCAAGAAGCTCGGTCGCACCGACTGGCTGCCGGAAGACGCCGTCGGTGCGGCGAAAGTGCAAAAATGGCTTTCGGTCGCCGCCGGCGAGATCGCCTACGGACCGGCCGCCGCACGGCTCGTCACACTCTTCGGCGCAAACCTTCGCCCCGAAGAGGTGATCTCCCGAGCGCATCGCATCCTGGAACTGCTCGACGCAGAACTCACTGAGCGTGATTTCCTTTTGGGCAGCCGGCCGACCATCGCCGACGTCGCGCTTTACAGCTATGTCTCCAGCGCGCCCGAAGGAAATGTCGACCTCGGCAACTATGCCAACGTGCGCAACTGGCTGGGGCGGATCGAAGCCCTGCCCGGTTTCGTCGGCTTCCAGAAAACCGCAGCGGGCCTTGCCGCATGATTGTCCTGCCAGGGCGGACTGCTCCGCCCTGGCCTTTCTCATCAGAAAGGAAGCCACCGATGCTGGAGAAGATCGAGCCGACCCACGCCGCGTCCCCCTGGCATGAGGGCGAACTTGCCATTCAACGCAGCCTCGGCGTTGTCGACCGCATGGACGCGCCGGGCCGCAATTTCGTTCGTTCCTTCATGCCCGAGCAGCACCAGCAGTTTTTTCCGATGTTGCCCTTCATCGTGCTTGGAGCCGTCGATCCCGCCGGCGATGTCTGGGCAAGCCTGCGGGCGGGTGAACCGGGCTTCATGCAGGCGCCGGACGCACATGCCCTCAATGTCCAGCTGCCACGCGACCGAAACGACCCGGCCGACGGGGGCATGGAGGATGGCGCCGCCATTGCCGTGCTCGGCATCCAGTTGGAAACGCGGCGCCGGAATCGGTTGAACGGCACCATCCGACGGACAGCGGACGATCGCTTTGTTGTCGCCGTCGGCCAGAGCTTCGGCAACTGTCCGCAATATATCCAGTTGCGGGATTTTTCATTCACGCGGGAACCGAACGCTCCACCAAAGGCGCCCCCCGTTCACCTCGACGGTCTCGATGCGCGCGCGAAAGAAATCATCACCAACGCCGATGCGTTCTTCGTCGCCTCCTATGTCGACCGCGACAATGGCTTGCGCCAGGTGGACGTCTCGCATCGCGGCGGCAAGACCGGCTTTGTCCGCGTCGGCGAGGATGACGTGCTGACGATCCCCGATTTCGCCGGCAACAAGTTCTTCAACACGCTGGGCAATTTCATGCTCAACCCCAGGGCGGGCCTGCTCTTCGTCGATTTTGCGACCGGTGACATGCTGCAGATGACAGGTGAAGCTGAGGTGATCCTCACCTCGCCCGAAATCGACGCATTCCAGGGCGCCGAACGCCTTTGGCGTTTTCGACCGCGGCAAGTGGTCTATCGGCCTGATGGTTCGCCGCTTCGCTGGTCTTTCGAACAAGCAGGCTGGTCGCCCAATTCGCTGATGACAGGCGATTGGCAGCAGACGAAAGATCGCCTGCACGCCACTGCCCGCGCCGGAGAATGGCGGCCATTTCGGATCGTGCGGACAGAGGATGAGAGTGCGACCATCCGCTCGCTTTACCTGGAACCGGCCGATGACGCGGGTCTAGCACCGTTCCGGGCCGGTCAGCATCTGTCGATCCGGCTCAAGACGGAAGGCAAGCCGATCGTCCGAAGCTACACGCTTTCGGCCGCCCCCTCAGACGCTGCCTACCGCATCAGCGTCAAGCGCGACGGCACCGTCTCCTCCCTCCTCCATGGCCTCGGCCCCGGCGATGTCATCGAGACGCGCGCACCGGCTGGCAGTTTCGTGATCGACCCGACCGAACGCCGGCCGGCCGTGCTGCTTGCCGCCGGTGTCGGCATCACCCCGATGATCGCGATGTTGCGCCACATCCTCTACGACGGGCTACGCAACCGGCGTATCCGCCCGACATGGCTGTTCCAATCCGCCCGCAGTCTCGATGAACGCGCCTTCAACCAGGAGATCGCCTCCCTCGTCGATGCCGGCCAAGGCAAAATCCGCCTGACGCGCGTGTTCAGCCAAACGGATGGCGCACGCAAGGGCGAGGATTACGACACAGCCGGGCGCATCGACATCCCGTTGCTGCAATCCACCCTGCCCTTCGACGACTACGACTTCTATCTCTGCGGCCCGCGGGCTTTCATGCAATCGCTCTATGACGGACTGCGTGCGTTGAACGTCGCCGACGCCCGTATCCATGCGGAGACATTCGGCCTGTCGTCGCTGACCCGCAACCTCGACGCAGGATTGCCGACGGTGTCGAAGCCGCCTGCCAACACGTCGGTCCGCGTGATTTTTACCGACTCCGGCAAGGAAGCCCGTTGGCAACCGGGCGAAGGTACCCTGCTCGAGCTGGCCGAAGCCCGCGGCCTTTCGCCCGAATATGGTTGCCGCAACGGCAGTTGCGGCAGTTGCAGCACGCGGGTTCTGGAAGGCGAGGTCGCCTATCCCCAGCAACCGTCCTTCGAGGTCGGCCAAGGCGAGGCATTGATCTGCTGCGCCGTTCCGGCGGAAAATGACGGGCAGGCGCTCCAGTTGGCCGTCTAGACCCGCGGCACCGGGGCGCCCGACGACGGGTCAGGACCGTAGCGGCGGGCCATTCGGAGAATCGTGCAAGAATGCCGGAGTGCTGTTCTACCGCTCCATCGACCGGAGAGCGCATGGTGACTTTCAGAACCGGGGACGCCCCGGCCCATCGCGAAAGGAACCAAGCATGTCCGAGCTTCAAGGAAAAGTCGTCGCCATCACCGGCGCCAGCAGCGGCATTGGCGAGGCGGCCGCCCGATATCTGGCCGCCGCCGGTGCCCGCGTCATTCTTGGCGCCCGCCGCACCGATCGTCTGGAAACCCTTGCCGGCGAAATCCGCGCCGCCGGCGGCACCGCCAGCTTCAAGGCGCTGGATGTCACCGACCTTGCCAATATGCAGGCCTTCGTAGCCCATGCCGTTTCCGAGTTCGGACGGCTTGACGTCATCGTCAACAATGCCGGCGTCATGCCGCTGTCGCCACTTTCGGCCCTCAAGGTCAACGAGTGGAACCGGATGATCGATGTCAACATCCGCGGCGTGCTGAATGGCATCGCCGCCAGCCTGCCCGTGATGACCGAGCAGGGCAACGGCCAGATCGTCAACCTGTCGTCGATCGGCGGTCACGCCGTCTCGCCGACCGCCGCCGTCTATTGCGCCACGAAGTTCGCCGTCCGGGCGATTTCCGATGGCCTTCGCCAGGAAACCGATCGCATCCGCGTCAGCGTGGTCTCGCCCGGCGTCACCGAATCGGAACTGGCCGACAGCATCTCTGACGAGACTGCCCGCGGCGCCATGCGCGACTTCCGGCGCATCGCCATCCCGGCCACCGCAATTGCCCGGGCAATCGCCTATGCCATCGAACAGCCCTCAGATGTCGATGTCAGCGAAATCATCGTGCGCCCGACGGCAAGCCCGCACTAATCAGGTACAAGTGGAGCGCCCGCAGATGAACCGCACTTCTCGAACATCGGTGGCATTGGGCCTTGTCCTTTCCGCCCTGTCGCCAGATCCGCCATCCGCATAGGAGAAAACCATGCAACAGGCGCCGCATCCCTATGTCGGCATGTGGGTTACCGAAGACGGCCGCATCCGTCACCACCTGCTGCCTGACGGCCGCTATGACGAAGCGCGCGGCAAACGGCAGAGCGCCTATCAGGGCCGTTACTGGGTGACCGGCAATCATATCGACTATGTCGACGATACCGGCTTTACCGCCGACGGCGATTTTGTCGACGGCGTGCTCTATCATGCCGGCATGATCCTGCGCCGGGAAGATTAGGCCAAAGAGAGCGGCGGCTGGCGGCATCCGCCGCTGCCGCACCAATTATCCCGTTGAACTTGCGCCCGGAAAAGGTCAGCCTCTGCCGGACGCCAATCCCGCACAAAGGAAAACGTCCTTGGGCGATCTCGACGAATTCCAGTACCTGATGGAGCGCAACAGCGGCATCGACGGCGTGCTGTCGACGGCGATACCGCGCCTCATCCTGATCCGATCGTCGAGCCCAACCGAGCCGATCCATACGTTACATGAACCCGCCGTCTGCTTCATCGCGCAAGGATCCAAGCAGGTGATGCTGGGCGAGACGGTCCACACCTACGATCCAAACCGGTATCTCACCGTTTCCGTCGACCTGCCGGTCATCGGCCAGGTCATCGACGCGTCACCGGAAAAACCCTATCTCTGCCTGCGCCTCGACCTCGACCCGACGATGCTGAGCGCATTGGTGCTCGAGGCTGGCCACTCGCCGATCGATGGCGGCGTGCCCGGACCCGGGCTGTTCCTCAGCGACACCACCGCCGAGCTGCTCGACGCGATCGTCCGGCTGCTGCGCCTGCTCGACCGGCCGGAGGAAATCGCCGTGCTGGCGCCGCTGGCGGAACGCGAGATCCTCTACCGTCTGCTGATGGGTGAGCAGGGTCACCGACTGCGCCAGATCGCCCGCTCCGAGAGCAAGCTGACCCAGGTCAACCGCGCGATCGACCTCATCAAACGCGACTTCCGCAAGCCGCTGCGCATCGAAGATCTGGCAGCAAAAGCCAATATGAGCCTCTCGTCCTTTCATCAGCATTTCAAGGCGGTGACGGCGATGAGCCCGCTGCAATATCAAAAGCAGCTCCGGCTGCAGGAGGCTCGACGATTGATCCTCAGCCAGGCGATCGACGCGGCCACGGCCGGGCATCATGTGGGCTACGACAGTCCTTCGCAGTTTTCGCGCGAATACGCCCGACTTTTCGGTGCGCCGCCGCTACGCGACATCGCGCGGCTGCGGGCTGCACCTTCCTATCTGCTTGAGGCCTGAATCGCTTCAGGTGCTGGAACCGCGCCGGCACTTTGGCTATTGATAACGCAGACTGCGCCAAGCCACCGGCAGCTCCAGAGCGGGACCCGTTATGAACGACCAACAGATCCGCGACATCATCCTCTGGCTGTCGGAAGAGGGCCTCAAGGGCCTCCAAGAACCCGAGATGCTTGCCGGCTTCTGCGAGCGCTGCATTGCCGCGGGCATGGACATTGCCCGTGGCCAGGGGCTGATCGACACGTTGCATCCGGAATTCGAGGGCCGCGCCTTCCAGTGGAACCGCGAAAGCGACGTGGCGCCGGAGGTCGTGCAATATTCCTCGACCACCGGCGGAGAAGCGCAGGCGAATTGGCATCGCTCGATCTTCTACCACATGCTGACGGCGTGCGAGCCGGAGCGGCGCGTGCGCCTCGCAGACGAGCGCTCGGTGCAATATCATGTGCTCGACCGCCTGAAGGCGGAAGGCCACACCGATTGCATCAACATGATCCATCACTTCACCGACCAGGGCCGCGTCGGCGAGATGGATTGCTTCTATTCCTACTGGACCACACGCCGGCAAAGCGGCTTTGCCGAAGAAGAAATCGCCGCCCTTCGCATTCTCCTGCCGACCCTTGCGCTGGCGGTAAAGACCACGTCCTGCGTCCGGATCATCAGCACACTCGCCGATGTCTATCTCGGCGCCGATGCCGGCCGGCGCGTGGTCGAAGGCAGCATCGTGCGCGGCGAGGCCGAGCGCATCGAAACCGTCATGTGGTTTTCGGACCTGCGCAACTACACCCGGATCTCCGACACAGCCGCCCCGGAAGACATCATTCCCTTCCTCAACGACTATGCGGGGATGGTCATCTCAGCCATCCACGATCACGGCGGCAGCGTGCTCAAGCTGATCGGCGACGGCGTGCTTGCCATCTTCAATGCCGACGAGCCAACGACTGCCTGCGCCAACGCGACCGCCGCCGAGCGGCAATTGCGGCGCATGCTGGTGGCGCTGAATGCGCGCCGGCAAGAGGAGGGAAAGCCGACAACCGACGTCTATCTCGGCCTGCACATCGGCGAGGTCTTCTACGGCAATATCGGCAGCCAGAACCGTCTCGACTTCACCGTCGTCGGCCCCGCGGTCAACGAAGTCAGCCGTATCGCCTCGATGTGCCGCTCGGTCGAACGACAGGTGATCATGTCGGCGGATTTCGTCGAGGCCTGTCCGCCTGAGCTTCAGGCAGACGCTGTTTCGCTCGGACGTTTTGCCCTGCGGGGCATTGCCCGGGCAAAGGAACTGTTCACCTGGGATCCGGAACTGCCGACGGATTGATGCACATTATCGATCGCGACCCTTGGCGAACACGCCAGCCAGCCAGTCGATGAAGACGCGCACGCGCGGCGAAAGCTGGCGGTTGCGCGGATAGAGCAGGAAAACCGGCGTCGGCGTCGGACGGCAGTTTTCAAGCACCTCGACCAGCGTACCCTCGTGGAGATCTCGCTCGACATGGTAACGCGGCACCTGAATGAGCCCCAGCCCCAGCCTTGCGGCAGCAACGAAGCTTTCGGCCGCATTGACCGCGACCGTCACCGGCAGTGCGACATGTTCGACCTTGCCCCCAACCTGGAATTCGAGCGGTATCGGAGCGCCTGAAGTCGACGAACGAAAGCCGACCATGCGATGCCCATCCAGGCTATCGAACCTTTCGGGCCTGCCGTGGCGGGCGATATAGTCGGGTGACGCGCAGGTGATCTCATCGAGCATCGTCATGCGCCGCCCGATCATATCACTGTCCTGCGGCTCGCCGACCCGCAGCACACAATCGATGCCTTCCCGAATGAGATCGACCAGACGGTCGCCCTCGCTCATGTAGAGCTCGATCTCAGGATAGGTCGCGAGAAAGGCGGGCAGGCTCGGCAGCACGAAGTGGCGTGCCAGCGTTCCATGCACGTCGATGCGAAGCAGGCCTTTGGGCCTGGCGCCGGCAAAGGCGCCTTCTGCATCTTCGATATCGTCGAGAATGGAGATGCAGCGCTGGTGATAGGCAGCACCGTCCAATGTCGGACTGACATGGCGCGTCGTGCGCTGCAGCAGGCGAACACCCAGTCGTGCTTCCAACTGCTTGACCGCATCGGTCACCGTCGAGCGCGGCAGGCCAAGATCATCAGCGGCTTGCGTGAAACTGCGCCTTTCAACGACGCGCGAGAACACGCGCATGGCATCGAACCTGTCCATTTGTTCGTAATCTCCGGATTATGTTGCCGGATTATGCATGATTATCCGAGTCACGAAAGACGTCATCTTCTCCTCACCAACAAGCCAAGCGCTTCACAACGAAGGAGAAACATCATGCAGGAACACACCAACAGGGTCGCCATCGTTACCGGCGCCTCGCGCGGCATCGGTGCGGCGATTGCCGAACGCCTGGCCGCCGACGGTCTCACGGTCGTCATCAACTATGCCGGTGACGCCGCTTCCGCCGAGAAGCTGGCACGAAAGATTGAGGAGAAGGGTGGCCGCGCCCTAACCGCCAGGGCCGATGTTGCCGATCCGGAAGCGGTGAAGCGCCTGTTCGACGCAACCGAGGCTGCGTTCGGCGGCATCGACATACTGATCAACAACGCTGGCGTCCTGAAGACCGCCGCTCTTGCCGAAACCAGCGACGAGGAATTCGACCGTCACTTCGCCATCAACACCAAGGGCACCTTCAACACCCTGCGCGAAGCCTCAAAACGCATGCGCAGCGGTGGCCGCATCGTCAACTTCTCCTCGACGACCCTCGCCCTCAACCTGCCGGGCTATGCGGTCTACAACGCCACCAAGGCCGCAGTTGAAGCGCTAACACACGTTTTTGCCAAGGAGCTTCGCGGCCGCGACATCACCGTCAACGCCGTGGCGCCAGGCCCGATTGCGACCGATCTGTTTCTGTCGGGCAAGAGCGAAGAGCTTGTCGCCCAGTTTGCCAAGATGCCGCCGCTTGAGCGGCTCGGTCAGCCGGACGACATCGCCAGTGTCGTCGCCTTCCTTGTCGGTCCCGATGCCGGCTGGGTCAACGGTCAGATCCTGCGCGCCAACGGCGGCGTTGCCTGACATCCGCGCCCATCCCCACTCATATCCCCTTTTCGAACGAAGGAGCAGAACCATGTCTTCCGTCATTCTTGTTACCGGGGCCGGCTCCGGCATCGGCAGGCTTTCCGCCGAAGCACTTGCCCGCGCCGGACATACCGTCTACGCCTCGATGCGCGGCATCGACGGCCGTAACAGCGACCGCGCCTTGGAGATGCGCGCCGCCGCCGAGCGCGGCGGATACGATCTGCGCCCGCTCGAACTCGATGTGTTGTCACAGCCCTCCGCGGACGCCGCCGTTGCGACGATCATCGCCGAACAGGGCGGCATCGACGTCGTCATGCACAATGTCGGTCACCTCGTCATCGGCCCGACCGAGGCGTTCACGCCGGAGGAACTGGCCAAGGTCTTCGATACCAACCTCTTCGGCGTGCAGCGGGTCAACCGCGCCGTGCTGCCGGAAATGCGCAAGCGTGAACAAGGGCTTGTCCTGTGGATCAGCAGCACCACCACCAAAGGCGGTTTCCCGCCCTTCCTCGGACCCTATGCAGCTGCCAAGGCGGCGATGGATTCCCTTGCCGTTACCATGTCCTACGAACTGACGCGTTTCGGCATCGAGACCTCGATCGTCGTGCCCGGCGCCTTTACCCGCGGGACCAATCATTTCCCGACCGCCGGGCGCCCAGCGGACGAGGAAACGGTCGCGGCCTACGCCCGCTATGACGGTCTCCTGGACCAGGTCGGCGAGCGCCTGAGCGAGTTGACGCCGGATGATGCCGATCCACGGGCCGTTGCCGACGAAGTCGTGCGCATCGTCGGCCTGCCGGAGGGATCGCGCCCCGCGCGATCGGTCATCGATTTCGTCGGAGACGGTGCTGCGGAAGTGATCGAGGTCGCCGAACGCATGCGCATCGACTTCGCCCGGCGCATCGGCATCGCCGACCTGCTGTCGATCGAAAAGACCCAAGCCTGACCCCGTCCGTCAGACAACCGCCCATTCAACCCATTTCGAGGATATGTCATGACCGCGCAAACAGAACCAACCGGCCGAGCGCCCTCCGCCTGGAAATTCAATCTGCTGACGCTCGTGGCGGCAACCACGGCCGCCGTCGCTGCCACGACTTCGGCAAGCGTCGGCTGGCCCGTCTGGGCGATGTTCATGGGGTGGGTCGCGTTCTTTACCCGCGGTCACACGGCACGTGAGGCATTGACCAGCTACATCTGCCTTGCCGTCGGCATCGCCATCGGCATGGCTGCGGCCCTCGCGCTCCGGGCTTTGATGCCTGCAATGGGGGCGCTGGCCTTCGGGCCGGTCGTCTTTGTCGTCGCGATGATTGTGGTGTCCTTACGGGCAACCGCCCCAGTCAACAACGTGCCTGCCTATTTTCTTGGCCTGATCACATTCTTCGCGGCGCATCTGGAGCCCGGATGGCTCGCGTTTTGCGAACTGGCTGGTGTCGCCGGCCTCGGCTGCGCGGCCGCATGGGCGGCGCATCGTCTGCAGGGGGCCATCGGGCGCTGACCACCACGGCTCCGGCGCAAGCGCCGGGGCTTTCCCTTGCTGGCCGAGCGATCAATACGAAAGGTCGAACCGTCCGTTCGAATTACTGGCTTACCGCACCAGCGGAAAGCCGGGACTGGTGGCGCTGCCAGAGTTCGGCCTGTACCTCGGCCTGAAATGCCATGACCTGCTCACGCATTTCCGCATCGGAGCAGCCGAGCGCAAGCAACTCGTCGGCAAGTGCCCGGCATTCCCGCCGCCAATATTGCACGGCGTCGTCACCATGGAGGTCTTCGAGTTCGGCAGCACAGATGCGAATGGTGCTCAGTCTTCTTGCCATCGGAAACGGGACGACATCACGTCCGCCAAACACCGCCGCTTCATCTGATCTATCGCCTGCCATTGCTTCATTCGCTCCCCTGCTGATTCCCTCTTCTACGGAGCTTATGGTTAACGTTTTCTTCCCTTTCCCACGTTCCGTCTCATCCGGGGATTACATGCCCGGGTTGGTGCGCTTTGTGACAGCATCAATTCGCTTTTTCGGTCGCATATCTGTTGGCTTCCGGGTAGAAACATGACATTTGAACTCAGATTTTACGGCCGTTCCCAAGCGGCTGCCCATGTGAGTGCGGTTGTCATGTTGAAGCGCTTCTTCGCGTTCTACCGGCCCTATGGCGGCCTCTTCATTCTCGACTTCACCTGCGCGGTGTTGTCCGGCCTGCTGGAGCTCGGCTTTCCGGTCGCGGTCAAGCTGTTCGTCGACCAGCTGCTGCCGAGCCAGGAATGGACACTGATCCTGCTCGCCTCCGTCGGTCTTCTCGTCGTCTATCTCGTCAATACCGGCTTGATGGCGACGGTCACCTATTGGGGACACATGCTCGGCATCAACATCGAAACCGATATGCGCCGCATGGCTTTCGATCATCTGCAGAAGCTTTCCTTCAGTTTCTTCGACAACCAGAAGACCGGGCATCTCGTCGGGCGCCTGACGAAGGACCTCGAAGAGATCGGCGAAGTCGCTCATCACGGCCCCGAAGACCTTTTCATCGCGATCATGACCTTCATCGGCGCGTTGCTTTTGATGATGACGGTGCATTGGCAATTGGCGCTGATCACGGCGGCGGTCGTGCCGATCACCGCCTGGGTCACCAGCCGCTACGGCGGCCGGATGGCCAGCAACTTCCGCAACCTTTATGGCCGCGTCGGCGACTTCAACGCCCGCATCGAGGAAAATGTCGGCGGCATCCGCGTGGTCCAGGCCTTCGTCAACGAAGAGCACGAGCGCAACCTGTTCGAGACCGACAATCAGAACTACCGCCAAACGAAGCTCGAGGCCTACCGCATCATGGCCGCCAGCACCTCGCTCAGCTACATGAGCATGCGGCTGACGCAGTTGATCGTAATGATTACCGGCAGCTACTTCGTGCTGACCGGACAATTGAGCAATGGCGGCTTTATCGGCTTCCTGCTTTTGGTCGGCGTCTTCTTCCGCCCGGTTGAGAAGATCAACTCGGTCATCGAGACCTATCCCAAGGGCATCGCCGGCTTCAAACGCTTCATCGAGCTGATGGAGACCGAGCCTGACATCGAGGATCGTCCGGGCGCCGTCGACGTGTCCGGCCTGCGCGGCGACATCACCTATCGCAACGTCTCATTCGGCTACAGCCCCGACAAGCCGACCATCGCCAACATCGACCTGACGATCAAAGCCGGAGAAACCGTGGCCTTTGTCGGCCCCTCGGGCGCCGGCAAGACGACGATCTGCTCGCTGCTGCCGCGGTTCTACGAGGTCGCCGAAGGCAGCATCACCGTCGACGGCGTCGACATTCGTGACATCAAGCTCGCCTCTCTTCGCGGACAGATCGGCATCGTGCAGCAGGATGTTTTCCTGTTCGCCGGCACAATCCGCGACAACATCGCCTATGGACGTCTGGGCGCAAGCGAAGCCGATATCCTCGATGCCGCTCGCCGGGCCAAACTCGACGGCATGATCGCGGCTCTGCCCGACGGCATGGACACGGTCATCGGGGAGCGCGGCGTCAAGCTATCCGGCGGTCAGAAGCAGCGCCTGGCAATCGCCCGGATGTTCCTGAAGAACCCGTCAATCCTGATCCTCGACGAAGCGACATCGGCGCTCGACACGGAAACCGAAAAGGCGATCCAGCAATCGCTTGCCGACCTTTCCAAAGGTCGAACCACACTGGTCATCGCCCACCGCCTGGCGACGATCCGCGATGCCGACCGCATCATCGTCGTCGACACGAACGGCATCAGCGAACAAGGACCACACGACACGCTGCTCGCCGCCAAGGGCACCTATAGCCGGCTTTATCACGCCCAGGCCGGATTGCGTTGAGGCCGGCGCAGCGCGGTTGCACTTGCGTTGACGGAGCGGTAGGTACGAAGCCGATCCGCCCGTCCGGGCGGCAGGTTTCCTTCCCGACCGACTGGCCCCATCGACTGGGCCTACCGACTGGCCCCACCGACTGGCATTGCGCACCATGACCACCCTGGATCTTCCCGCCCTCGAACGAGCCGTCCTCGCCTTGCCGCAGCAATACAGGGGGCCCGGCGGCGTCGTCGGTGTCGCCAGGGACGGCGAGGTCATCCTCAAGCACGTCTGGGGCTATGCCGATCTTACGGCGCGCAAGCCGATGACGGCAGGCACGCTGCTGCCGATCTGCTCGATCAGCAAACAGTTCACCTGCGCGGTGTTGCTCGACACGGTGGGCGATCCCGCCAAGCTCGATGGCGCACTCGATGCCTACCTGCCGCTGATCGAAGGCAAACGTCCGAGCGTGGCGCATCTCTGCCACAACCAGTCTGGCCTGCGCGACTACTGGGCCCTGACGGTGCTGCAGGGCGCCATGGCCGACGGCGTCTTCCGCCGTGAGCACGCCCGGCCGCTGCTGTCGCGCGCCCGCTCGACGCATTTCGAGCCCGGCACGCGCTATTCCTATTCGAACGGCAACTACCGTATCCTGGCCGACCTCATCGAAGATTTTTCGGGTCGATCGTTGTCCGAGCTCTACGACCGCAGCACTTTCGGTCCGGCCGGCATGACCACGGCCGCCCTCACCCCCGATACCAGTATCTCGCCGAACGGCGTGATCGGCTACGAGGGCAATGAGACCACAGGCTATTTCGAGGCGACCAACCGGATCTACTGGGCGGGGGATGCCGGTATTTCGGCGACGCTTGACGACATGCTCGCCTGGGAGCGCTTCATCGATCGTACGCGTGACGACGAAGCCGGCCTCTACCGCAGGCTTTCCGCGCCGCAGACCTATGCGGACGGGCGGGCAGCAACTTACGGCTTCGGCCTTGCCCACGAACGGATCGGCGACGTCGCGATCACCGGCCATGGCGGCGCCTTGCGCGGCTTCCGCAGCCATCGCCTTCATGCGGCCAGTGAGCGCCTCTCGATCGTCGTGATGTTCAACCACGAGGCCGACGCCCATGCCGCGGCGACGGCACTGATGAAGGTCGCGCTCGGTCACCGCGATGCCGAGGCGGCAGCCGGCGACTGGAATAGCGAACAGTTCGGCACCTATCTCGAACCGGAGACCGGCCTGGCGCTGTCGACGCGGCCGTTGGGATCGGGGCGGCTTGAACTGCGCTTCGCGACGGCAGGAGAATCGCTGCAGATCGCAGCGGACGCTATCGCCCGCTCCGGATCGGTTTCGTTGACGCCGAACGGCACCGGCCTGCACATGGAGCGTGAGCGCGAGAACCTGCAGACGACGGCCGAGAGGGTTGCCGGCAAGGCAAAGCCTGACATAGCCGGTCGTTACCACTCCGCAGAACTCGACGCCGATATCGAAATCGTTTCCACCAACGGCATCTTCTTTGCCGGTTTTAATGGCATGCTCGGCAAGGGTGCGATGCATGCGCTGCGGCCGTTTGCCGATGATGTCTGGCTGCTCAGCTGCAAGCGCTCGATGGACGCGCCGGCGCCCGGCGACTGGACCGTACGGATCCACCGCAGCGGACAGGGCGCCGTTTCCGGCCTGACGATCGGATGCTGGCTTGCCCGGCAGATCGACTATATCAAGGTCGACTGAACGACGGTTCCGAGGCTTCGCGACAGGCGCCGGCAGCCAGAGATAGATGGAGACGACCCGAAGTGAGGCAGAAACGGCCGGCAGCAGGACGAGGCGAAGGCACTGGACGCATGACCGGCGACATCGGCAAGCGCGTAACCATCGCCCGTGCCCTTTCCAAGCTTGGCTACTGCTCGCGGACGCAGGCGGAAAAGCTGGTGCTTGAGGGCCGAGTCAGCATCGGCGGCCGCAAGACCACCGATCTAGCCCAATGGGTCGATATCGAAAAAGACCGCATCGCCGTCGACGGCAAGGCCGTTCTGGCGGAAGACAAGATCTACCTGATGCTCAACAAACCGCGTGGCCTGGTGACGACACGGCACGACCCGGAGGGGCGCCCGACCGTCTTTGATTGCCTGAGCGAGAGCGATGCACAGTTCCTCTCGCCGGTCGGTCGGCTGGACAAGGCGAGCGAGGGCCTGCTGCTCTTCACCAACGACACCGTGCTCGCCCAGCGCCTGCTCGACCCGGAAACCCATCTCGGCAAGGTCTATCATGTCCAGGTACCGGGCGAGATCGGCGACGCCAAGCTCCGGTCGATGGTCGACGGCGTCGACGAGGGCGGCGAGCATTTGCGCGCTGCGCGCGCCGGACAGTTAAGAGGCGGCGAGAAGAACAGCTGGATCGAGGTCGAGCTGCACGAAGGGCGCAATCGCCAGATCCGCCGCATGCTCGACGTCCTCGGCTTCGAGGTGCTGCGGCTCGTGCGCGTCTCGATCGGCGACATCGCGCTCGGAAAGCTTGCGAAAGGCGCGACGCGTCCGCTGACAACAGACGAAGTGCAGTATCTGAGGCAGCGTACGGGACAGCAATAGCCGCCGAACGGCCGTTCGCGGGCAGCGTCGCCACGACCGCGGTGATCCGCGGCGCCCGCAATGGGTGGAAATCCACCCACCAAGCGAGCCTCTTGTTTCCGAATCCACCCAAAACCAGACAACCGTCGGCAGAAATGCACGGCAACGCACGGCGAACCCGTTGTCTGTGCTAAGATTGCCTCTGCAAATGGGTCAACCAGAATCGGCATGGGAGGAGCCTTGCCGGCTGGTCGATATTTCATCCGGGAGGAAAAGATGAAAACCCTGAATGCGCTTCTTGGCGCCGTTGCCGCGCTGTCCCTGTTTGCCGCTTCCGCCAATGCGCAGACCTATCCCGAACGCTCGATCACCATGGTCGTTCCGTTCTCGGCCGGCGGCCCGACGGATACCGTCGCACGCCTCGTCGCCGAATCCATGTCGAAGGATCTCGGCCAGCAGATCATCGTCGAAAACGTCGGCGGCGCCGGCGGCACTTTGGGCGCCGGTCGCGTTGCCCAGGCCGATCCGGATGGCTACACGGTACTGCTCCACCATATCGGCATGGCAACCAGCGCCACGCTCTACCGCAAGCTCGCCTATGACACGCTGAACGCGTTCGAGTATGTCGGTCTCGTCACCGAAGTGCCGATGACGATCGTCGCGCGCAAGGATCTCGAGCCGACCGATCTCAAGGGCCTCGTCGAATACGCAAAGGCGAACAAGGACACGGTCACCGTTGCCAATGCCGGCATCGGCGCTGCCTCGCACCTCTGCGGCATGATGTTCATGAGCGCCATCGAAACGCCGCTGACCACCGTTCCCTACAAGGGCACCGGTCCGGCGATGACCGATCTGCTCGGCGGCCAGGTCGACATCATGTGCGACCAGACCACCAACACCACCAAGCAGATCCAAGGCGGCACGATCAAGGCCTATGCCGTCACTTCGCCTGAACGTCTCAAGGTCTTCCCGGACCTGCCGACGACAACGGAAGGCGGCCTTCCGGGGCTGCAGGTCGGCATCTGGCACGGTGTTTATACGCCGAAGGGCACGCCGGCCGAAGTCAACGAGCGGCTGTCGAAGTCGCTGCAGGTGGCACTGAAGGACCCGAATGTCGTTGCCCGCTTCGGCGAACTCGGCACGGTACCGTCGAGCGAAGCCGATGCCACCCCGGCAGCGCTGAAGGCTAAGCTTGAAAGCGAAATCACCCGCTGGAAGCCGGTCATCGAAGCCGCCGGCCAGTACGCCGACTAAATTGAGACGCTGCCCGCCACGATCCTTAAGCCAAAGCGGCCCGGATCGTGGCGGGTTTGTCGCCTGAGGCAGGGCATACGGCATCGCCGGAGGGTAATCGCGCCGGCCGTCGGCTTCGGTTACACTTCAAGGTGTCATCCGATCGTCAGCCGCAAGACGTCACTGGCAACTGGCAGTCCGAGCTTGAGTTCGACCCTTCCCGGTCGGCGCTCAGCCAAAAAAAACCAAATGGGGACACGATGAAATCAATCTCCTTCGACACCACCAATGCGCTCTGTGGCGGCCTCCTGACGGCCGTCGGGCTGTTCTTCGCCTGGCAGGCGTTCAACCTTGAGCTCGGCACCGCCTTCCGCATGGGCCCGGGCTATTTCCCGCTGGTGCTCGCCGTCATCCTGACGCTTCTCGGTATCGTGATCCTCGTCCAGTCGACCCGGGTCCAGGGAGAGCCGATCGGGGCTATCGCCGTGCGCGGCATGTTGTTCATCCTGCCGGCGCCGGTCTTCTTTGGCCTGACGGTTCGCGGGCTCGGCTTTGTGCCGTCGCTGTTTTTTACGGCACTGATTGCCTGCTTTGCCTCCGGTCGCATGAAACCGTTGACCGCCATCGCCCTGTCGCTGGCGCTGACGGCTTTTTCGGTCGCGGTCTTCAGCTACGGCCTCGGCTTGCCCTTCCAGCGCTTCGGCCCCTGGACCCAGTACTAGGAGAGGGATGATGGATCTATTCAGCAATCTTGCACTCGGATTCACCACGGCCGCCTCGCCGGAAAACCTGCTCTTCTGCCTGATCGGCGTTCTGCTCGGCACGCTGATCGGCGTGCTGCCCGGCATCGGGGCAACGGCGACCATCGCCATGCTGCTGCCGATCACCTTTCAGCTGGAGCCGGTCTCCTCGCTGATCATGCTCGCCGGCATCTATTACGGCGCACAATACGGCGGCTCGACCACGGCGATCCTTATCAACATGCCGGGAGAATCCTCGTCTGCCGTCACCGCGATCGACGGTTACCAGATGGCCCGCAAGGGCCGCGCCGGTGCCGCACTGGCAATCGCCGCGCTCGGCTCGTTCTTCGCCGGTACGGTCTCGACCTTCCTGGTCGCGGTCTTCGCCCCGCCCCTGACCGAGATCGCGCTGAAGTTCGGCGCGGCAGAATATTTCTCGCTGATGATCGTCGGCCTCGTGTCGTCGGTCGCGCTGGCACACGGATCAATCGTCAAGGCCTTGGCGATGGTGGCGCTCGGCCTCTTGCTCGGCCTCGTCGGCACCGACATCTACACCGGCACGCCACGCTTCACCCTGGGGATCCGGGAATATTCGGACGGCCTGAACTTCGTCGCCCTGGCGGTCGGCGTCTTCGGCATCGCCGAAATCCTGCGCAACCTCGAAAACGAGCGCACGCGCGAAGTGCTGATGGCCAAGGTCACGGACCTGATGCCGACGCGCGACGACTTCAAGCGTATGGTCGGCCCGGTTCTGCGCGGCACCGCGATCGGCTCGGCGCTGGGCATTCTGCCCGGCGGCGGCGCCATCCTCGCGGCCTTCGCCTCCTATACCGTCGAAAAGCGCGTCTCCGACCGACCGGAAGAATTCGGCCACGGCGCCATCGCCGGCGTCGCCGGCCCGGAAAGCGCCAACAACGCCGGTGCCCAGACCTCTTTCATCCCGCTCTTGACGCTCGGCATCCCGGCAAACCCGGTCATGGCGCTGATGATCGGCGCGATGATCATCCAGGGCATCGTACCCGGGCCCAACGTTGCAGCAGAACAGCCGGCGCTCTTCTGGGGCATCATCGCCTCGATGTGGATCGGCAACCTGATGCTGGTGGTGCTGAACCTGCCGCTGATCGGGCTGTGGGTGCGACTGTTGAAGATCCCGTATTATGTCCTCTTCCCAATCATCATGGCGTTCTGCTCGATCGGCGTCTACAGCGTCAACTCCAACGTCTACGACCTCTACGCCGTCGCCTTCTTCGGCCTCGTCGGCTACCTGCTCTTGAAGCTGCGCTGCGAACCGGCTCCGCTGCTGCTCGGTTTCGTGCTTGGTCCGTTGCTGGAAGAAAACCTGCGGCGGGCGATGATCCTGTCGCGCGGCGATCCGACCACCTTCGTCACGCGGCCGATCAGCGCGATCCTGCTGTTGATCGCAGCCATGGTGCTGGTGGTGGTGTTCCTGCCGAGCGTCAAGGCCAAGCGCGAGGAGGTTTTCGTCGAGGAAGAATGATCGACGGGATGCGGCATTCTGCCCCTGCGCGGTTTGCCACATTGAGGTTTGTCAATAACGTCGCCTATCCCTGAGCCATCAGATTGGCACAGGGATAGGCAAACCGAATGAAGCCTCGCACGAGGATCAGAATGCAGCAGGTCATGCGCATGTTTTGCGCGATGGCCGTGCTGCTTCTCGGCTTCGCGCACCAGGCGCCCGCAGGGGCAACGGCGCTTTCCGCGACGGAGCGGGCACAGTTCGCGCTGCCCGACGGCTCACTGCCCGACCTCTGCCTGCCCACAGCCGCCGACGACGACGGCAACGGCAAACAACTCTCCCACAGCCACTTCTGCGGCGCCTGTCGCATCTTCTGGGCTCACTTGCCCGCACCGGCCGATGCCGCGCGCACCATCGTGCGCAAGTCCGAGACGGTGCTGCCGCCGGAACAGCCGATTGCATCCGCGAGGTCACAGCTCCCGCCCAATGCCAGCCCACGCGGGCCGCCAGCATCGAGCTCCCACGCCTGAGCCCCTGTCACGACCGATCGTGACTGAACGCTGATGTCGATCTCCGACGCGTCGCTCAGCGACGATGCCGACGAGATCGCAAGACGGATCGCCACCATGCCCGATACGATCACTTTCGCGGAAACAACACTTCCGCCCCCGCCAACGGCGGCCTTTTCGACGACCAAGCTCTCCCCCAACCGGCAGCGACTGGTAGGAGAGCACGCCACTCTGCTCTTCCAGGGAGGGCGAAACCGCCATCTCTATCGCGTCGTCGACGGCTGTGTCGCGCTGTCGCAATTGCTCGACGACGGCCGTCGCCAGATCACTGACGTACTCGGCCCGGGACGGCTCTTCGGCTTCACCCATGACGGCCGCAATATCGCCACCGCCGAAACATTGACCTTCGCCCGGATAGAGACGCTCGCCGCCAGCCAGGTCGAAGACGGCGACCACGGGCCGGCTGTCGCCGCCGAACTTAAGGCGACGCTGCACCGGATGCAGGCACACGCAACCCTGCTCGGACGTAAGACAGCGACGGAGAAGGTTGCCACGGCGCTCATCGATCTTGCCGACCAGTTCGCATGGCGCGGTCGCGCCGGAAGCGCCGCCCGGTTCAGCTTCAACCTCTATCTCTCGCGTGCCGACCTGGCTGACTGGCTGGGCCTGACGGTCGAGACCGTCAGCCGCTGCCTCAACCGTTTCAAGCGCGACGGCCTGATCGACTTCAGCCACCCGAAGACGGTGCGCATCCTCGAAGAACTGCACTTGCGGACGATGGCAGGGCTGGTGCGCAGAGACTGACACTCGCGCAAAACCAGCTATTCCAAAAGATCACAGCGGGCTTCGCGCCCGCCCCGAAAGAAAGGCTTGAAAACAATGATTGCGAAAATGGTCTATCACGTGCCGGTGTTCGGCTGGATGCTCAAGGAAGCGGCGCACGGCTCCGGCACCGCCAAGGTGCTGTTCCTCATCAACTGTATGCTGATCTGGCTGCTGGCGATCATTGCCTTCGGTTATCCTGCCATCATCATTCCGGCGCTCGCGTTGGTGCCGACGGTCTTCGTACTCCTGATCCTGATCACCACAGGCTAGCGGGCGCCGATCGCATGAGAGCCTGTGGCTGTTGCGAGAAAGACACGCGACATCATCGTGGATTGCGACCAATTCGGCGCGCCGGGGGCGTGGAATTCGCTGCTCGACACGCACCTGGCGGGCGTGATCATCGAGACCGTACTTTCGGCTCATGCGCATGCATCCGCAACGGACGCCACGGCGAAGCGATAAATTGTCTCCGCCTTGGCGACAGCCGCGAGGGCGGCGATGCCTTCCTCCCTCAGCTTCGAGATCTTTTAGCGCGACTCTCACTAGCATATGAGTGGTCTTAAGCAATTCGGCCACTTCATCGATCTCAAAACTGCATCGGCTACCGGCTCATGCGCTCGGGCGGCATCTATCAGTGGGAGTTCACCGAGAACGGCCGCGATGTCTCGGTGGCGGTACGTGGCCAATCGATCGTGACCGAGTCCCATTCAGCGATCGAACTGGCGCTGGCCGGTGTTGGTTTGGCTTACGTATTCGAGCCGCTCGTGCAGGTTGACATCGCGGCAGGCAGGCTAGTTCAGGTCCTGACCGATTATGCGATAGAGGAAGCTGGTCTCTTCCTCTATTATCCGCGCCGGGCGGAACTTGCGCCGAAGCTCCGAGCATTCATAGAGACAGCCCGCGGTATCGGCCGCAGTCGCGCTGCTCATTAGGTTGTTCATCATCACAGGATCGCGGTCATGCCGCCATCAATGAATGCAGCGATCTGTTCATATGGCTGTGGCGTTCTCGTTGGGGACAGCGGCGCGCTTGCTCGCGTTATAGGCGCATAGCTCGGGCCTACGGCAGTCTGAGCGGCCGCGACCCGGATGGTTCTCATCTCATGCTCTTTGATGTCGACGCTATTACCGCCGCTGATCGGGTCAAAAAGAACTAAGTACAACGAGTAGCAGAGTCGACTGTCCAGCATCTTTAAGAGCTAACTCATATTTCTGCTTTCAGCCCTTAGCGGTCGTGATCGCTTGCCGCGAATCACGCAACTCGCTAGGTTCTAAGCTGCAGGCTCGACCCAAGCCTCCCCCCTCCTTTCGGGAAAGCATCGCACATGTAGGGTGAGGCTAAATCATCGAACCATCTGTTCGAGCATCGCATTAGGAGGGGTTGCGTTTCGGCTCGCAATGGAGGTCTCTGATGAAGCTTTCTGCACCGATATTTCAACTTAAACGTCGGGCCAAGTTGATGGCACGCAATAACAATTTTTCCCTGAACGAAGCATTAGACCAGATCGCCCGAGAAGAGGGGTTTGCAAAGTGGAGCCTGCTGTCGTCTCGGATGTCTTCCGCGACGCTTTCCGAAACGATACTGTCGCGCCTGGATAAGGGCGACCTGCTGCTACTCGCGGGTCGTCCTGGGCATGGCAAGACCACGCTCGGTCTTCAGCTTCTGATTGATGCAGCCCGAGATGATCGCGGGGCGTCGTTGTTCACATTAGAATTCACAGAGCAACAGGCCAGGAGGCACCTCAGAACACTAGAAGGGGATGGTGGCAGTGTTGCCGATGGAGTGCAGGTTGTTACCGCTGATGAAATCAGTGCGGACTACATCATCCAGTACATGTCGGGATCGGAGCCGGGAACAGTCGCTGTAATCGACTATCTTCAGTTACTCGATCAGCAGCGGAGCAAGCCTGTTCTTTCCGAACAGGTACAGACCCTCGGAGATTTCGCGCGACGATCCGGTGTTGTTCTGGTGTTCATTTCGCAGATCGACAGGTCGTTTGATACCGAAAGCAAACGCCTTCCCGACATTCGCGATATTCGTCTTCCAAACTTTGTCGATCTAGGCCTTTTCAACAAGGCATGCTTCCTTCACAACGGCGAAGCGCAGCTACAAGACGTCGCCTGATTGCATGCCGCGACCAGATAAGGTCGCGGCATGTCTCCTCTAAAGTCCGCTCATTCGCGCCAACAGCAGACGGAGGCTTGCGCTGCTACTCAGAATTCGCCGCTATTGGCCTTCTACGTTTCAAAACGGCCTGTTCGAAGGCGAGAACCTAACCTGAGGGTTCAGCATAAGACGATCCGATGCTCCTAGTCGAAGTCTGCCGATTACGCTTCGACGTTGATGAACATGGTCGTCGAGTAGATATTTAGCGGCCCTTCAACCCGGCAGCAGGTTTGGACAGGCGACCCGCGACGGAAGTTACATCTCAAAATTCCAACATTCAAGATAAGTCCGCATTGGCCCGACTGCGGACGACCGCCCTCGGCAGCTTCGTGCCAATCCCGGACATTGACAAGCTCAACGCACCCCCTATCGTCGATGGCTCACTCAATTTGGTGATGGACATGACGACAGTGACGCGACATGTCGTGAAGCGAGGTGGCGGAGCTGCAGTTGAGTTATTCCAGGCTCAGCCCACCAGCGCCGCGCCTGCAGGAGCCATTCTGTTTGTCCATGGCAATCAGGGTGGCCTTCTCCTCGGTGGGAAAGAGTTTGCAGATAGCGGAGCACTGCTTCGGTTTTCGTCGGGCCTAGGCATCACGTCGGCTGCCGTCTCACAACCCGGTTTTGGCGCTTCAGACGGCCCCGCCGATTTCTGCGGTCCGGACACTCAGCAAGCGATCATAGCCGCATTATCCTATTTAAGGGAGCAGCCTTGCGTCGATCCGGACCGGATCGTGCTCTACGGCAATAGTCGTGGCGCGGTTGCTGCGGCGATGGTCGCCGCCCAGGTTGCTGATTTGCGGGCCATCGTTTTGTCCAGCGGCATTTACGATCTCAAAGCGGCGCTCGAGAATAGTTCGCGGGGTATAAGACAGGCAATCGAAAGGGAGGCGGGTCTATCTTCCGAAGCCTTTATGGCTCGCTCTGCTCTCCACCACGCTCATAAAATCCGATCGGAGATTTTGCTCCTACACGGCAGGCACGACGACCGTGCTCCTGTCGCGCAGGCTGAGGCATTCTCTGAGGCCCTGTCCGATGCTGGAGTTCCGGTTGCCCTCAATGTGTTCGAATGTGGGCATCGCATTCCGCGCGAAGATTCGCGGGCAGCCCTTCGCCCATTCCTAAAGAGAGCGTTCGATGGCGGTCCAACACGCCACTAGGGGCGATTAGGGCCGACTGTCGTCATGAAGCGAAAGCGCCATTTGCGGTCATTGAACCTGCGCCCACGTGCGTTAGGCTTGTGACAAATTCGCTGATGGAGGGCGTGATGGCGTTGACTAGCAAGATTTCCGAGTACGATTGTCGATGGCCTAACATGTTCGATGCTGAACAGGCTCGCCTTGAAGGAGTGTTCGGCACTAAGGCGGTTGAGATTCATCATGTTGGAAGCACGGCAGTTCCGGGCCTTGCCGCGAAGCCAGAAATCGATCTGTTAGTTGTGGTCTCTGATCACGGAGATGAAGCCGGAATCGATCAGGCAATGGCATCCTTCGGATATATCCGAGGAACGAACCTCTCGGACGGACACCACTTTTATCGTCGCGATGTTGAGGGCGTCCGAACCCATAAGGTCCATGTTTGCCTTGCTGGGCATTGGCAGATTTCCAGGATGCTACTCTTCCGCGACATGCTCAGGCAGGATGCCGACCTGCGGCAAGGATATCAGAACCTGAAGTTAGCGTTGGAATCTACGAACGAGCACGGTATTGGGGAATACTTAGCTCGAAAAGCCCCTTTTATCGATGCTGTTATAGGCCCTCCACCGAAGGCGCAATGAGCGCAATGGGCCGATAGCGGAACAGCGATGCCCGGCAGTTTCGCGCCAAAGAACGAACCCGCTCGCGCGGGAGGGGCGCGGGCTGAGGCGTGTGCCTCGTTGACGGTATCGGCGAGGCTTTGATCGGACCAGGGGTGACGAACGGCCGGAGTCCTCCGAGCATGAAGGGGTCAACCTTCAGCTTGAGAGGAGCATCCGATGACCGTCGTTCCTAATCCATCCGGTAGCGCGCTTCGTGAGCGCATGATCGAAGACATGTCCATGCGCGGCTTCACCGAGGCCACGCGCCGTGACTACATCCGTTGTGTGAAGGCGTTTGCCGCCTTCATCGGCCGCTCCCCCGACATGGCGACGGCTGAGGATCTGCGCCGGTTCCAGTTGCACCAGACCCGGGTGGGCATGCAGGCAGCGAGCATCAACAGCTCAGTCTCGGCGCTGCGCTTCTTCTTCACTGTGACGATCGACCGGCCCGATCTCTCGCGCCGCCTGACCGTGATCCATCAACCACGCAGGCTGCCGCTGGTTCTGAGCGTCGCGGAGGTAGTACGGCTGCTCGACGCCGCACCGGGGCCGAAGTACAAGGCTGCCCTCGGCACGGCCTATGGCGCCGGATTGCGGGTGTCGGAGATCGTGGCGCTCAAGGTGACCGATATCGACTCGACACGCATGCTGATCCGCGTCGAACAGGGCAAGGGGCGCAAGGATCGCCACGCCATGCTGTCGCCGCAACTGCTCGAGTTGCTGCGGGCTTGGTGGCGCGAAGGCAAGCGCCGCGGCGTAATGCTGCCGCAGGGCTGGCTGTTTCCGGGCCGCAACCCGATCACGCCACTCTCCACGCGGCAGATGAACCGCGTCGTCCATACCGCCGCGCAAGCCGCCAAGATCAAGAAGCGGGTGACGCCGCACACGCTGCGCCACAGCTTCGCCACGCATCTGCTGGAGCAGGACGTCGACATCCGCGTCATCCAGGTCCTGCTCGGCCATGCCAAACTTGATACGACCGCGCTCTATGCCCGCGTCGCCACCAAGACCATCCGCGCCGTGATGAGCCCGCTCGACCGGATCAGNACATCTGCTGGAGCAGGACGTCGACATCCGCGTCATCCAGGTCCTGCTCGGCCATGCCAAACTTGATACGACCGCGCTCTATGCCCGCGTCGCCACCAAGACCATCCGCGCCGTGATGAGCCCGCTCGACCGGATCAGACTTCTGACAGAGAACGAGACCAGACCGGACGCGTGACGCGTGGCGGTGAGCCGCCCGTTACTAGAGGTCGCCGATATCTTCCACCGCCATGGCGCCGCCTGGCGCGCGACCCATGCCGGTCACTTGAGCCTCGGCCAGTTGAAGGTAATGTCGGCGATCGAGAGCTGCCGCACCGCAGCCCTCGGCGGTCACGTCGAGGCATGCGAGGACTGCGGCCATAGCCGCATCGCCTATAACAGCTGCCGCAATCGTCACTGCCCCAAGTGCCAGGGTGCGGCGGCAAGGGAATGGCTCACCGCGCGCCAGGCCGATCTGCTGCCCGTCGGCTATTTCCATGTTGTCTTCACGCTACCGGTCGAGGTCGCCGACATCGCCTATCACAACAAGAGGATAATCTATGATCTCCTCTTCCGTGCCGCCTCGCAGGCCATGCTCACCATCGCGGCCGATCCCAAGCACCTGGGCGCACGCATCGGCATCACCGCCGTGCTGCATACGTGGGGCTCGGCGATGACCCATCATCCGCATGTGCACATGATCGTGCCCGGCGGCGGCATCGCGCTCGATGGTGAGCGGTGGGTGTCATGCCGACCCGGCTTCTTCCTGCCCGTGCGCGTGCTCTCAAGGCTGTTCCGCCGCCTCTTCCTGGCGAAGCTCACTGAGGCCCATGCCGCCGGCCAGCTGAAGTTCTTCGGCGATCATGCTGGCTTAAGCGAGCGCAGCTCCTTTGTTAAATTCCTGGTGCCGCTCAGAAAAAAGAACTGGTTCGTCTACGCCAAGCCACCCTTCGCCGGACCCGAGGCCGTTCTGGCGTATCTGTCGCGCTACACCCATCGCGTCGCCATCTCCAACAGCCGGCTGATCGCGCTCGATGGCTCTGGTGTGACGTTCCGCTACAAGGACTACCGTCGCAGCGGTGACGAGCGTTATCGGGCCATGACGCTCGATCCAGATGAATTCATTCGCCGCTTCCTGCTTCACGTGCTGCCCATGGGCTTCCATCGCATCCGACACTATGGACTGCTTGCCAGCGCCGGCCGCGCGGCAAATGTCGCCCGCGCCCGCGTGCTTCTCGCCGCGCCCCAGCCTGAAATCGGCCGATCCGATGATGCCGATACTGCTGCCCCACCAGACTGGCGGCCGCCCTGTCCGTGCTGCGGCGGGCGCATGATCATCATCGAGACCTTCGAGCGCGACAACCACGCCCAAGCACCGCCATCCGCCGCCTCAACAACAAAGGCCCCAAACGCCATGACCGCGACCCGCCCGTCACGCACCATTCCTGCCCAGGAACCTCATCGTCCCCGGAAGGATAACTTCGTCCGCCCGCGTCGAACGTCGCAACTAAACACACCAAATCGACCTCGCTGGAACC
Organism: Ensifer sp. Root31; assembly: GCF_001424825.1. Lineage (NCBI taxonomy): Bacteria > Pseudomonadati > Pseudomonadota > Alphaproteobacteria > Hyphomicrobiales > Rhizobiaceae > Ensifer > Ensifer sp. Root31. Next base: position 324,660 of record NZ_LMCO01000006.1, on the reverse strand, counting down.
ACCAGGCCGCAGCATGCGCGGCACCGGCGAAGTTCGCTCCGACCTCACCATGATCATTACCACCCCTCAGCCGCACTTCGGCCGAACACCACCCAACGAAAACGACAAATCCCCATAGACCGGCAACCGCGCTTTCCATCCCGCGGGTTCTTTCACTGGAGGCTTTCGGACGCCGGCCCGAGCCAGGCCAACGCGTGGAGCGCCAGCATCCGAAACCCATCACAAAAGCCGACCAACGAACCTTTGCTCTTGATGGGATTCGAACCGCTGAGAGCAGCGCTACTCTCACCTAGGTCGTTCCTAGCACATTGATTTCGTTAGAAACTGACCGATTCTCCATTGGATATTGAACTCGATGGCGCAGACGAACCACTGCGACGGAATGTGCAAGCCCACAATTGGCTTAGCGCCCGGGCGGGCGTGGCAAGGATTTCTCGATGCAATGGTACGAAACATCGAATTTTCGCTCCGGGGAGCAGATCTCTAGTCTGGACCGTCTCAACAGGAGCGTGATCAGATGGCCGCGACGATATCCGCCTACCCGCTACTGCGCTACACGCCTCGCCTGCCCGAGGTGGTGGAAGGACATCTTGAAGCGGATGATCCGTTCCGCGGCGCGGTCCTAATCCTCGGCAATTTCGACGGCTTCCATCTAGGCCATCAGGCTCTGGCGCGAATGGCGAACCAAATCGCGGCCGGCCGGCCGGTGGCGGTCATGTCCTGTGAGCCCCATCCGCGCAGCTTCTTCGAAAAGAAAACCACGCCGTTCCGGTTGGCGACGCTGGCAACCAAACGCCTTCAGATTTCCTGTTATGGCGTGGATTTCGTCTATTCGCCTCGCTTCAACCAGGCCTTTGCCAGCCTCAGCCCGCTGGAATTCGTCGATCGCTTTCTTGTCGAGGCGCTTGGGGTGCGCCATGTGATTGCCGGCCCGGATTTCCGCTTCGGCAACCGGCGCGCCGGCGACATGGCCATGCTGTCTGACCTAGGCGCCGCTCGAGGTTTCGGCGTTAGCATTGCGCCTGACGTCACTCATGCTGGCGTCCGTGTCTCCTCCACGCTGATCCGTGCGGCGATCGAGGCCGGAGACCTCGCCGGCGCAACCCACCTCATGGGACACGGCTGGCTTGTGGAGACGGAGCGTACCGACGATGGTAGTCTCCGGCTGCATCCCACCCTGTGCATGCCCCGACCGGGGCGCTATTTCGGCTCTGCCGAGGGATACAGTGAGCAAATGCGCATTGAGATTACCGCCGATCGCGCGTTCCGACCGCACGGACCACATCCGCTTGAGACCTTGAATGACATGTGGTGGCTGGAGCGACAGGTCAGCCCCAGAAAGCAGTGAAGCTGCGGCGCTATCGCGCCGTTTGAAAGGAAGACAATGACGATACAGCATCTGCCCGCTACCGCCTATGTGACCATGCCCTGGAAGAATGGCAGGGGCTCCACAGACGAGATCTGCCTGCTGCCGGAGGGAGCTTCGCGCGATGCGTTCGAACTGCGGATAAGCCGCGCAACAATTTCAACGCCCGGTGCTTTCTCCGCCTTTGTGGGAGCGGAACGAACCATCACCCTCATAGACGGTGACGGCCTCAGCCTGGAGTTTGATGATCGTACGGTGGAACTCTCGATCGGTCAGCCCTACCGCTTCGATTCCGGCCTCACGCCGATCGGCGTGCCAAGGGGCGGACCGGTACGCGTCGCCAACGTTATGGCTGCGCGGGATGTGTGGCTTCAAGCAACGGCCGAAATCCTAACGCAAAGCACTCTCCTGCAGCCGGCACCGCAAGGACTGGCCGTCGTTTTCGCGTGGCGTGGCGTGGCCGAGCTTTCAGATCCGCAAAAGACGGTCACCCTCGAGCCGGGTGACTGCGCACTCCTCGACGCACCCGCACGGTTCGCGCCCGAGGACGGAACTGCCATCCTTGTCGTGCCGCTCCTTGCGGTGTCGAGCAAGTAGCCTGGTCCTTGCGAGGCAGGACTTTCCGGCCTGCCTCCTTGCCATTCAGTCGACCGAGGCGCTTTTCTTGAAGACCTCACGGCAGCATTCGATGAAGCGCCGCGCCGGACCGGAAAGCGCCTCATTCTTTCGGTGAGCGATGATGATCGACGAGGGAAGCTGCTCACCGACCAGCGGGCGTACCACGAGTTTCATGCCATCATAGGTCATGTCCGCTGCCGGCTTGGTAACGAGAAGCGCGTAGCCGCGGCCATGCCCAACCAGGCCACGTACCATCTCGAAGGAGATCGAGCGGTAGGCGACCAGCGGCTCGACGCCGGCAGCCCGCATCACACCAACGAAGTAGTCCGCGCTCGGTGGCGCATCAAGCAACACCATAGGCTCTTCCGCCAGTTCCGTTGCTTCTATCTCCGTTTGCGAAGCAAGACGATGGCCGTCGGGCAACAGAACATAGGGCGTCAATCGGTCCAGCGGGATCTTCTCGAAGTCGTCGGCAAGGTCGATGTCGTATAACAGGGCAAGCTCGCTCTCGCCGGCGCGCAGGCTTTCGCTCAGCCGACGCTGGTCGCCCTCGACAAGGCGGATGTCGATGCCCTCCATACGCTGGATCAGCCGCGGCATGATGAAGGGGCCGAACGTGTGGAAACAGGCGACAGACAGCCGGCTTCCGGCATTCGCTCGTGCCGCGGCCAGCGACCGGGCACCATCTATCCGCATTGAGGCCCCATATGCGCGGTTTGCGTAGATAAGCGGCGATCCCGAACGGGAGATGTGCAGGTCGCGTACCTCGCACAGGAATATGTAGTGTGTCCCGACCTTTTCCGAGGTGAGCAATCTGCAGTCGAACGCAACGAGCGGGTCTATGATGCGGGGTGCGCCAGAGGGCATCGGGGACCATTCGGCACACTCGAACTTGTCGCTCACCTCTTCCTTGAAACGGCCGGCAAAAGTGTCGGAGATATAGGACTGGTCGTCTCGCAGCACGTTCACGCCGAGAACGCCGTTCTCGACGATCTTTGCGGCGGCCGGACTGAGGTGATGGACGCAGACGATCATGGTCGGCCACGCGCTGTCGGCCGATACGGAGGCCATTGCCGACACCGTTACGCCTGCGCGCCCGGCAGGCCCGTCCGTCGTGACGATGTTCACCGTACATGCGGCATGGCTCATTCCTTCGAGAAATTTGAGCCGAATGGTCTGTTCGATTTTTGTGTCCAAGCCCCGCACTCCGTCTTTGCAACTGGTTGAATGACCGCTCGAAAGCGGAAGAACGAGTGCATTGTTCCAAGACGAAGGCCGGGGGAAAAGAATGCTTTTCTGGCGTTTTGCCTCAAGAAAAACTTGGAAAGACGAGCCTATCAGCCCGCGGAGCGAGACTGCGGTATCGACGCCATACCAGGCAGGCTGCCCTCGCTGATCAATTCGCGACAGAGGCCCTCCAAGGCTTCCGCGACACGGGAGCGCTTCAGTTCCTTCAGGCTGGCAAGGCCCAGCTTCATAGGGGGATAATCGTCCTCCAGCTCGACATAGGCGAGCGGATAGCCGTTTTCCGCGCTCATGTTGCGCGGCCGAACTGTCATCATCGAGAAGCCAATCCCGGCGCCCACATATGAACGGATGGCGGCGGGAAGGCTGGTCTCGGCAACAACCCTCGGCGCAATCCCGGCGCGCTCGAACAGCGAGAGGAAGTATTGCCGGGTGAGCGGCAAATCGAGCAGGATGAACGGCTCCTGCTCGAGCTCGGTCAGTTTCAGCCGCGGCCGCGCCGCCAGCGGATGGTCGGCGGACAGGAGGACATAGGTAGGCAACTCGGCCAGCGGCACGAAGTCCATGTCGGCCGTCACGCTCAATTCATAGGTGAGAGCCACGTCGATGCGGGCGTTGCGTAGGCCCTCCAGCAACTCCGCCTCGCTTCCCTCGGTGACGTGCAACTGCACCTCGGGATAGCGCGCCACGAAGCTCTTCCAGAGCTCGGGCACGATCAACGGCGTGAAGGTCCGGAACGAACCGAGATTGATCGGCCCGGCCACCACGCCCATGGCCGAGTTCACCACGTCGTAAAGGCCCTGCGTCGTGCGCATGGCCTCCTTCGCCGCGACCAGCAGCCGCTGGCCGGCGGGCGTCAGCGACAGGCCCTGGGCGTGATGGCGCACAAACAGCTGGGCGCCGAATTCCACTTCGAGATGCAGGATCGCCGCCGAAATCGACGGCTGGGAAATGTTCACCTGCTCGGCGGCGCGGGTCACACTTCCCGTCTCCGCAGCCGCGATGAAGTAAGTCAGTTGTCGTAGGGTGAAGCGCATGGGATGTTCCTGTCCAGCCGCGACCCAGCCAGAAGGTCGGCAAAGTTATGATGCGTCCGTGGCATGCCTTTCCACGGTCAGGACGGGATATTCTGCCGCGTTGGGACAGAAATCCACATCTTTCGCGCACGGTCGCAATGCTGCGTAGAGCATGCGGGCGCATTTCCTTTCATGCGGGCAACGGTCGCACTTGCGCGCCATCTCAAAGAGCTCGTAGCGCCCGGCCGACGCCAGCGCCCCTGCGGCGTCATGAATCTCGGCCATCCTTGCCAGGCGCTCAAGCACGTCCGTCCGCTGATGCGCGGCATGCTCAACGTCTGTTGCCGTAACGCCAAAGTCGGCCGCACCGGCCCGCGTCAGTCCGTCGGTTAACGAGCCTCGACTTGATATTGCGGGTCATTCGCTCAATTGCGGACATCATCTGCTCCGGCTGTTTATCGGTCTGCTTGACATGACCACGTGCCGCACGAGAAACAAACCAGCATCTTCGGAAGCCTGGCCTCAGCATTTCCGATGCACCTTCACGACCTCTCGGCGAGGACATCAAGAAGGCGGTCGAGCATGCGGTCGCAGGCCGACAGCTGATTGGTCTCGATATATTCGTCCGGCTTGTGTCCCTGCTCCATATGTCCCGGCCCGCACACCGCCGCGGGCACGCCAAGCAAACTTTGGAAGAGCCCGGCCTCAGTGCCGAAGGCGACCTTGCATGCCGGCCCGTCGTCCTCTGTCACACGGCGCAGGAGCTGGATGACATCGGCTTCCTCGCTCGTATCGAGACCGGGATAGGCATTCACCTCCTCGATGGCGATCGCCGCCTTCGGGAAGCATTCGCGATGCGGCGCGACGATGGCCTCTGCACCGTCGAACAGGCGGGCAAGGATCTCCGCCGGGTCGTCGGCGGCGACGTTGCGGATCTCGAAGTCGATGTCGCAACGGTCCGGGACGATGTTGAGCGCTTGACCGCCGCTCATGCGCCCGGCATGGATGGTGCTGAACGGAACGTCGTAGGCCGCATCCCGTGCACCGCTTTCGGCAAGCCGCTCCTGCTCGCGGCGCAGCGCGCCCAGGAAGTCCGCACCGAGATGCAGGGCGTTCAGGGCGGTGGGCGCAAGGGCCGAATGGGCGGCGTGGCCGACACAACAGGCACGAAGAGCGACCTTGCCTTTGTGACCGGTTGCAATCCGCATGCCGGTTGGCTCGCCGACGATACAGACCATCGGCCGAGGTGCGTGGTTCGCCAGTTCCTCCAGCAAACCGCGAACGCCGACGCAACCGATCTCTTCGTCATAGGAAAAGGCCAGATGAAGCGGCGTCTGCATGTCGCGGCCGGCGGCGCGAAGGGCGGCGGCGGTCGCCGAGGCAACGAAACCCTTCATGTCGGCCGTCCCGCGCCCGTAGGCCCGACCGCCGTCAATCGAAAGACGGAAGGGGTCGCGGCTCCATTCCTGGCCCTCGACCGGTACGACATCCGTGTGGCCGGAAAGCACGACGCCGCCGCGCCCTTGTGGCCCGATGGTGGCGAAAAGGTTCGCCCGGGTGCCGTCGGCGCTTTCGACGAGCATCGTCTCTATGCCCGCCCCGTGCAGCAGGTCCTCAATGAAACCGATGAGCTCCCGGTTGGAGGTGCGACTGACGGTTGGAAAGGCAGTTAGCCTCGCCAGGATTTCAAGCGTGTTCATCACTTCATATCCGGATACGCCTCACCCCCTCCGCCACCTTGTCCCCCTCGAGAGGAGAAGACTGGGCCAGAGGAGGATGAGGGGGCACAATCGCCTCACCGACTGGCGAGGCTGCGCTACATGTCGCCAGGCACGCCGTAGCTTGGCGCGTCGGACGGGTTGAGGGCCCGGGAGACATAAGCATCCATCTCGCCTTTCCAGCGCTCCCACAGCATCGCCAGTTCGCCGATCGGATCCTCGTCGGCCCAGTCCACGCGCAGATCTGCGATTGGCCAGGCCTGATCGCGAACGAGGATCATGCCGACCGAATGGACCGGACCTTCCTCTCCGCCCGCGGCCTCGGCGGCGCGCATGGCCGCCAGCAGCCGATCCCCGAGACCACGCCCTGCTGCCGCGGTGAAGGCCGCAACCATGGCCTCCGGTACGTCCGGATCGGCCAACAGGTTGCCTGCGGCGACCACGCCCGAGCCTGTGGCGACGCGGTGGGTACCGAGCGTCCGCGTCCCGGAGAAGGATGCCGTCCGGCCCTCGGCGTCGACCAGGGCCAGCTGGCGGTATTCCAGATGTGGTGCGTCGCGCTTCAACGCTTCGAGCGCATCTGCCGCCGACAGGCCGCCTGCCATGAGATCGAGCCCCTTCGGGCCGAGCCGCGGATCTGTAATGTTCTGCGTCGCCACCGCGCCCACGCCCGCCCGGGCATGGGCGCAGCGCGCGGCGACGCATGGCGAGGAGGAGGAGACGGCAACGCCGAACATGCCGGTCTCGGGGCAACGCGCAGAAATTGAGAAGGTCATCGCGCCCCTCCCTCAGGCGGCGTCGGGAATGACGGCGGTCGCTTCGATCTCGACCACCCACTCAGGTCGCGCGAGCGCCGGCACGACGATGCCGGTCGAGCAAGGATGGACGCCCTTCATCCACTTGCCCATTTCCTGGTAGACGGCCTCGCGATAGCGGATGTCGGTGACATAGACGACGATGCGGCAGATATGCGCCATTTCGCTACCGGCCTCTTCCAGAAGCATCTTGATGTTTTCCATCGTCTTGGCGGTTTGCTTGGCCGCATCGCCGACATGCAGGCATTCTCGGGTGTCGAGGTCTTGGCTTACCTGGCCGCGCAGGAAAACAGTGGTGCCGCGAGCAACGACGCCCTGGCTCAGGTCATTGTCGAGCTTCTGCTCGGGATAGGTCTGCTTGGTGTTGAAGGGACGAAGCCGCTTATGAATCATGTCTGTCATTCCATTTTCTTGAGCCGGCAGGCCCGGCCGGTGGGTTGTTCTGGAGCAAGGGGCAGCCCGAATGGCCATCCCCCGGGGAAGATCATTCCGCCGCGGCGCGTCTGGCGTGGGCGTCTGTTTCGTTGGAGAACCAGCTTGAGATGGCGCTGTCTCCGGGCGTCAGTGTGCGCCCGCCCATCACGCGGTCCGACAGGCCGGCTGCTTCCTTGACGAAGGCAAGCGGACCGTCCCAGTCGAAATTGCGATAGACGGCGGCCAGATGGGCGAACGGCGGCGATTGGGCGAAGAGCTGGAAGGTCAGCCGGTGGCCGGCATAGTCCGAGTTGAGGAGGTCGCGAGCAAAGGCCAGCAGTTTGCGGCGATCGTCAGCGACCCATTCGTCGTTGATGCTGTAGTACTTATCGAGCCACGGCTTGGTTTCCGGGTTCTCGAAGGACGCCGCATCCGGGGTCACACAGATCTGGCCGCCGCAGAGCTCGCGGGCGATGTGCATCATCTCGTGAAGCTGCGAGCAAGCCAGTACGCGGCCCGTATAGAGCAGCGACTGGTTCGGCATCATCAGGCCGGCAGGCGAGCGTTCGCCAAGGGCGATCGCCGCGGTCAGATGCGCATTGATACCTTCGCGGTACACGGCAAGCTGGGCGATCTTCTCCTGCACCGCCTGCTGCTTGTCGAGGCCAGTCTGGCGGGCGTTGAACAGCGCCGCGCCGATCATCATGTCGGCGACCTTGAGGTTGCGCTGGACAAAGGCGAAGGCGGAATAGCGGTGCAGCGTCGCGCGGATGAATGTCGCAGCCTTGGTATGGCGGTAAAATAGCACGTTCTCCCAGGGGATCAGCACGTCGTCGAAGATCACGATCGTGTCGACCTCGTCGAAGCCGTTGGAAAGGGGGTAGTCCTTTTTCGGAGCGCGGCCGGCAAAGCCGGTGCGGCAGATGAAGCGCAGGTTCGGGCTGCCGAGATCGCAGATGAAGCCGACGGCGTAGTCGCTCAGCGCGTTATTGCCCCAGTTGGCGATGGTGGGCTTGGTGAAGGCCTGGTTGGCGTAGGCTGCGGCGGTCTCATATTTGGCCCCCCGCACCACGATGCCCGCATCGGTCTCCTTCACGACATGCAGCAACATGTCCGGATCCTGGTCCTGAGGCGCCTTCGAGCGATCGCCCTTCGGGTCGGTGTTTGCGGAAACGTGGAAGGGATCCTCTTTCAGCACCCGGCCGATGTGCGTCTCGATATTCTTGGAGAACTGCGGATCGACCTCGTTGAGCACGTCCTGCCCGTCGAAGAGCGACCACATTTCACCTACGGTCTCGTCGCCGACGCGGGTCACGACGCCACCCACCTCATTCAGCAGGTGGTCGGTCGCGCGGCGCTTGGACCACCAATCGTCCTGGGTGTAGGGCAGCGCGCTGCCGAGCGCGTTGCGTTCTCCATTCTGCACCACGGTCATGATATCGCGGTGTGCGTCCTCATGCTGCATGTCGAAGATGCGGGCCCGGATGTCCACGATCGGTTTGAACTGCGGATGGGTCGTGACGTCGCTCACGCGCTCTCCGTTTACCCATATGCGCCGGCCGTCGCGGATCGAGTCCTTGTATTGTTGACCTGTCCTGATCATCGGGATCCTCTTGGTTTTTTTTGGAAATTCTGGCTTTGGCCGCCGAACTGCTCGGGGGGCTGGCCTGTGGTAGCAAGCCGCTGCATGGACCGAAAATATGGGTTTCCGTACCCATGCAGCGGTTTTTCCGATGCCGGAATGTAGCCGGCATCGGAGCGCTTCTTCATTCGGGACGGGTTTCCCAGGCACCGTTGCGCACTTCCTTGATCTCGATCGCGACGGGGATCTGGGTCTGGCCGTTGGCGTCGAACGTCGTCTCGCCGAGCACACCGTCGTACTTGATGGCGCGGATGGCCTTGGCGAGAGCTTCCTTGTCCTCGATGCCCGTTTCCTTGATGGCGGCCAGCATGATGTTCGTCGCGTCGAAGGCGTATTTCGTATAGGGGCTGGTCTCCTCGGCGAAGGCCCGCGCCTTGTAGTCGACGTTCATCTTTTCAAGCTTTGGATTGGACTGTGCGGCCGGATAGCTCACGATGGTGCCGTCGGCCGCCACGCCGGCGAGCGTTACGAATTCCGGGTCGTAGAAGCCGGAAATACCGATCATCGGAACTTTCAGCCCGATCTCGACCATCTGCTTGCGCAGGATACCGGCCTCCGCGATGACGCCGCCGAAATAGATCGCATCCGGCGCGGCTTCACGCAGCTTGGTCAGCGTCGTGCGGAAATCAACGGTGCCGACCGGGAAAAGGTCCTTGGCGACGATCTCGCCGCCCGCCTCGGTGAAGAATGTTTCGAAGGCCGCCGTATTGGCGGCGCCGTAGTCGCTGGTATCGGCGATGATCGCGATCTTCTTGGCGCCGAGCTTGCCAACCGCCCATTCCGCCAGCGGCTTGTTCTCCGTCACCAGCGTCGGCGTGACGCGGGTGATTTCGGGCAGGTTCTGCTCAGTGATCTTCGGGCTGATCGCGCCCCAGACGACCATGGGCACCTGAAAACGATTGAATACCGGCATAGTTGCCAACGCGACCGGGCTGTTCCAATGGCCGGTCGCCGCGACAACCTCGGGATCGTTGACGAGCTTGAGCGCCGCCGACACGCCGGTCTGCGGATCGGAGGCGTCGTCGAGCGCTACCGGCTCCACTTCGTAGGGATAGCCGGCGGCATTCGCCTGTTCAATCGCCAGCAGAAAACCGTTGCGCGCACCCAGACCCTGCTGCGCATTGCCACCGCTGACCGGGCCGATGAAGCCCAGCTTGATGTGAGGCTTGTCCTGCGCCGCCACCGGCATCGCAAACAGGGCCGCAGACATCATCAAGCCGGTCGTAAGCATGCGCCGGCGCATAGTCAGTTCCTTCATTTGTTCACCCTCTTGTTGTTGTTGTTTCGGCCCGGCGGTTTTTGCCGGCATGTCCCGGAAGCGTCCTTGCCTTGGCCGTACTTGAAAGCTGCTGGATGAGGGCGCCGACAGAAAGTCGTAATTTCTGATGGCCTGGATCAGAAAACCGTTGCCAATCGCAAAGAGCTTCCGCTTGCTTCGGCCGGAATGACGCCAATAATCCCCCCGGCACGGCGCCCGGACACGAGGAAGTCTCGAAAGGCCGCTGCCCAATAGTAAGGGAGGACTTCAATGGACGCTCTGGTTGCGCAGCATTTGCTCAACTGGCTGGTGCTCGCCAGCATTTATACTCTACTCGCGCTCGGCTTTAGCTTGCTCTTCGGCGTTCTGGACGTCATCCATTTTTCCCATGGCGACGTCGCCATGGTGGCACCCTTCGTGGCGCTCCTCGCCGTGCAGACCGTGGCAACCGTCGCCGCGCCAATGGGAGCGCCCGCCGCGCTGCTCCTCGCGATCCTCGTCTCCATGGTCGCAATCGGCCTGTTGGGCGTCCTCTTGGACTGGCTGGTGATACGACGCTTCCGCAATGCTCCGGCCATGATGGCCCTGGTCGCCACGGTCGCGCTTGGCACCGTCATCCGCGAAATGATCCGGACCTTCTATCCGCAGGGCTCGAACCCCAAGCCTTTCCCGGCAATCGCCTCGGGCTCGTTTACGATCGGCGATTTCGTAGTCCCGGCCTTCAGCCTGATCGTGATCGGCGTCAGTGTCGCCATGGTCGTCGCGCTTTTCGCCCTTCTAACCCACACGCCGGTGGGCATTAGAATCCGTGCCGTCGCCGAAGACCGCAACATTGCGCGGCTGATGGCAATTAGGCCGAACCAGATCTTCGCCGTCACCTTCTTCATCGCCTCGGCGGTAGGCGCGATGGGTGCCGTGTTCTTCGTCAGCCATGCGGGCGTTGTGCGCTTCGACTTCGGTGTCCAGCTCGGCTTAATCGGCTTTTCGGCAGCCGTTATCGGCGGGTTGGGCTCGATGCAGGGTGCCATCCTTGGCGCCCTCCTCATCGCAGGCGTCGACGTGTTCGTGCAGATCGCCGTGCCCGACGGGGCATCCTACCGGCTCGTCTTCATGTTCGTGCTGACCATCCTGGTTCTGGTGCTCAAGCCCTCCGGCTTGTTGGGCAAACCCGTCTTCGAGAAAGTCTGATCTATGTCGCAAACCGAAATTGACACCGACGTCCTGGCCATCCGTCCGGCGTTCGCAACGAATGCAGCAATCGTCACAGCGGTCGAGATCGGCGGAGCCGTCCTGCTCGGCGCGTTCCTGCTCACGGAAAAGACAGCAATCACCGTGCTCCTGCTCGCGCTGATGGGCGCGATCTTCGCCCTTATGCAGGTGCGCCCGCAGCTGGAAGAGCGCATCGTCAGCGCATTCCACGACCAGCGCCGCCTCGCCACCGCGCTCGGCGCGCTGCTCGTGCTCGCCTATCCCTTCTTCATGCAGGGCAGCAGTTATGTACTGCATCTCCTCATAGTGGCCCAGCTCTATGCCGTCCTTGCGCTGGCGTTGAACTTCCAGCTCGGCAGCGCCAACATCCCTAACTTCGCCACCGGCGCCTCCTACGGCATCGGCGCCTATACCTCAGCGCTGCTGGCGATCCACTTCGGTATTTCCTTCTGGTGGACCCTGCCCGCCTCAGCCGTGGTCGCGACAATTTTCGGCTTCCTTCTGGGCTTTCCATCGATGCGCACCAAGGACAGCTATCTCGCGCTCGTCACGATCGCCTTCGCCATCGTCATCCATCAATTGCTCAACAACTTCAGTTGGACTGGCGGCGCCAACGGCCTGGTTGGCATCCCGGCTCCGACCCTCTTCGGCCATTCCTTCGCCCGGCCGATCGAGATCTTCGGCTTCCGCCTACCTAGCCAGGCCAATTTCTACTATCTGTCCGCCGTTCTCGTAGGTGTGTCGATCATCGCCGCCAAGCGGCTGCATGACAGCCGCGTCGGCCTTGCCTGGAATGCGCTGCGCGCAGATCCGTTGGCCGCGCGCTGTCAGGGTATCGACATCGTGCGCTACAAGATGCTGGCCTTCGGCGTAGACGCCTTCCTCGCGGCTTTCGCCGGGACGATCTACGCCTTTTATGTGAGCTACATCTCGCCTGACAACTTCACCTTCCTCGTCTCAGTCACGATCATGACTATGGTGATCGTTGGCGGCATGGACAACACGCTCGGCGTCATCATCGGTGCATTCCTGCTGACAATCCTGCCGGAAAAGCTGCGCATCTTCTCGGACTATCGGCTGCTTTTCGTTGGGATTGTCGTCATCCTTTTCCTCATCTTGCGCCCGCAGGGTCTCTTCCCGCAGCGCGCCCGCAACTACGGAGCCCATCAATGAAGAAACCGCTCCTGGAGGTTCGCGACCTGTCGATCCGTTTTGGCGGTCTCGTCGCGGTGGCGGAAGTCGACCTCGAACTCAATGCTTCCGAAATCGTCTGCATGATCGGCCCGAACGGCGCCGGCAAGTCCACGCTCCTCAATCTGATTTCTGGCATCTACACCCCGAGCCGTGGGAGCGTGACGCTGGAGGGACAGGACATCACCGGCTGGCCTGCCCATCGCATCGCAGCGGCAGGGATCGCTCGCACCTTCCAGTCGAGCAGGCTTTTCAACGATCTTACGCTGCTCGACAACGTGCTGATCGGAATGCATACGCGCACGAGCACCGGGGTATTGCAGGCGCTGCTGCGCCCAGCCAAGGCCCGCGCAGAACTGGAAAGTGCGGCCGAACAAGCCAGCGCATTGATCCGCTCCGTCTCTCCGCATCTCTATCCACGGCGCCACACGCTTGCCGGCGCCCTGCCGCAGGCCGACCGCCGGCGGCTGGAAATCGCCCGCGCGCTCGCATCCGAACCAAAGGTCGTCATGCTGGACGAGCCCTCTTCCGGCATGGACGATCGCGATACCGATGCGCTCATCGCCGACGTGAGGCGGCTGATGGCCGAACGGCCGGGCCTCTCCTTCCTGATCATCGAACACGACATGCGGCTGGTCGCGACATTGCCGGATCGGGTCGCCGTGATCGACTACGGACGGAAGATCGCCGACGGCGACTTCAGCGAGGTGCGACTGCTGCCGCGGGTACAGGAAGCCTATCTCGGACAAAAGGCCGCCAATCATGCTTGAGATGAAGTCTGTAAGCACCAGCTACGGCCCCGTGCCGATGCTCCGTGACGTGTCGCTGCATGTCGGCCCCGGCGAAATGGTCTGCCTGCTGGGCCCAAACGGCGCGGGCAAGAGTACCACGTTCAACGCCATCTGCGGGCTGCTGCGCAGCGATGTGGGGAGCATCCGCATTGCCGGCAAGGATGTGAAGGAGAGCGGCACGGAGCGGCTCGCCAGTCTTGGCGCGGGCTTCGTGCCGGAAGGCAGACGTCTTTTCCCGACGCTAACCGTGCGAGAGAACTTGCGGCTGGGCTTCGACGCCGCCCGCAACGCGGCGCTCGATTTCAACGCGCAGATCGATCGCATGGCCGACCTCTTTCCGCGCATCCGCGAGCGGCTCGGCCAGAAGGCGGGCACCATGTCGGGGGGCGAGCAGGCCATGGTCGCGCTTGCCCGCGCTCTGATCGGCGATCCGGCACTGGTTGTCATGGACGAGCCATCGCTTGGCCTTTCGCCAAAGCTGATCGACGAATACTTCCAGATCGTCGCCCGCATCCGCAACGAGGGTAAGGCCGTTCTGCTCATCGAGCAAAACGCGGAGACGGCCCTATCGATCGCCGAGCGGGGCTACCTCCTCATTCGGGGACAGATCGTTCTCAGCGGTCAGAGCAGCGAACTTCTGAAGGACGACACGATCCGCCATCTCTATCTCTAGTCATCCTGCGGTCGATCCGACCATGCGGCGCCAGCCGCCCGAATCCAGCCTCGTTGGCCGGATTCGGGCAGTGCTGGCATGATGCGATGCGGAGCCTACCAGGCGGTCTGAACGTTTTTCCGAACCAGCGGTCCAGCAAAGACTATTTAGCCGATGCATGATCGCACGGTATTTCTCATGCAGGCATTTCAACGGCTGGCGGTCGGGCACCTCCCAAGAGGCCACCTGCCTTGCCTACTATCTTCCTTCCAGAACGGGAGCTTCCCTTGACAGTGACCACCCAGCCAGAACGCATCGAAGTGGACGCACTCGGCCCGGTAGAAATACCGGCGGATGTCTATTACGGGCCACAGACGGCCCGCGGGATCACCAATTTCCCCATTTCCGGCATACGGATCAGCCATTTCCCGCATTTCATCCGCTCGCTCGCCTATGTGAAGATGGCTGCCGCACGGGCGAATGTGCAGCTTGGCGATCTAGATCCGTCAAAGGGTGAGGTGATCTGCCGGGTCTGCGAGGAGATCGTCACCGGCCGGCATCATGACGCCTTTCCCCTCGACGTCTTCCAGGGCGGCGCTGGCACCTCGACGAACATGAACATCAACGAGGTCATCGCCAATCGCGGCCTGGAAATGCTCGGTCGACCGCGCGGTGACTATGCGGCCCTGCATCCCAACAATGACGTGAACCTCGCCCAATCCACCAACGACGTCTACCCGACCGCCATCCGCCTCGCCATCCTGTTCTCGCACAGGAAGCTTAGCCAGGCGCTGGAGCTTCTGGCGGCAGAATTCGAGGAAAAAGCAGAAAGCTTCTCCGACATCCTCAAGCTCGGGCGCACTCAGCTGCAGGATGCAGTGCCCATGACGCTCGGACAGGAGTTCGGTGCCTTCGCCATTACCTTGCGTGAGGACGTGGTGAGGCTACATGAGATTGTCGCTTTGTTCCGGGAAGTGAATCTCGGTGGAACCGCGATCGGAACAGGGATCAATACCAGCGCGGACTATCAGACGGCGGCTGTCGACGAACTTCGCGCGGTCACGGGCCTGCCTGTCGTCGCTGCCGCCAATTTGATTGAAGCGTGCTGGGACACGGGCGCCTTTGTCCTTTTCTCCGGCATGCTGAAGAGAACCGCCACAAAACTGTCGAAGATCTGCAACGACCTGCGCCTTCTTTCCAGTGGCCCGCGAGGCGGGTTAAACGAGATCAGTCTCCCTGCCTTGCAGCCCGGCTCGTCCATCATGCCCGGCAAGGTCAACCCGGTGGTGCCGGAGGTGGTGAACCAGGTGGCCTTTCAGGTCATCGGCTACGACCTGACGATCACGCTCGCATCGGAGGCCGGGCAATTGCAGCTCAACGTGATGGAGCCTGTTATCGCCTACAACACGCTGCATTCGATCGATCTACTCACAAATGCGATCGAGACGTTGCGCATCCGGTGCGTGTCTGGGATCACGGCCAATCCCGAGGCCTGCCGCAAGCATCTCGAGGCCAGCACCGCGGTGGCCACCGCGCTGACACCCGCGATCGGCTATGAGCGCGCTGCCGATCTCGCCAAGGAGATGCTTTCGAGTGGCATGACGATCCGGGACGTTCTTGCCCGGCAGGCCGATCTATCGGAGGATCTGATCGCGCAGACCACCGACCTGCACCTGCTGGTGCGGCCGACACCCGCCAGACGGGCCGTGTGAACCGGCATTCTTCCATCCCCGCAGGGCGCTGCCAGCCCCCTGCTCACTGCTCGGCGTTCTCCTGAATGCCGAGCATTTTTCTATGGGAGACGCGCGATTGATGTTCGGCGACACTCCTCACATCTTCGCATCTCAAGGCGCGTCTCACCGAGCCATGACGAAGCACGCCGACTGAAAGAATTTTCTGATCCAATGGATCAACAAATCGTCGTTTTCATTCTGACTGCCCATCCTATCCTGGAAGTCCATGATTTCGAGGTGGCAGCGTGAATCTCTACGAAGTCCTCAGGGTCTCTACTGACAGTACGTGTTCCGAGATAGACGCTGCCTACCGACAACGGACAGCAACTCCCCAAAGCGGTTTTCTCGGAAAACTAGTGCTGTCGCTGCAATTGTACGCGGACGTCGACTACGCCTACTCCATCCTCTCCAATCCACAAACGCGTCAACGCTACGACAGATCTCCAAGTGAGTTTCTGGAGTTCTATCAGGTACCAATTGTGATCTAAAGGGAGATCCCAACATGATCGGCATCCATAAATCCGACCAACCGCTCCTGGACGCGGCCGCATGCGCGGCGCGCGGCGACCAAAACGCCGTTCGGGTCGCGATCAAGCAATCCGAGGCGCTGGCTGCCCGGAGTAACAGGCAGGTTTTCGCCAACCTCATTCTAGCGGCACGAGCGTTTTTCCGCTCTTCGAGAAAGGGCGATGCTGTTCAAGGGAGAAGAGCAACCCACCCCGCTGATAGCCTAGGATGATAATGGGCGCACCAGGCGCCGGCGACAACACTGCCAAAGCCCGTTCGCTCGCGGTTTGACCGGTTAAAAGCCTCGCCTCGGAGGATCAACATGGCAACGGCCAAAGGCCGAGATCCGGGAAGCCTAGGCCCGGCAAGCCGCTCCGCTTGATCGAGGGGTCGCACAGGGAGCGACCATCTGTACTCGGCCCCTCATTTGCCCGCCCTTACAAGCGACCTGGCGATATCGATAATGTCGTCTCTGGCGGCCGTTGGGTCGTCCTTTGACCACGCGACGCCCAGCCCGATGCGGAAGTCGATGCCTCTGACCTTCCTGAGCTCGAAATTGCGATTGGGAAGATCCAGCGTCCATTCCGGCGCAAAGCCGATGCCAAGACCGGCCGACACCAGGGACACCAGCGAGAAGGTGTCGTCGCAGCTATAGGCAACGCTCTTCGACAGATCGTGCTCCTCGAACTTTTCCGTGAAGTAGCGCTCGGTAAAGGACAGGTTCTGACGTGAGAACGAGATGATCTTCTCACCCTTCAGGTCCTCGATGCCGATCTCGCCTCTAGCAAGCAGGGCGCTGTTCTTCTCCACCGCCAGAAGGTAGCGCTCATGTGCAATCGAGAAGAACCTGAGCGAGCCGATGTTTTCGACCGGGCGGATGAAGCCGAGATTGATCTGGCCGTTCTCCAGCCCGCGGATGATGTCGTTGGTCGAGCCGCTTGATATATGCAGCTCGATATCGGGATATTTGCGACCGATGCGCGCCAGGAACGCCGGCAGCAGACCAATCGTTGCCGGATAAACGGTTCCGATCCGGATCTTGCGCCTCGCCTTGCCGGCAACCGAGCGCACCACCTCGGTCGACAGGTCGACATCGCCCAGGATCCTCACACAGCGATCGTAGTAGATCTCCCCTGCCCTGGTCAGTTCGACCTTTCTGGTCGAGCGCTCCAAGAGGCGAACGCCGAGTTCCTTTTCCAGCGACTGGATCTGACAGCTCAAGGCCGGCTGGGCGATATGCACCCGGGCTGCTGCCCGACCGAAATGCAGCTCCTCGGCAACCGCCACGAAATAGTTTAGCTGGCGAAGTTCCATAGGATGCTCCTCCATTGGCAAACACAAGGATGCACCGACCTGCATTATGGCAGGCCGCCAATTGTTGACTGTTGATGAAAAGTTCGCGCACATGCGCACGCGCGGCTAGAAGAATCGCCGCACGTTGCCTACACCTGTAGTCGTAGTCGCTCTCGTCACACCCGTCAAGCGATTTCGATACACATGTATTCATTTTAGGAACTGCTTATGGCCGAACTGACCCCGGAAGCTAACCGAGCCGCTCGCGCCATCCTAAAATGGTCTGTCCGTGATCTTGCGGAAAAGGCAGGTATCGCGTTCTCGACCGTCCACCGCTTCGAATCCACGGGAAGTGCAACAGCGTCCACAAAAGAGAAGATCAAGGCAGCGTTCGCCGCACATGACGTCGAAATCACAAACGGCGACTACACCGGGGCGCGCCTTCTGCTTAAACCCCGGGACTAGTTCCGCCACCTAGTGCGGAAAACGACGGATCTTCAAAGACAAGTCGCTTCACGCGTCGGACGCACTTCGCTCAGTCGCAGCAGCGAGGCCGGAAGGAACGGTTTGCCTTCTCGGCCAATGATATGGCCGTCGCCTACCTGCCACTGCTAAATTTCGATGGAACTTCGTGGCCTGTCCCCAGAAAAATAGGGGCGGCGTGATGTAATCTGTCCCGACGCATCGAGCGACCATCATATTCTGGATCAATGGGACTACTGGCCCTAGCCTTGACGCGGCGTCCGCTAGCTCCCCGAGCGGCAACGCGATTTGCCTCATGCGCGCTTGTATCGCCCACATAGAACCGTGTTCTACCATGACACCGGCGAATTACGGTAATCGACGAACAGAACGCCGCCCTGTCCTGCCCGCTGAGCGATCACATCGGCGATGCCGGCTGTGCTTGTTTCAATATCGAGCGGGGCGTTCTCGCCGCCCATTTCGGTTCGCACCCAACCGGGAGATACTAACAGGTAGGTCTTTCCATCTCCATGGCGACGCGCGGCAAAACTCTTCATTGCCTGGTTAAGTGCCGACTTGCTGGCTTTGTAGACATCCCAGCCCCCACCCTCGTTGCCGCTGACGCTGCCCATATTCGATGACATGACCGCGACGACCCCGTCTCGAGCGACCAGCTCGCCGATCATCCCTACAAAGCGCATCGGGGCGAACACGTTGGTCAGCATAATACGTTGGAATTCCTCGGAGCTGACCGTCTCGATCGGTTGCGATGGATCATTCGTGATACCGGCATTGACGAAGAGAATGTCGAACCGCACTCCCTCTAGCCGTCGGCGAAGCTTGGTGACATCTTCGTTAGAAAGGATATCCATACGGGCGACGAAGGGTGCGCGTCCGATTTCGCTGCCAATGGCGACCAACGCCTGCTCACCGGCATCGTTTCGCACAGTGGCAAAGACATCCCATCCGCGTTGCAGGTAGGTCCGCGCTAGGCCGAGGCCCAATCCACGCGAGGCCCCAGCAATGAGCACGCGTTTTGGTTTATCGAGTTCTGTCAACAGTTCGCTCCAAGAGTATGGATCCACAAAGCAACTAGAGCATCTTCCCCGGGTTAAGCTGGCCATCGGGATCGATGCTCGCCTTGATGCGTTCCAAAAGGTCCAGTTCTACGGCGGTCTTGTGCTGACGCAACAGCATCCCCTTCAATTTGCCAATCCCGTGCTCGGCCGACACTGATCCATTATATTGTCCGACAATTGAGTAGACCACATCAGCGACACTGTCCCGCCAGTCTCCGCCCATGGACCCGACTTCGGGCAGGCAGACATTGTAGTGCAGGTTACCGTCACCCAGATGGCCGAACACGGAAATCATCAGATCGGGAAACGTGGCGAGCAGCCGGCTCTCCGCCTCGGCCAGAAACGGCGCTATCTTGGAAAGTGGCAGCGCAATGTCGTGTTTGGTGGTTTGTCCCAGCATCTTCTCCGCTTCGGGAATGGCTTCACGCAGGGCCCACAGCGTCTGTGACTGCGCCAGGCTCTCTGCAATGATGGCATCATCGACCAACCCCTGTTCGAATGAAGCCCCCAGAAAGTCTTCGGAAAGATCCCGCAAAACCGCATCATCCACGCCACCCGAGACGGTCAGCAAGACATACCAGGCATGCTCCTCTTTGAAGGGAGGGGCGACGCCTGAATGCCGGCATGTCTCTTCGAGCGAAAACCCGGAGATGAGCTCGAAGGCAGAAAGCAACCCCGGAACTTTGCGTCTTGCCAGAGAAAAGAGCGCAATTGCCGCTTCGACGCTTCGCAATCCGCAAAAGGCGGTCGTTGTGCCCTTTGGGGGATCGAAGAGCTTCAATACGGCCTTCGTTACGACCCCGAGCGTACCCTCCGAACCGACGAACAGGTGGCGAAGCGCATATCCGGTATTGTCCTTGTACAAGGCGCGCATGCCGTTCCAGATCCGGCCATCCGGCAACACCACTTCGAGACCCAGAACAAGTTCGCGCATGCTACCGTATCGCAGCACGTTCGATCCCCCGGCGTTGGTCGCGATGTTGCCTCCAATCTGACAGCTTCCCGATGAACCGAGGCTGAGAGGAAAGAGGCACCCCCGTGCCTCCGCCGCCTTACAGACGTTGGCAAGGATCGCGCCCGCCTCGACCGTCATCGTCATGCTCTCGCAGTCGATGTCGACAATCCGGTTCATGCGGCGGAGAGACAGAACGGCTTCGCCTTCAGCCGATGCCGCTCCGCCGACGAGGCCCGTATTGCCGCCCTGCGGAACGATGCGGACGCCACGGGCCGCGCACGCCCTGACAAGGATCGAAACCTCCTCGGTCGTTCGCGGCAAAAGCACCATTTCGGCGGCTCCGCGAAAATAGTCGCGCTCGTCCGTCAGGTAGGGTTCGAGATCGACTCTGTCGGTCAGGACGCGGTCATCGCCGCAGAGGCGTCGAAGATGCACTGCGAAAGCCTCCTCTTCCGGCTGCAAAGCCCCGCGGCGAACATCATTCGGTTTGTTGCCCACGAGCGGCTCACCTCTTGGCCGATGCAGCAAGCACCGGCGTCAAAATCTGGGACGCGGCCCGGTCCATCGCCTGCTCCAGCCGGTCGGCGACGATGTCGACCTCACCTTCTGTGATGATCAATGGCGGCGAGAAGGCAATGGCGTCGGCCATGTTTCGGGAGATGACCCCGAGTTCCTGAAGCTCGCGGTTGACGAGCGCACCGAGCGCGCCCGGCTTTTGCCACGGCTCGCGTGTTTCCCGATCTGCAACGAGTTCAATCCCGGCGATCAGACCGATACCTCGCACTTCGCCGGTCAGTCTGTGCCCAGCCAAAGCATGCAGACGCTTTTGCAGGTGCCGGCCGACCTCGCGCGCATGGGCAACGAGATCGCGCTCCTCGATGATGTTGATGTTTTCCAGCGCGACAGCAGCCGCGACGGGATGTCCGCTACCCGTAAACCCATGACCGAGGACACCGATCCGGTTTGATTCATCGGCAATCGGCTCAAACACCACGTCGTTGATCAAAACGGCCGATATCGGCAGGTATGAGGATGAGAGCTGCTTGGAGAACACCATGATGTCCGGCGTCATTGCGAAGGTCTGACTTCCGAACATCTGTCCGGTTCGTCCGAACCCGCAGATGACTTCGTCGGCAACGAGCAAAATCCCGTACTTGCGCAGGACGGCCTGTATTTTTTCCCAGTATCCCTTTGGCGGAAGGATGACCCCACCTGCCCCCATCAGCGGCTCGCCGATGAAGGCCGCGATTGTCTCGGGGCCCTCGGCGAGGATCGTCTGCTCGAGTTCAAGCGCAAGCCGCGTCGCGAACATGTCCTCGCTCTCGTCAGGCTGCGCTTCGCGCCAGTAATGCGGACATCCGACGTGGATCACCTGCGGCAACGGCAGGTCGAACGAGCGGTGATTGTTCGGCAACCCGGTGAGGCTGGCCGATGCTATGGTCACGCCATGGTAGCCGCGGTGACGGCTGATCACCTTCTTGCGCTGCGGCTCGCCCATGGCGTTGGATCGATACCAAAGGAGCTTCAGCACGGTATCATTTGCCTCGGACCCCGAATTGGTAAAGTAGGCTTTCGACATCGGCACCGGCGCCATGGTCACCAGCTTCTCCGCAAGATCGACCACGGGCCCATGAGCCTTGTGCGTGAAGGTGTGGTAATAGGGCAAGCGCGCCATCTGCCGACTGGCCGCGGCGACCAGCCGTGGCTCGGAAAAGCCGACTGCTACGCTCCAGAGCCCGGCCATCGCTTCGATGTACCGCTTGCCGGATTGATCCTCGACGTAGATGCCGTCGCCCTTTTCGATGACGAGAGGTCCCTGCTCCTGATGAAGCCTTGCATTCGTGTAGCTGTGCAGATGGTAGGCGACGTCTCGTGCCTCAACGGAGTTCGGATTGGCGGCCATCGTGTCGTCCTTCATGTTGTTTGGGTGCATGGCTGGTTTCATGACCGGTAGTCGCCGTTGATCTCGACGTAACCGGCGGTCAGATCGCAGGTATAGACACGGTCCGTTGCCGGCCCGATCCCAAGATCGACACGAATATCAATGTCGGAACGGCGCATATGCGCCGAAGCGGCCGCCTCGTCGTAATGCGCATTGCGCGCGCCTTCGGTCGCAACACAAACAGCACCGAAATGGATCGACAGCCGATCACGATCGACGCGCTCGCCGGACTTTCCGACCGCCATTACGACCCGCCCCCAATTGGCGTCTTCACCGGCGACGGCCGTCTTGACGAGCGGGGAATTGGCGATGGCGCGCGCGACGTTGCGCGCAGCCTCTTTCGTCTCGGCGCCCGTCACTTCAACGGTGACGAACTTGCGTGCACCCTCTCCATCACGAACGACCTGGCAGGCTAGGTCGAGCAGGAGCTCAATGAGCGCGGCGCGAAAGGCGGCAAGGCGGGGATCGTTCGCCAGGCTGATGGCCGGGGCGCCCCGCGTGCGCGCCTTGCCGGTCGCAAACATCAACAGGGTATCGGACGTTGATGTGTCGGAATCGACAGTGATCGCATTGAAGGTGTCAGTCACCGCATCCGAGAGCAGCACCTGCAGTAGGTCGCCGGCGATCGGTGCATCGGTGAAAACGAATGCGAGGGTCGTCGCCATATCCGGGGCGATCATGCCTGAACCCTTGGCGATACCGGCAATGCGCACCGGCGTCTCACCCAGAAGAACGGTTCTGAAAGCGCCCTTCGGGAAGGTATCGGTGGTCATGATAGCTCGCGCGCCAAGCTCGAAATCGACGGGCTCCAACCCCTCGACAAGTTCACCCATGACGGCATCGAACTTTCGTGCGTCCAGAGGCTCGCCGATCACGCCGGTCGATGCGAGATAGATATTCTCTGCCTTGCATCCGATCGCCGCGGCCGTCAGCGAGGCGCTGTGATGGACAGCCTCTCGTCCCTTGTTCCCGGTAAATGCGTTTGCATTGCCGGAGTTGACGAGCAGCCCGCGCGCGGCGCCATTCGAAAGCGCTTGCCGGCACCATTCCACCGGAGCCCCGGCACATTTCGATCGGGTCAACACGCCGGCCGCCACCGTGCCTGGATCGAACGCCACGAGCAGGACATCGGTACGGTCGGGATATTTGATGCCCGCCTTGGCCGCTGCCAGTCGCACGCCTTCAATCTCCTGAAAATCGGGGAACCGCTCGGGAGCAAGCGGCGAAATGGGAAGTGTCCCGGCCATTGCCATCACCGATCCGTCAGGCCGCCAAAACAGGCGTATTTCAGCTCGACATATTCTTCGATGCCGTATTTCGAGCCTTCCCGGCCCATTCCGCTTTCCTTGATCCCGCCAAACGGTGCGAGTTCGGTGGAGATCAGCCCCTCATTGATGCCCACCATCCCGAACTGAAGCTCCTCCAGCACGCGCCAGATCCGATTGATATCGCGGGCGTAGAAGTAGGCCATCAGGCCGTAACGCGTGTCGTTGGCGAGGCGGATGACTTCCTCTTCGTCGCGGAAGCGAAACACCGGTGCGATCGGACCGAAGGCCTCCTCCTGCGCCAGGCGCATGGAAGCGGTCATGCCGCTGAGTACCGTCGGTTCGAACCAGGTGCCACCCAACGGGTGGCGCTGCCCTCCCGTTTCGATCCGCGCGCCATTTTCGACGGCGTCGGCGACCAGAGCCTCGACCTTTTCGACGGCACGTTCGTTGATAAGCGGACCCTGGAGCACATCGGGTTCGCTGCCGTTTCCGACCTTCATGGCCGAAACGGCAGCGCTCAGTCGTGCAATGAATGCGTCGTATATCCCGTCCTGGACGTACATGCGGTTGGTGCAAACGCATGTTTGCCCGGAATTGCGGTACTTGGACGCGATCGCGCCGGTAACCGCCTTGTCGAGATCGGCATCGTCGAAGACGATGAACGGAGCATTGCCGCCGAGTTCGAGCGACAATTTTTTCAGCGTGTCGGCGCATTGGCGCATCAGCAGTTTGCCAACGGCCGTCGAACCGGTGAACGACAGTTTGCGGATTGTCGGATGCTCGCAAAGCAGTCGCCCGATGCCGGCGGCGTCCTTGGACGTAACAACGTTCAGAACGCCGGCCGGAACGCCCGCGCGCAGCGCCAGTTCGGCAAGTGCCAACGCCGTCAGCGGTGTTTCATCGGAAGGCTTGATCACCATCGTGCATCCGGCTGCAAGCGCCGCCGCTGCCTTGCGCGTGATCATCGCCAGGGGAAAGTTCCATGGTGTAATCGCGGCGCAAACGCCGATCGGCTGCTTGATCACCATGAACCGACGATCGCGTCCCGCCGACGGAATGACGTCGCCATAGACCCGCTTGGCCTCTTCCGAAAACCACTCGACGAAAGAGGCACCAAAAGCGACCTCGCCTCTTGCCTCATAGAGCGGCTTTCCCTGTTCGGCAGTGATGAGTTGCGCCAATTCCTCTGCGTGATTAACGATCTCGGCAAACCAAGCGCGCAGGATCTGAGCGCGTTCCTTGGCGGGCCGGTTGCGCCAGTCGGTCTGCGCTCGTTCAGCGGCCGCGATCGCTGTTTCGACGGCGTCGGCGGCAAGATCCGGAACCGATGCAATCAATGCGCCGGTCGCCGGATTGATAACATCGAAGGTCTGCCCGGAAGCGGCAGAAACCCACTGTCCGTCGATGAAGGATCGATCGCGAAAAACGGATGTCATCGGCGCGTTCACTGGCGACCTCCCAGTTCCAAGAGGGTCGAGCGCAGGCTTTCCTTGAGGATCGTCACACCCTCATCGAGCCGTTCGAACGGAATTGTCAGCGGGGCCAGAACGCGGACGACGTTGCCGTTGACGCCGCAAGACAGGAGCAGCAGCCCATTCTCAGCCGCCTTTTGCGTGAGCGCCTTGACGAGTTCGGGCCATGGCTCGCGCGAGTTACGGTCGCGCACGAATTCGATTGCGACCATCGCCCCAAGGTTTCGCACATCGCCGATACAGGAGAATTCGTTGCCCGTGAACCACTCGTCGAATGTCTGGCGCAACCTCGAGCCAACCTCCTCGGCGCGGGCGCAGAGCTGTTCTTCTGCGATGACTTCGAGCACGGCGAGCGCCGCCGCACAGGACAGAGGGTTGCCGGCAAAGGTCGAGCCGACGCCCCCCGGCGGAATCCGGTCCATCACCTCGGCACGGCCGGTAACCGCGGCGATCGGAAAACCGCCGCCGAGGCCCTTGGCCATGGTGACGATGTCGGCGGCAACACCGGCGTGTTCCATGGCAAACATCTTGCCGGTGCGGGCAAAGCCGGTCTGGATTTCGTCGGCGATCAGCAGGATCCCGTGATGGTCGCAGATCTCGCGCAAGGCGCGCAGGAATGTAACCGGCGCTGGATAAAAACCACCTTCCCCCTGGACCGGCTCGACGAAGATGCCGGCAACCCGCGTCGGGTCGACTTCGGACTTGAAGAAGCGGTCGAGCGCCTTGAGTGCTTCCTGTTCAGTGATGCCGTGATAGGCAATCGGAAACGGCAGATGGAATACGTCGGGCACCAGCGGGCCGAATCCGACCTTGTAGGGCGCGGTCTTGCCGGTAAGCGTCATCGCCATCAGTGTCCGGCCATGGAATGCGCCGGAAAATGCGACAAAGGCTGAACGTCCCGTGGCTGCTCGCGCAATCTTGGCCGCATTCTCGATGGCTTCTGCCCCGGTCGAAACCAGGAATGTCTTCTTGGCGAAGTCGCCCGGCAGCAGCGCATTCAGCTTTTCGCACAGCTCGACATAGTCGATGTAAGGGGTCGTCTGGAACGAGGTGTGCGTCACCTTCTCCAACTGCGCACGAACTCTTTCCACCACCTTGGGATGCCGATGACCGGTATTGTTGACCGCGATGCCGGCGGCGAAATCGATGTAGCGACGGCCCTCGATATCCCAGAGTTCCGAATTTTCGGCACGATCGATGTAGACGTCGAGATGTTTCGACAGGCCAGCAGGGATCGCGGCGCTGCGGCGCGCCGTGAGCGAGGCGTTGGTGGACATTCGTCCCTCCTTGAAATGACTGTGATATTGCAGACGCGGCAAGCGGGCCGCTATCTGCCGAAAAGGACGGCCCCGCCAACTGGAGCGCGGGACCGCCTGTATGACATCAGGCGGCGGTGGTGCCGCGCCGAATATCCCGGCCAATTTTCCAATCAACGCATTCCTGCGCGCAATACGTGTTCCCTGCGTGAACTGTCTTCTTGCGGCTATCCTCGGCCGAGTTTTCGTAAATCAGCACGCCGCAATTTGCACATTTGGTATAGCTCTCGATGTAGAGCCCGTTCTGGGAGAATTTCATCTCTCATGCCTCCTGATAACCGTAGTGTTTCTTGGCCGCCTCTTTCGAGACGTAGCCTTCCCGCACGTCGTGGGCGACAGCCGCAGGGTCGCGCTTACTCGGGTCGCCGTAGCCGCCGCCGCCTGGCGTGACGAGGCGAACGCGATCACCGCGACGAATGGAGACGTTGGCGTAGCGGCTGGTCGATGCCTTGCCGTAGGCCTGGCGCATCGTCTGCCAGTCCGAACCGCCGGACTTCATCACCAGCGTCGCACCGAGCCCGCCTTCCGTGCCGCCTTCCAGACCCCAGGGGGCAAAGAGATGGCGGTCAGTCATCTGCGAGCAGACGATCTCGTTGTTGAGGCACAACATCTGCTTGGTGTAGCCAACGCCGCCGCGGTATTCGCCGGCGCCGCCGGCATCCACGTTGAAGGCGAGACTCTCGATGCGCCAGGGGAAGCGGGTTTCGTAAACTTCAACCGGCGTGATGCGGCAGTTGCCGTTGATCGAATCGACACCATCGTTGCCATCGGCGAAGGATCGCCCGCCCCAACCAACGGCCTCCAGATCGTAGCAGGCGAAGTATTCGCCCGTGTCCGCATCGACGCCGCCGAAGACGAAGTTGCAGTGGGTTGCCCCTTCCGCCGCCATGACCCGGTTCGGCACGGCGGTGGACATCGCACCAAGGATCGTACCCACGATGCGCGGGTGGGTCTCGGTGTTTCCGCCAACCTCCGGCGCGGGGAAATCGACGTTGACGATGGTGCCGGGCGGCGCCATCACGCGGATGGGCCGGAAGCACCCGGAATTGCGCGGGATCGACGGGTCGGTCATGTGCAGGACGGCGTTATATGCCGCAGATGTCGCGACGCCGAGCGTTGCGTTGATCGGCCCGGACGCCTGTGGCGAGGAGCCGGCATAATCGACGACGATGTCGCCACCCGTCTTGTGCACTTCGACTGCGATCGCGTACTTGCGATCAGCATCAATCCCATCGCTTTCGACATAGTCGGTGAAGGCGTAGATGCCGTCGGGGATTGCCTCGAGTTCGGCGCGCATGCGGCGTTCGGAGTAGAGAAGCAGATCGTTGACCGTCTCCTTGACCTTCTCCTTGCCGTATTTCTTGTAGATCTGCGTCATCTGCTTTTCGCCGAGATCGACAGCAGCGATCAATGCGCGCAGATCGCCGTAGTTCACGCGCGGCGTGCGAACGTTGGCGAGCAGCAGTTTCCAGACCTCGATGTTGTCTTCGCCGCGCTTCTTGATCTTGACCGGCGGAATGCGCAGCCCCTCCTGGAAGATCTCGGTCGCTTCGCCGCAGAAGCCACCCGGCGCCATGCCGCCGACTTCGGCGATATGGCCGATCGCCACGGCAAAGCCCATGATTTCGCCATCGACGAAGATCGGCTTGAAGAACGTATGTTCCGGCGTGTGCAAGCCGCCACGATAGGGGTCGTTGTGAAGGATGATGTCTCCTTCTTCGATCTCGGAAGGCGGGATCTCCTTCAGGCACGACTTTACCAGGAGCGGCATGCCGCCGATCTGCGCCGGGCAATAATCGGCGACAGCGATCATGTCGCCGTTCATGTCGGCAAGCCCGCAGGTGAAATCGAGCGCTTCGTTGAAGATCGTCGAATAGGACGTCTTCATCAGCACGATCCCCATCTCCCTGCACAGAGAGACCATGGTCGATTCCAGAATGTTCATCGTCACGAAGTCCATGGCATGCTCCTCAGGCAGAAATGATCAGATTGCCCAGCCGATCGACGCGCAGCGTCTGCTTCGGCTGGAGAATGGTTACGGACGCGCTTTCCTCGATGATCGCCGGTCCCGACAGGGTCTGACCCTGCCTCAATGTCCCGCGATCGTAAGTCTTGACGTCATGCCAGCCATCCTCGAAGCGAACCTTCCGGTTACCCGAAGCAGCCGGCGATCCCGATCCCTTTTCGAGCTCGCCCATGACCGGCTTGTCCGAGATGGCAACAGCGACAACCTTGAGATTGACGGTCTCGATTGTCTCGCCGGCGATCGAGAACCCGAAGCGGTTCTCGTGCTCCTCATGGAAGCGCTTCCACAAGTCCTCGACGGCCTCGTCGGAAAAATCGTTGGCCGGGAAACTCAGTTCAAGCTCATGGTTCTGGCCAAGGTAACGCGCCTCGATCGAGCGGTAGATCTCGACTTTCTGCGTGTAACCCTGCGTCACCAGTTCGCCGATGGCACCATCGGCCAGCTCAGTCATCGCCGCCGTCGCCCGCTTGCCGTCGAAGAACTTCGAGGTCTGCTGAACGGTGCGATGCCGGTCCACCCGGGCATCCGTCATGATGAAGCCGAAAGCCGAGAACTGGCCGGGATAGTTCGGCACGATGCCCTGCGGGATCCCCGAAATATCCATGAGATCGCAGATGTGAACCGGACCGGCACCACCCGATGCGACGAGCGTGAAGTCACGCGGATCAAGCCCGCGCTGCAGCAACACGGCACGAAGGGCACCAAGCATGTTGTTGTTGGCGATCTGCACCATGGCATAGGCCGCGGCATCGACCGTGAGGTCGAGCTGCTCGGCAATTCTCGCGACTGCCCTGTGGGCAGCCTCTGCGTCGAGCTTCATCCTGCCGCCGAGGAAGTAGTCGGGATTGATGCGGCCGAGCACCACATTGGCGTCGGTGACCGTTGCGTTCTCGCCACCACGACCGTAGCAGGCAGGGCCCGGATCAGCGCTCGCCGATTGCGGTCCCATGCGCAACATGCCGCCCTTGTCGATCCAGGCGATCGAGCCGCCGCCGGCGCCGATCGTGTGAATGTCGATCATCGGAATCTGGATCGGCAGTCCCCATTCGATCTCGAAGCTCGTGGTCACGTGCTCCTTGCCGTCGACGACTGTCGAGCAATCGGTCGAGGTACCACCCATGTCGAAGACGACAAGGTTCTGGATGCCGGTGAGTTCCGACAGGATGCGCGTGGCAACAACAGCACCGGTCGGGCCGGACAAAGTCATCTGGACCGGGGCTTCGGCAGCGCCTTCAAGCGTCGATTCACCGCCATTGGACTTGATCACTCCGATCTTGTCGCCAACGCCGATGGCGTTGAGCCGCTTCTGCATACGGTGGAAATTGTCTGAAACGATCGGCTTCAGGTAAGCGTCGGCGATGGTCGTCGATGCCCGGTCGTATTCTTTCCATTTCGGCAGGACGTCGTAGGAGATCGAGATCGGCATGCCGGGCAGTTCTTCGGCGAGAATGTCGCGAATGCGCTGCTCGTGTTTCGGGTCGATGTAGGAGAACAGGGTGCAGATAGCGATCGCCTCGATCGTACCGTCGGCCCGGATCGTTGCGGCAATCTCGCGCACAGCTGCTTCATCGAGAGGCTGCACGACCTCGCCATTGGCGCTCAGTCTTTCCTCGACTTCGAAGCAGTCCGCACGCTTCATCAGCGGCTTTGTCTTGACCCAGGTGATGTCGTAGTGGCTGCGGCGATCACCGCGCTGGATGAACGGAACGTCCCTGAAGCCTTTGGTGGTGACATAGGCGACTTTCGCGCCGCGTCTTGTCAGCAGGGCGTTGGTCGCGATGGTCGTGCCGAGACGGATCTTGTTGACGCCTCCCAGGTCGTCCTCCTGCTCCAACCCCTGAAGAACACCTTCGATCGGCTCGGAGGGCGTCGTCAGGTTCTTCCAGTTCTCGATGGTCCCGGTGGCGGAATTGTAGGAGACGAAATCGGTAAACGTCCCCCCAATGTCGATGCCGATGATTTTGCTCACGGACGTATGTTCCCTTCTATGTTGAATTATGCGGAACGATGTGGCGGATCGCCCCGTTCGTATTCCTCGGCGAGCCGTCGCCAAGAATCCTTGATGTGGTCGCTGATGGCGTCGCACGCCTTGGGCACGTCGCGTGTTCGCAGCGCGTCGACCACCGGCCAGTGGTCCACGGCGGCGGCTTCCAGGCTCTCAAAGCGCTGTTCGGCCATCGTGATCAGCATCTGCACTTCCGCCTGGATGTTCATGAAGGCGTGCAGTGTCTGGCGGTTGTTCGAGAGCTTGCAGATCTCGAGATGGAAGGCCAAGTCGTTCTCGACCAGCGCAACCTCGTTGTTCGCATCGGCCGCAGAGACCATCGCATCAACGAAAGCCGAGATCCGGTCGATGTCCTCGTCGGTCATCAGCGGCAGCGCCTGTTCGATCGCAAACCGTTCGACCACGACGCGGAAGGAGAAGATCTCGTCGATGTCCTTGCGCGAGAACGTTCGCACGAACGTACCGCGACGCGGCGCCGAGATCAGCAGGCCCCGCTCTTCGAGGCGACGGATCGCCTCGCGGATCGGGTTGCGGCTGATCCCAAGATTGCGGGCAAGCTCGGCTTCGTTGATCCTTTGGCCCGGTTGCAGACGACCGAAGATCAATTCCCTGATCAGGAATGTCGCGACCTGATCGGAAAGCATGCGGTTGTCGATCATAGTATTGGAGAACTCGAGTTCCCCGTGCGGCATGGTGCGGTTATTGTCATTCATGGCGCATTCCCCTTTTCGCGGCTGACTTGCATTGGAAGGTCGAACTCGCGTCCTCCCATGATTCCGTCCTTCCGGAAAATCAGTATGAGCAACATGATCGCCGCAAGCACCAATTCTTGCGCGCCAGCGGGCAGCGACCACTCGTAAGAGCCGATCGAGACGCCTGCCTCGATGCGCCGAAAGATGTCGACGATGGCGGTGACCACGACCACGCCCACGACAGCACCCGCCAGGCTTCGCATACCGCCGACGACGAGCATGGCGAGACCGATGAAGGTGAGGTTCAGGAAAAAGGTATTGATCGAAACCGTGCCGAGATAGTGCGCCTGCAGCACGCCTCCCAGACCCATGACGAAGCCGGAGAGGGTAAAGGCAAAGAGCCGCGACCAATAGAGCGAAATCCCCGAGGCGGCCGCGGCGACTTCGTCTTCCCGCGTCGCCCGGATGGCCAGGCCCTTGGACGAGGTCTGGTAGAGGTATGCGACGAGGATCGCAAAAGCGGCGCAACCAAAGGCAAGCCAGGCCGTAACGTAGTTCGGCAACCCGACGATCGACGCAGTTCCCATCGTCACGCTGTCCCAGTTGGAATACGTGACGTTCAGAATGAACAGCACCGCAAGCGTCGAGATCGAGGCGGCCAGGCCCGACAGGCGCATCAGCACCAGTCCGCAGAGAAAGGCAGCGGCACCGGCAAGAGCGATCGAGCTGACGGCGGCCGGCAGAGCCGGAAACGTCTGATCGCGAAGGAAGGGAGGCAGGCCGGACATGGTGATCGGCTTGAGCATTTCACAGCAGGTCTGCCAGGCGGTCGCGTAGGCGGCGATCGCCATGAACGTCGTATGACCGAACGAGATGATGCCCGAATTGCCAATGAAGATGTAGAGACCGACGACGACGACGATCCTGATGAGCGCCTCGACTACCGTACGCCGAAGCGTCAGCGGGCCGAACTGCTCGGACGCGAGCACGACCAGCACCAGCGGCACGAGCAAGGCGAGCACCGGGAACCAGAACCTCAATGTGAACAAGGAAGAAGAGCTTAAGGTCTTTTTCATCACACGCGCTCCTTTGCAGCGCCGGTCACAATCAGACCCTGTGGTCTTACCAGCAAGATGAGGATGACCAGGGCGAACACACCCGCATCGCGGAATGGGCGCAGATCCGCTGGAAGGTAGGTCTGCAGGAGAACACTGGCGAAGCCGACGATGAAACCGCCGAGGGCAGCACCCGGTAGAGAGCCCATGCCACCGATCACCGTGGCAAAAAATGCATAGACCACTGGCATCAAACCCATCCGCACATCGAGTGTTCCTGTCTGAATGACGAGAAGCATGGAGACAGTGCCGCCAAGCAGGCCGCTGACTGCGAACGCCACAGCGATGACGCGGTTTGCCGGCACGCCGAGAAGCCTGGCCATCTGGAAGTTCTCGGCCGCCGCCCGCATCTGGATGCCAAGCGGAGTCTTCTTGAGGAAGAGCACGAGCGTCACCAGTAAGGAGGCGGTGACGGCCATCGTCAGCAACTGAATGCCGGGAACGCGCACGCCGCCGAAATCAATCGCGTTCGTCAGAGCGCCACCGATGCCGATCGATTTAGGTCGGCCTGTGTGGACGAGGACGACCAGGTGCTGGAGAAAATAGCTGACGGCGAATGAAGAAATCAGAAGGGTCGCCGGATTGGATTGGCGCAGCGGCCGGAAAGCGACGCGTTCCGTCGCCAGCGACAACAACACCACGATCAACAGCACGCCAGCGATCATCAGGGCCGTCGGCCATGCGCCGAGGAGAAGCGGCGGTGTGACGCTTGCGGTCGGAACGACGAGTGCGAAAGCGCCGATGGTAATGTAGTCGGCCTGGGCAAAATTGATCAGCCGCATGACACCGAAGACCAGCCCGATCGCCAGCGCCACTAGTGCGTATAGGCTG
The DNA here is from genome assembly GCF_001424825.1 of Ensifer sp. Root31. Taxonomy (NCBI): domain Bacteria; kingdom Pseudomonadati; phylum Pseudomonadota; class Alphaproteobacteria; order Hyphomicrobiales; family Rhizobiaceae; genus Ensifer; species Ensifer sp. Root31. Next base: position 292,029 of record NZ_LMCO01000006.1, on the reverse strand, counting down.
CCGAGAGCGACGGCATCGACAAGGACCTGAAGAATGTTGGTCATCGCCCTCACCTATATCGCGATGGCGTCGTCGGACGCCTTTTCGCCTAGATAGGCGCGACGGACGATCGGGTCGCGCCGCACTTCCTCGGGCGTACCCTCGGCCAGGCTGCGCCCCCCGTCGAGAACGTGAATTCGCTCGCAAACGCCCATGATCACCTTCATGTTGTGCTCGATGAGCAGCACTCCGCAGCCGAACCGCTTCGGCACTTCGGAAATCACTTCCATAAGGGCTTCGCATTCGCCGTCGTTCATCCCGGACGCAGGCTCGTCGAGCAGCGCGAACGACGGCTTGAGCGCCAGAGCCCTGGCAATGCTGACCCGCCGCTCATCGCCGTAGGACAGCCCATCGCACCGGTGATCAGCACAATGGGAGAGCGCCATCCAGTCGAGAATTTCCCCTGCCCGCTCCTTGGCAACGCGACCGGAAAGGCCGATGCCAATGCCAGCAACCGACAAGTTCTGCTCGACCGTGAGGTCACGGAACAGGCGGGCGGCCTGGAAGCTGCGCCCGATGCCGCCCATGGCGAACCGTCGTGCAGGCAGGCTCGAAACATCGACGCCGTCGAGAACGATCGTTCCCTCCGTCGGGCGCTGAAAGCCGCTTAGGACGTTCACCATGGTCGTCTTGCCGGCGCCGTTCGGCCCGATGAGACCCATGACCTTTCCTCGCTTCAAGCTGAGGTTGACACCGCCGAGTGCCCGAATGCCGCCGAATGCGACATGAATGCCCCGCGCCTCCAGCAGCTGTTTTTCAGTAGTCGTCATAAACGTTCTCGCTCCCCATCCGGATGCAAGCTGTCACAGGACGTCGAATGGAATTTCGGCGCCGGTCGTACTGTCCGGGCGCGGGCGCCCGGACACGAATAAGGAGGATTTACTGCCCGACGCGGAAGAGCAGCTTCATGTCCGGTTTGATGGTATTGCGATACACTTCGACGGCACGGAACGAACCGTCTTCCACCTTCATGATCAACCACGGCCTGTCGACCTGGATATGGAGCTGGTCGGTGAATGTTGTTGGGCCTGCGGTAAACGGCTGGTCGGCGAAGCCATTCATCACTGCGACGACCGGCTCCGTATCGGTCGTCTCCGCCTTGTCGACAGCATAGGCCCATTGCTCGATCAGGCTGTAGCCAAGGACGGAATAGGAGGAGACAGGCGCCTCGTTCCAGCGGACCTTGTGGTTCGCGACAAAGGCGTTCATCTCTGGCCGCGGGTCGTCACCGTAAAGCGACATGAAGGCCGGCAGATAAAAGTCCTTCAGCCCGGGCACGGCATTGAGCCAATAATTGTCGACCATGGCCGTGTTGGCCAGGATTGGCAGATCGATGCCAGCAGCACGAAGCTGGCGTACTGCCGACGCTCCACCGGGCGTGAAAGAGCAGATGAAGACGGCATCCGGCTTGGTCGCAAGGCCCTTGATCCGGGTGATCTGCGAAGCAATCGATGGATCGTCATTCTTGAACGTGTCGTTGCCGAGGATCGAGTCCTCCCCCTTGCCGGCAATCCAGGCCGAACGGAACCCGGCGCAGGCCGACTTGTTGTATTCGATCGTCAGATCTTCAAGAACGTAGACCGTATTCAGGTTCATGCGCTTCTGCGCGTATTCAGCAATGGCGATCCCTTCCGACTGCGCAGCGCTGTTGGCGGTGAATGCAAAGGGTCCCACGCCCTGCACACCCATCTTGGGGTCGGCCGCACAAAGGCTGAAGGCGATGATGCCGGCCTGTTTTGCGGCAAGGGCGGCGGGAGCGCCAAAATCGTAGTCGCACGAGACGACCAGCATCTGAACGCCGGAGTCGATCAGCTGCGCGCCGGCGGTGGCTGAGCGCTCCTGTTCGGTCTTGGTGTCCATGACCTGGTACTCGATCTGACGGCCAAGCAAGCCACCGGCTTTGTTGATCTCCTCGATCTTCATCACCGCGGCCTTGAACGGCGCGCTGTCATAGTTTGAAAGCCAACCGGATTCCGCGATCGCAAAACCGATCTTGATCGGCGCCTGGTCACTTGCATAGACGGCGGACGACAGGAGTGCTGCCGCCAGCGCGGCTGCGCTGGTCGCATAAATAGATCTCATCTTTATTCCCCTTGGACGTCACCCGGCCGTGGCCGGCTGCGCCTCTCTAATTTTTGTCGGTCCACTGTGGACTGTGGACAGATTAGGAGTTATGAATTCTCTTGTCAACGCAGCGTTCCTGAAAAAGAGCGACGAAAATCGCCGACCGGTCAGGGGCCGAGGGAACGACGAACTGGGGAACAGAATGCTTGAAATCACCAACCTCACGGCTGGCTATGGTCGGCTCAACGCGCTTAAGGGCACCAGCATCCATGTGGATCGCGGCGAGATCGTCTTCATCGTCGGCCCCAATGGCGCCGGGAAATCAACGCTGCTGAAGACAGTCGCCGGGCTGATGACCCCGACGGCAGGCAGCATCACCTTCAATGGCGAAGAGATTGCCGGAAAGGCGCCCGAGCAGCTCTGCCGCCAGGGTCTCGTGCTCGTTCCAGAAGGAAGGCACATCTTTCGCACGCTCACCGTGCAGGAAAACCTGTCGATCGGAACGATGATCCGCAAGGACCGCGACGGAATTGCGTCCGACCTGGAGCAGGTGTTGACGATATTTCCGATCCTTAAGGCCCGCTTCAAAGGCATCGCCGGCCATCTGTCGGGCGGCGAGCAGCAGCAACTTGCAATCGCCAGAGCCATTCTGCAGCGACCCTCGCTGATGATGATTGACGAGCCTTCGCTAGGGCTCGCGCCGATGGTCATCGACCAGGTTTACGAGAGCCTTCGCACCCTCAATGCAAGCGGGCTGACGCTGCTCGTGGTCGAGCAGTCGACAGCGCGCGTATTGGACCTTGCAACCAGAGTCTATGTGCTTCGCAACGGCCATATCGTGCTGGATGGAACGGCAGAGGCGCTGAACGATGGGCACGCGCTGGAGAACGCCTATTTCGGCTTCGCTGCAGAAGCAGACGCGACTGCCTGAACGCAGCGACAGGAAACGACATCACGATGATCTACGATTATTGCGTCATAGGCGGCGGCATCGTCGGCCTGGCAACCGCCATGCGCCTCCTTGAGAGGCAACCCGGCTGCAGTCTGCTGCTGCTCGAAAAGGAAGCCAGCCTCGCCCGCCACCAAACCGGCCACAACAGCGGTGTCATCCACGCCGGGATCTATTACCCGCCCGGCAGCCTCAAGGCAGAGCTCTGCCGCAAGGGCGCCGAGGCAACGAAGGATTTTTGCGTCGACAACGGCATCGCTTTTGACGTCTGCGGCAAGCTGCTCGTTGCCACAAATCCAATCGAGATGCAGCGCATGCAGGCGCTGCTGGAGCGATCGAGATCGAACGCCATCGCCGTCGAACCGATCGGCCAGGGCGAACTTCGCGAACGCGAACCGAACATCAATGGTCTCGGCGCGCTGCTGGTTCCCTCCACGGGGATCGTCGATTACCGCGAAGTGTGCCTCGCGATGGGCAGAAATGTTCAAAGGCTCGGCGGAGAAATCCGGCTCGACACGGCGGTGATCGGCATCCGGGAAGCCAGCGCCGACGTGACGATATCGACGCGGGACGCCAACTGGCGTGCTCATAAGCTGGTCGTCTGCGGTGGATTGCAGTCGGATCGTCTGGCCACGATGGCGGGGCTGGCGATCGAGCATCGCATCATTCCGTTCAGAGGCGAATACTACCGTCTGCCGCCGCAAAAGAACGAGATCGTCAAGCACCTCATCTATCCGATCCCGGATCCAGAACTGCCATTCCTCGGCATCCACTTGACTCGAATGATCGATGGAAGCGTCACTGTGGGCCCGAATGCGGTGATCGGCTTCGCCCGAGAGGGCTATGCGCCGCTTTCCCTAAACGCAAAAGACATGCTCGATTACCTGGCCTATCCAGGATTCTGGAGAACGGTCGCACAAAATCGTTCATCAGCCCTCACCGAACTGCGCAACTCGCTCTTCAAGCGCGGCTATCTGGCCGAGTGCCAAAAATACTGCCCGAGCCTCGAACGTGCCGATCTCCTGCCCCAGGAGGCCGGCATCCGCGCGCAGGCGGTCGCAAAGGACGGCAAGCTCATTCATGATTTCCTGTTCGTCGGCACCGATCGGATGCTGCATGTCTGCAACGCACCGTCGCCAGCCGCCACGTCAGCAATTCCCATCGCCGAGATGATTATCGAACGGCTGCTGGGAAAATCGACCGGCAGCCGTTGATGGCGAGATCTGCTCGCTTCTCGCGCGCTTTCCGAATCAGCTCTCGGGCGGCCAGGCAAGACGCGTCGGTGTGGCACGGGCGCTTGCGCTCAGCCCCCGCCTCATCATTGACGGCAGGACTCGATGTCTCAGTCCAGGGCGAAATCCTGAACCTGATGGCCAATCTGCAGGCGGACTATGGCTTGGGCTATCTCATCATCACCCATAACCTGCCGGTGATCCGCCACATCAGCGATCGCATCGCCATCAAATCGAGGCGGCGGCGCGTACGAATGCGCGATCCATCACGGCAGAAATCGTAGAGCGCCTGGAAAGATCTTTTGCTCTTGCATCAGAGAACGATGGCGGACTTGCGAGCGAGATTGAGGATATTCGGGATCGACTTGGAAGAGTGCGAGATACTGTCGTCGCCCGTGAGACTGACAAGGACCGCAGCCAGAACTCGTAGTCCCGCATGATACATTATGCGATCTTCGAAGCACAAAACAGGAACATAGCGCAAACCCGAATAACACCGCGCGGCGGCATCGGACGTCGGTCATCGGCTAACGCTAGCCAGATTCTCACTTGCCCCTGAAAGGGCAGCATTGCCGCAAGTTCACATTATCCCTGCAGAGTCGTCATCCCTGCAGAGTCGTCGAATGCCGCACTCGAAATGCGGCATACCTGCAAGGGTATCGTGGGTTCAAATCCCACCCTCTCCGCCATATTTCTCTTTTATTTCAGCGATCTACAGCTCTCGACCAGGCGGCGATTGAGAGCGATTGCTTGTCGTGAAGCGTGCCTATATCAGGTGGGCCACATCCACGGCACCAAGGCGCCGGCCGTCGCCGTCGGGAGCGAGCCAATATCTTTCAATGGTCCATAATGCGCCGGCGGTGACTCGATGGATCTCCTCTATGGTGGTTTCGTAGTCACCCGGTTCGAATCGCGACCAACCCTTGTCGCGCATTTTGCGCCAGAAATCGGCCCTGCCACCGACATTCTCCATCGCGAGCTTTGACAGCAAAAGTCTGTCGATAGGAGGATGAAGCGCATTGGCCTTTGCCACTTCATTGGTTTGGGCGATCTCAAGCGCAATGGCAGAGAGAAAAAGAGTCTTGAGATAGACATTGATCAACTTCGCGGCGACGCCATGAGAAATATCGCGCGCCGCTCTTGGAAAAACCGTCCTCGAAGCGGCAAGGATCGATTTGCGCAAATCACGATGAAATTCGTTGAAGTGGCGGGGTTCGGGCAAGTCCGACCAGCGCGGCCTGATGTTGGCCAAGCCGGATTCCTTAACAAGTGATACTCCCTGATCGCGCGTAAACCGGTATAGGCTGGATGACCGGGCGGCTGTCACTGCAGACCATGTCGCAAATCGACGTTGGTGCTCGCATATGCTGTATTCACTCATGAAAATTTTCCCAAGACTTAGAAGACTCACTAGCTGCTGCGCTACCGGCAGGAGAGGTTCTCTGCGGCCTCTTCGGCATACAGACGCCCGGCATCTGTGAGATCGAAAACAAGCTGCCAGCCAACCAGACGATTGGTGACCAGCTCATCGCGAAGAAAGGTCTTAATGATCGCTTTGTCCGGCCTGAGTGATAAGCCTCTCTCACAATCGAATCGTGCAGGAAAGCAGTGGTGGAGAGCGAGGGGGCTCGCCTTTGACGCGAGCTCCAAATACAACAACATCGCCGATTGTTGCCTATCGCTGCTTGAACTCTCTTCTTGAGGCTGACTTTCCCACCAGGCGAGCTGCAATGGGTCGTCTGCCGACTTAACGTCAGAGATCGGCAAACTGTCGCCTGCATACAATTCCTGCGCACGCTTCCTGACGTCGCGTGCGGACATTTCGATCTTCATGGCCAAGCCCCCTGATTTGAATGCTTTGGGCACTGCACTGCAACACAGCCGCACTACAGAGTGGCTCATTCTATGTTTCGTCGGGCGTGCACTGCGCGAATGACGTCGATACCAAGCGCTTGAGTATTCTTCAGGCCACCCTTCGAGTTGAATAAATCCACGCCGACCTCTGTCGCAATCGACCTCAGCAGCTCCTTGACGACGACTGGCTGGTCCTCCCCATCGCGGCGAATTCGGATCGCACCGCTTTCGTATTGAACGATCTCGAGGTCGGCGTAAGACGCACGAGCAGTAACCTCCAGATCGTCGACTGGCCGTTCTTCCCGAATGCCACGAGCGATCGGATAAACGAGCTTGCCGCCCTGGGAGCGCATCAGTTGCTGGGCGTCATGAGCGGAGGTATCGAGCAGTTCTTCGACCGAGACACCTTTCTCATCTTCGATGTTTACACGCAGCACCATTATTCGGTCGACGTGGTGAAACGTGTTCTGGTTGAAGCTGACATGGTTGGAGCTTGTGACAGTCTTGACCGATATTCGCTCATTGGCTGCCGAAACGACGTCATATCCGCGCTGATTGGTATCGAGGGCCATCTGCCCGCGAGTGATCATCGCCGCGTAGAGCTCGCCAATGCGTCCGGTGAGGTGATTGAGCTCGCCTGGGCTGACGCCCCAGCTGACTTCTTTTTCGAACCAGGAGAGGGCTTCGGCAAGAGACTGAATAATCTGGACCTGGGTAAGGGTGGGGCGGTCGGACTTCATCAGCACTTCCAGAATCGGACAGGGTTTTGAACGTGCTTCAGTTGTGGATCAGTGATTCTCTTGCCGCGAGCGCCGACATAGAGTTCCCAAATGTCGGAAGGTGCCTCTGCTCCTACGAACCCCAGACGATGAGACTCTGATCCATCCGCATGCGGGATGTCGGGAAAGTTCTCGGGTGTTGCGGGCATCCACCGGAGGGGTTTGAATGCGCCAACGACGACGCCGCGAACTACAGCGAGCACATATTCTGCCTGCTCGGCGCGCGTCTTTGATATGCGCCAGCAATACCTGACGAGGTTGTAGATCGCACGGCGATCGAAACGTTCTTCAAGTTTGTTGATATTGATCAGCACCAGGCGATGCTCTGAGCTAGCTGGAAACTCCGGAAGACTGTATTTGTCGATCAGCTCCAGATGGTTCATGGGGCCGCGATCACTACTAGCGTGGCCGCCCTGGATATTGGTGAGGCCGGGATAGGCGTCAATGAGCGCTGCTTCGACCTCGAAGATGGAGGCATCTGGGATCTCATGCCGGTGAATGATATGTATCACCTCGAGGCCCGCATTCTTGATTGCGCGGATACGGTCGAGCTTTGCGCCAAGTTGTTGGGCATCGTCATCCGATACCTCGGGTAGCCCTGCCGCATGGTCGAAAACCCGGTTATTGCGACCCTTTCCGACGTAGAAAGTTTCGCCGTTCCTAGGGTCGATGAGTCTGTAGACGTAGTTGCCGAGCTTTTGGCAAACCTCGTAGGGAAATCTCTCGTTGCTACTCACGTTGCCTCCGCGCAAATCAACTACGCTATCTCACAGTGACTAGCTGTGGTTGCAACGACTTTTTCTGTGCCGGGATAATCCTCGGCACCCCTCCAGGGCATCCTACGCGTGATCTTCAATAAGCAAATTGGAGATCACGTGGTGACGTTCTGAAAGCTCCGCGGAAGTTGGCAAGTTCAGGAGCAGAACCGTGGGGTTATCGGCCGACCGCAGCCCAGAACCCAGCCTTCTTTCCGTGCTTGCCTTCGAGGCTTGCGATGTAGTCGGCATGTGACGCAAGCGCGCCGAAGTCGGAGACCATGGCCGATAGCCGCTGACATTCGATGAGATGTCGCGCGGCATGGCGATAACGGCTGGACTTCCCGCGATCGAGCGCGACGTCGATCATGGCCCGCAGAACGATGATCGCCGCCAGAGGATGCTTCTCCTGCAGTTGTTCGGCTGCCGGCGTCAGGAGTTCATAGTAATCGCCATCAAGTTCGAATGCGCGTGCTACGACGAGCTTCGCAGCCTTGTCGAATGCCGGCCAGGAGACCAGGAAGGCGAGCGCCTGGTGGACGTCCGGAAAGCGGGTGACAAAGTCGAAGGCATTTTCCTCGGCCTCGATATCGTCGAAATCCGGCAGGCGCTTGAGAAACGCCCGCAGATGTTGCTCGTTCAACGAATGTTCGAAGCACTGCCACCGGAAGGCCTGGGCTTCCTCCTGGCGCCCCAGAGTTTCCAGGACTTCAACGCGGACGTTTTCCCATTCGAACGCGGTCTGTTTGCCCTTGGTTTCGACGCGATTGATGGCATCCCATGCCTCATCCGCTCGTCCCGCCCTCAGCAGACGCTGTGCGATCTCGGCGGCGATCATCGGTGCGGATCTCGCCTGCTGGCTCTGCTGCGCGATGAAGGCATCTGCATCGCCCTGGGCGTCGGCAATTTGCTCCAATGCCATCCTGATCGTCATGTCGCGCTGGCGGAGACTGAGATCATCCTCGTAAACCGGGCCGTTGCTACCCCAGCCAATCACGACGCGCTCCGCATGGCGCGATTCATCAATCGGTGTTTTTGCCCACTCGTCGAACAACGACTTCAGTCGATCGAGGCCCTCTCCACCCAGCGCCGGTGACAGATTCTCGATCAGATGATCATACTGTCCGTAGTCATTGCTTTGAAGGGAGCCGAAGGCTTGCTTCGCCAGCAGGAGCGGGTCCGGTTTCGCTGCACTTGCCAGTGCGCCCAGATCGATGCAGGCTTGGCGAAAGACATCCGCGATCGTGCCGTTACTATCGTCGCATCGCTCGAAAATCGAGCGCGCCAAGCCCATGAACCGCCACAATACCTCGAGCGCCTCGTCCGGATCGCCGCTGGCGATCGTGTGGACGATCACGAGACGCTGCGTTTCCAGGTCGCTCTTCAAGGTCTTGACCCGGCGCCAGTTGATCATCGAGCGCGACCGCTCGATAGACGAGAGACGCTTGGTCACCTCTCTCGCGACTTCGCTGCTACCCTGTTTTCCGGCAAGCTCGATCCGCAACCGACGTTTTGTCGCGGCACTGCCGGTGCTGATCTCCATCAACAATTCGGCCAGCCTCTCGGCGCCCAGCGTTTCTAGGTTCTTGGCGTTCAGCGTCGTCTTCGGTGCCATTCATTCTTCCAGGATTTCGATCATGGAGAGCATATACGCCGTCAGCATCCGGGGTGACAACGGGGTGAGCTTTTCGTAGCCAATCGCTTCGTCGCGAAACATCGACTGCGCCGGGATAATCCTTGGCACCCCTCCAGGGGCATCCTACGCGTCATCTTCAACAACTCGTTGGAGATCACATGGCGACGATCCGAAAGTTAAGGGGACGCTGGCAGGCTCAGGTGCGTCGACGGGGCATGAAACCTCGCTGCAAGGTCCTGCTATATCGCGTCTATCCCACCGGACCTAAATTCCGGGTCTTGGTTGATTACCTTTGCTGTAAGCACGGTAGAGCCGACGTATTATGGCTGCAAGAACAGACGCGCTTATTGCGCCGATGCGCCTAATCCCAGGACAGCTGATCCTTCGGAAGCCGACCACTTGGGTCATGTGCCTGCACTTTATGCGGCAGGCTGGGGCCCCAGTTCCAAAGCACCAGGTTTCGATCTCCCTCTTCGGAGCCAGGCGCAAAACTGGGTACTATGATGCCTGCCGTACCCCTCGCCTTCAGTCGATCGTATATCGACCAGGATGGGGGCCTCCTTCCTTCGGAAAGCGCGGTGGCCCAACTGCAGGCCATTTCCTCCACCGAAACACTATTCGCGGCCCGACCAACGTCAGAAGTAAGGTCCGCGATATCATCACAGTCGACATCGTAGGAACAAAGTACGCAGGGGTCGATACGATGAGCAAATCCTTGATTGGCTTCCTTAATCGCCGTCATGACACTGAGGCCGAGATAGAGAGCCGGCACGCCTTTTGGGTTGAACCGCGCGCCCCTTATAGCCGCGCCATCTCCTGAAACCGGTTTGAAAGCCCAGCGTGGATCGTGCGCACGGTAACAATTGCCCACAAACCTCAAGCGAAGCCCCCTAGGGCCATATGATCGAGGTAATCTCGCACCGCCGCGGCCTTGCCGTCTTTTACGAGAGCCTCGGGCGTACGCCCGCCAAAAGCTGGTAGAGGTTGAGCCCGGTACCAAGCCATTGCTTGCTCCTTACCACCGGCCCAATCTGAGACGCGACTGATAATCTCCAGCATTTCCCGAAGGCGACTCTGCGTTTTCGCGCCCAGGCTACGCTCGCTTCTATACAGCGTTTCGCGGGCTAGGCCCGCCGTCTCGGCCAACTGGCTCTTAGACATGCCGAAGCCGGTTGCGACCCGTTCCACAGCGATCTTTCCCGAGCGATCCATATAGGACAGGACCAGGGGACCGCTTTGCTCCAGAGATTTCAGAACCTGAGGCATGATCATTCCGCCATATCGAATAACTCATTTATTGTGCAAAATATATGACTCTATTGGCGACAACGCAAGCGACTACGACAGACTCGCCGGGGTAGCGAGAAGCTTCAGGTTGCTGCCCTCCAAAGAGCCGTTCGCTAGGCGCTTCGAGCAATCACCGGGTTCGCCCGCAATAGAGCCATCAGCACCGGTCCGAGCGAAAACTCCCCTCGCCGCGCCTTGTCCGTCAGATTGCGAAGATAACCGCCGGCCGAGTTGATGTGCCCTGCCCTCTCGAGAATGCAGGCCATCGTCGCGGCCGCAAGAGCGGCTGCGGCGCCTCGCAAATGCCGGAAATCGCGAAGTGCTTCTCGAGGAACTGGCGGCGAGCCGTAAACGCTGGGCGAAGCTCCCGGTGCTGGNAAGAGCGGCTGCGGCGCCTCGCAAATGCCGGAAATCGCGAAGTGCTTCTCGAGGAACTGGCGGCGAGCCGTAAACGCTGGGCGAAGCTCCCGGTGCTGGATAAGCGCTCTGCCGATGAGATTTTGGGGTATGACGAAAACGGCCTTCCCAACTGATGGTCATCGACACATCAGCAATTGTTGCGATCGCGTTCAACGAACCGGACGCAGAAACCTACGAGCAAAAAGTAGTCGACGCTCCGCGGCGTTTCATTTCAGCTGCGACAATTCTTGAACTGTCCATCGTGATCGAGGCTCGCCTCGGCGAGGCGGGCGCTGCCGAGCTCGATCTATGGC
>NZ_LMCO01000006.1:0-280685 GCF_001424825.1 Ensifer sp. Root31 | reverse complement strand
TGGCGCAACTTTGGCAAGGGCCGGCACCCGGCGAGCCTGAATTTTGGGGACTGTTTTTCCTATGCGCTGGCCAAGTCGCGCAACGAGCCATTGCTCTTCAATGGTGACGATTTCTCGCGCACAGACATAGAGGCAGCATGACAAACGACGAGCGGGGTCGTCGCACACAAACGGTGAGCCTCTAGCCCGGGGTCGATCGCGCCGACCGTTCAAAAATCGAGGGCGGCGTTGTCGACCACTTCCTTCATCACGAAGAACGTCCTTGTCTGGCGGACGCCCGGCAGCGCGATCAGCTGCGTCCCGTGGATCCGATTGAAATCGGCCATGTCACCCACGCGAATTTTCAAGAAGTAGTCGAAGTCGCCGGCAACGAGATGACAGTCGAGGATGAACTTCAGCTTCTCGACCGCCTTTTCAAATTCGCGAAAACTCTCCGGCGTCGAGCGATCGAGCACCACGCCGACCATGACCAGCGCGCCGCGATCGACCTTCTGCGGCGCCACAAGCGCACGCACATTGCTGATGTAACCTTCCTCGAACAGCCTCTGCGTCCGGCGGTGGCATGTCGCAGCACTGACATCGACCATTTGCGCCAGCTCCGCATTGGTCAGCCGGCCGTTCTTCTGCAGCAGGCGCAGCATCTTGAGATCGATACGATCGAGTTCACCTTGCATGGAAGAATCTTCCTTGTTTGTCGTGATATGCGGATGCAATCTGTGATCTTATGCAATTTGCCGGGGCAAATGCAAAATCTTTGCATGATATTAGAGAGCACCTTCCACGTGATGGGTGGTAGCGTTTCCTGACTTTCAAAACAGAAGGAAGGGAACAACATGCTGGAAAAATTCGAACGTTACCCGCTCACCTTCGGGCCGACGCATATCGAGAAACTCGACCGGCTCTCGGGCCATCTGGGCGGTCAGGTCGAGATCTACGCCAAGAGAGACGACTGCAATTCCGGCCTCGCCTTCGGCGGCAACAAGCTGCGCAAGCTGGAATATATCATTCCGGATGCGCTCAGCTCCGGAGCCGATACGCTGGTGTCGATCGGAGGCGTTCAATCGAACCACACGCGCATGATCGCCGCCGTTGCCGCCAAGATCGGGTTCAAATGCCGGTTGGTGCAGGAGAGCTGGGTGCCGCACGAGGACGCCGTCTACGACCGCGTCGGCAACATCATGCTCAGCCGTATCATGGGCGCCGAGGTCCAGATGGTCGATGAAGGTTTCGACATCGGCATCCGCCAAAGCTGGGAGGCTGCGATCGAGGACGTGAAAGCGCGTGGCGGCAAACCCTACGCCATCCCCGCCGGCGCCTCCGTGCACAAGTTCGGTGGGCTGGGCTATGTCGGCTTTGCCGAGGAGGTGCGTGCGCAGGAGGAAGAGCTTGGCTTCAAGTTCGACTACATCGTCGTCTGCACCGTCACCGGCTCGACCCATGCCGGCATGCTGGTGGGCTTTGCCAAGGACGGCCGCCAGCGGCAGGTCATCGGCATCGACGCCTCGTTCACCCCGGCGCAGACAAAAGCACAGGTTCTCGACATTGCCCGCAGGACCGCCGAGTTGGTCGAGCTCGGCACCGATCTCACCGAAGAGGACGTGGTGCTGCTCGAGGATTATGCCTATCCGGTCTACGGCGTGCCCTCCGACGAGACCAAGGCGGCGATCCGGCTTTGCGCCCGCCTCGAGGGCATGATCACCGACCCCGTCTATGAAGGCAAATCGATGCAGGGCATGATCAATCTCGTTCGCAAGGGCTATTTTCCCGAGGGATCAAAGGTTCTTTATGCCCACCTCGGCGGCGCCCCAGCGCTCAACGGCTACGGCTACACCTTCCGCAACGGCTGATATCTCCGCCGGCCGCCGGGTATCTCGACCCACCGCTTCGAGCGCTACGGCCGGGCAGGACTGACCGGCCGTGGACAAGAGGACATCAATTCAGGCGAGAGCGCGATCGACCGCCGCAAGCGCATGGAGTTCGGTGGTGTCGAAAACCGGAACGGGGCTGTCGGCTTGGGAGATCAACAGCATGATCTCGGTGCAGCCCATGATGATCGCCTGGGCGCCGCGTTCCACCAGTCGCTGAATGACCTGACGGTAGGCGTCGCGCGACGCGTCCTCGACACGGCCGACAACGAGCTCCTTGTAGATAATGTCGTGGACGGTTTTCCGGTCCTCTTCGCCGGGCACCAGAACGTCCAGCCCATGCCGTTCGATCAGCCGCCCCTTGTAGAAATCCTGCTCCATGGTGAAGGCCGTGCCGAGCAATCCGACGCGGCTGAGGCCGAGCGCCTTGATCTTCTCCGCCGTCGGGTCGGCAATATGCAAGAGCGGAATGGAGACGGCTGCGGATATGGCATCGGCCATCCGGTGCATGGTGTTGGTGCAGATCACCAGGAAATCCGCGCCGCCGGCTTCAAGGCGGCGGGCCGCATCGGTCATTTCGCCCGTCAGGGCCGACCAGTCGCCAATATGCTGCAACCGCTCGATCTCACCGAAATCCATCGACCACATCAGGCTCTTGGCCGAGTGCACGCCGCCCAGGCGCGCCCGGACTTCCTGATTGACGATACGGTAGTATTGGGCAGAGCTTTCCCAGCTCATGCCGCCGATAAGTCCCATGACCTTCAATGCGCTTGTCCTTCCCGATTGCGAGCAAACCTCAAGCTCGGCGATCCTAATTTCTGCCACATCCGCCGCCGCACAAGCAACACACGCTAATGGATCTCGTGCCAGAGCTCCGCCCCACAGCGTGGACAAGGCGGCACCATTTCGCCCGGAGAAAGCTTGAGGACTTCTGCGCACTGCACGCAGGCAAGACGGCGTTTCTCCCGAACGGCGGATCCGGACCGGAACTGCGTCGGCTTGCTGACGTCCCAGGGCGGCTCGATCAACAGCCCCTGCCTGGTCGACGGCTCATCGAAGGTGAAAACCGACAGCAGCCCGTTGGTTTCGAAATAGGCGGCCCGCACCTGTCCGAGATGCCGCACCTGCTTCAGGCGGAGCTGCTCGAACAGCTCGTCGTGGCCAACGTTCAGCCGCTTCAGCGCCTTCCAGAGGATTGCGCCATCGCGCACCACCTCGACGCTGACGCCCTCGATCACGTCCTCGAGCTTTCGGTTGCGAGCAACGATGTAGCTCAACGACTTGTCCAGCAGCACGACCACGGTGATGACGACGATGCAATGGACGAGCGGGACGTCGGGATAGAACATCGCATCGCCAACCGCAGAGCCAAGCGCGATCACCAGCAGGAACTCCACCAGCGAGAGCTGGCCGATCGACCGGCTGCCGATCCATCGGATCAGGAACAGCGTGTAGGCGTAGATGATCAGCGTCCTCAGCGCGATCTCGAGGAGGAAAAGCGGCGGCTCGTCGCCGATCATCATCCTGCCGAGATCGAAAGCCACGAACGGCTCATTCATGGGAACACTCCTCCACAAGGCGCCGGGAGGCGCTGACGGTTGCTCGTTTTCTATCTGTAGCGCTGGATGAGAAAGGCGAGAGCGAAGTGCGGCCCGGGCGCGTGCGGCGTCATCGCCGTCCCGAACTTTTTGCCGCCATGAATGAACCAAAGCCGACACGAGGCGTTTGCCTATCAGTGCAACCACAACGTCAGGAGATCCGCAGATGGATTGGAATCGTGTTGAAGGCAACTGGAAGCAGTTCAAGGGCAAGGTCAAGGAACAGTGGGGCAAGCTCACCGACGACGACCTCGATCAGATCGCCGGCAAGCGGGATCAGCTCGAAGGCAAGATCCAGGAACGCTACGGCATCGAAAAGGACCGCGCTCGCCGCGATGTCGACGAATGGTATGGACGTCAGCTCTGACCGTTCAACGATTTCAGAAACCCCGCTCCGGCGGGGTTTTTTTCTGAGAGCACGACGGAAATGGAACTTTGTCAGGCCAGCCGGGTTGTTGGCGTGGCCGCAACAGTGGCCGCATCATGACCCCAGGGAGAAATCCGACAACGATGGGAAGACCCGTGCAAGAGAACCGGCCCGTGGCTCAAAGATACGTGGTATACGGCTGGAGCAAGATCTATGATCTGACCGAATTCATCTGCGCCTATGATCTGCCGCCGCTCGAAGCCCGACCCTTGTTTGAGAAATATGGCCCGTCGCGGCAGGCCCTGGATGCCGCCATGAAAGCACGCAAAAGTTGTACATGAGAGCATCTTTCGAAGACCGGAGAACCCCTGCAAGGAGAAAGAATGCGGCTCTTCCAGTGTAGCGCCTGCGGTCAGACGATCCATTTTGAAAACCGCAGCTGCATGCGCTGTGGATCGACCCTCGGGTTCGATCCAGGCGATGTGGCGATGCACGCGCTGGTGCCACTCGACGACGGACTGTGGCAGGTCCACGGCGGCGGATCGCGGACCTTTCGCTTCTGCGACAATGCCGTCATCGATGTCTGCCATTGGCTGGTGCCGGCCGATCAGCCCGATCGCTACTGCGTCGCCTGTCGTCACAACACCATCGTGCCGACAATCGACGGCGTCGGCCTTGAGCGCTGGCGCAGAATAGGCCTGGCACAGCGTCATCTGTTCTATTCGTTGTTGCGCTGGCGGCTGCCGCATCCCACCCGCGAGCAGGATCCGCAGAACGGGCTGGCGTTCGAATTCCTCGCCGACACCGTCGATACCTACGGCAACACCGTACCTGCCCGAACGGGCCACAAGAATGGAATGATCAGTCTGCGCGCCTCCGAGGCGGAGGACGTCGTTCGCGAAAGCGTGCGAGTATCGATGAACGAGCCTTACCGCTCGCTGCTCGGGCACTTTCGCCACGAGATCGGTCACTTCTACTGGCAGAAACTCGTCGCTGACGAGGCGACAAGGATCGAGGCGCGCGCACTGTTCGGCGATGAGACACAGGACTATGCGGCAGCACTGCAACGCCACTACTATCAAGGCCCTCCCGACGACTGGCAGGAACGGTTCATCAGCCCCTATGCGAGTGCCCATCCGTCAGAGGATTTCGCCGAGTGCTGGGCCCATCTCTTCCACATCGTCGACGCCTTGGAGACCGGGCGCGCCTTCGGCATGGTCCTCGATCCGATCGGGCATGATTCGCTCGAGGCCGAAATCCCCTTCGATCCCTATCGGGAGCCGAGCGCAGGCGTGCTTGTCGAGGCGTGGGTGCCGCTCAGCGTTGCGCTCAACGCCATCCAGCGGTCGATGGGCCAGCCCGACAGCTATCCCTTCGTCCTGTCGCAGCCGGTTATCCAGAAGCTGGATTTCATCAACCGGCTGATCCTCGGCGCCGCCACTTCGAGCCGGTAAAGGCCTCCGGATTTGACGCTGGGGCGTGATCACCGAGCCGCGTTGGACAGGATGCAAGCGGAACAAAATCGCATCGCGCCGCGTTGCCCTGCGTTAGCAAGCGCTTGCGGAGGGAATTATGAGCGGCGCAGAAGCATTGGCGGCAGCGCTGGCGGGAGCAGCGGGATCGCAGACGATCGAATCGAGAGCTGTCCTCGACAGCCTTCCGATCGCGATCTACACCACGGATGCGGCCGGGGTCGTCACCT
This sequence comes from Ensifer sp. Root31, assembly GCF_001424825.1. Classification (NCBI taxonomy): domain Bacteria; kingdom Pseudomonadati; phylum Pseudomonadota; class Alphaproteobacteria; order Hyphomicrobiales; family Rhizobiaceae; genus Ensifer; species Ensifer sp. Root31. Next base: position 275,153 of record NZ_LMCO01000006.1, on the reverse strand, counting down.
ATTTCAATCGCGCTGCGGCGGAGTTGGCGGGACGCGAACCACGCCTCAATGCGGACCGTTGGTGCGTCTGTTGGCGCCTGCATCGACCTGACGGCACGGTGCTGCCGACCGATCAATGCCCGATGGCCGAGGCGCTCCTCAGCAAACGCGCCGTTCGTGGCGACGAATTGACCGTCGCGCGTCCCGATGGGACAACGGTGGCGGTGCTTCCTTACCCGACACCGATCTTCGATGCCGAAGGCGAGATGATCGGCGCCGTCAATGTCCTCATCGACATCGGCAAGCACAAGGCGGCGGAAGAGGAACTGCGCGCCAAGACCGACCGCATTCAGGCGCTCGATCGCATCTCCAGGCTTTTAGCCAGCGACCTCGATATCGAGCATATCGTCCAGACCGTGACCGACAGCGCCACGGAACTCAGCGGCGCGAAATTCGGTGCGTTCTTCTACAATGTCGTCGACGAGACCGGTGAGCATTTTCAACTCTTCACCCTGTCCGGCGCACCGCGGGAAGCGTTCGAAAAATTCGGCCCGCCGCGCAAGACGGCAGTGTTCGCGCCGACCTTCAACGGCGAAAGGGTCGTGCGCAGCGACGATATCCGCAAAGACCCGCGCTACGGGTTGAGCGAGCCGCATCTCGGCATGCCGCCGGGGCATCTGCCCGTTGTCAGCTACCTCGCCGTTCCGGTGATCGCCCGCTCCGGGGCCGTGCTCGGGGGATTGTTCTTCGGCCATGACGCACCGGGTGTCTTCACCCACGATTCCGAGGACATCGTCGTTGCCATCGCCGCCCAAGCGGCCATCGCCATCGACAACGCTCGACTGCTTGCCGACAGCCAAAAACAAAGCGAAAGCCGCCGGATTGCCGAGCTTTCCGCCCGCCATCTCGCATCGATCGTCGAATCCTCTGATGATGCCATTGTCAGCAAGGACCTGAACGGCGTCGTCACCAGCTGGAACAGGGGCGCCGAGGCACTGTTCGGATACAGCGTGCAGGAGATGGTGGGAACCCCGATCATGCGCCTCATTCCGAAGGGCCATGAAGACGAGGAAATGCAAATCCTAGACCGGATCCGCAAAGGCGAACGCGTCGATCACTATGAAACGAGACGGCAACGCAAGGATGGCACCCTCATCGACATATCGCTGACGATATCGCCGATCCTCGATAACGAGGGGCGTGTCGTCGGCGCTTCGAAGATTGCCCGCGATATCAGCGAACGCAAGGCAGCCGAGCTGGTGCTTTCCGAGCGCCTGCGCGAGCAGGCTTCGCTCTATCAGTTTACCGAGCGAGTGCACCGTGCGCGGTCGATCGCTGCCGTCTATGAGGCTGCGCTCGACGCCATTCAATCGGCGCTGCGCTGCAGCCGGGCATCGATCCTGCTCATCGACGAGACCGGCACCATGCGTTTTGTCGCCTCCCGCGGACTTTCGGAACGCTATCGCCTCGCCGTCGACGGCCACACGCCATGGAGCGCGGAGGCGCAGGATCCCAACCCAATCTTCATCGAAGATATTGGCCTGGCCGACATCTCGGATGAGTTGCGCGCAGCCGTTCGAACCGAAGGCATCGGCGCTCTCGGCTTCATTCCGCTGGTCTCGGCAGGCCGACTGATCGGCAAGTTCATGACCTACTACGACACGACGCATCACTTCGCCGCTTCCGAGGTCGACCTCGCTCAGACCATCGCCCGCCAGCTGAGCTTCAGCGTGCAGCGCATCCGGACCGAAGAGGCGAGACGGCGGGCCGAAGATCTGCTGCGGCACAACGAGGCAAAGGAGCGCGCCAGGGCGACGGAGGTGCTCGCGCTCATGGAAGCGGTCCCGGCGCCGATCTGGATTGCCAGGACCCCGGATTGTCGGGTCATCAGCGGCAACAGAAGCTCGTTCGAGCTGCTGCGGCTGCCGCCTGAGAGCAATCCCTCCCTCTCGGCACCGCCCGGCGAACGGCCCGCGCACTTCAAGGTCTATTCGCAAGACAGGTTGCTTTCGCCGGACGAATTGCCGGTCCAGCGGGCGGCACGCGGCGAAGAGGTGCGCAGCTTCGAACAGGAGATCCGCTTTGACGACGGCACGTCCCGGCATCTGCTAGGCAATGCCACGCCGCTGATCGACGCCTGGGGCATACCGCAAGGCGCAGTTGCCGCTTTCGTCGATATCACCGAGCGCAAGGAGACCGAACAGGCGATGCGCGATGGCGAGCGGCGGCTGCAGATGGCGCTCGAAGCCGGCCGGATGGGGGCTTGGGAATGGAACTTCGACACCGGCAAGGTGATCTGGTCGCCGGGCCTCGAAGCACTTCACGGGCTAGAGCCGGGCAGTTTCGGCGGCACGCTCGACGACTTCAAGGCGGACATCCACCCTGATGATCTCGCCATGGTCGAGCTTGAGATCCAATCCGCCATCGAAAGGCGCGAGGACTACCACACATCCTATCGCATCCGCCGCCCCGATGGATCCATTCGCTGGCTGGAGGCGTTCGGCCGTTTTCTGCAAGGCGCAGGACCCTCCTCGCTGCGCCTCGCCGGCGTCTGCATGGACATTACCGAACGCAAGGACGCCGAGGCGCAGCGCAATCTGCTGGTTGCCGAACTCAGCCACCGTGTCAAGAACACGCTCGCGACCGTCACCTCGATCGCCCGCCAGTCCTTCGCCATGACCCCCGACCGCAAGGAGGCCGAGCAGTCGTTTCATGCGCGCATCCGGGCTCTCGCCCAGACGCATACCCGGCTCGCGGAAGCAACCTGGGCCGGCGTTTCGCTGGAAACGATCCTTTGCGATGAGCTTGCGCCCTACAAGAACGAAAACGCCGGCAACGTCTCCTTCGGCGGACCGGCGATCATGCTCTCGCCACGGCACGCTCTGGCCCTTGGCATGGCGGCCCATGAGCTCGCAACCAACGCCGCCAAGCATGGCGCGCTTTCGGTGGAAAGCGGGCATGTCGACGTCAGCTGGAGCCTGGATCGGGCCAACAAGGCGCTTCACATCGACTGGTGTGAAACCGGTGGTCCCGTAGTCGCCCCGCCTTCCAGAAACGGTTTTGGCCGGCTGCTGCTGGAACGCGTCGTCGGCTCCGACCTCGGCGCCGACGTCGAACTGGATTTTGCAAAGAGCGGTTTGAGGTACACGATCCACATGCCCTACGCCGCAGGTGCTGAACGATGAATGGCGGACAACGGAGCGTCTTTGTTGTCGAGGACGAGTATCTGCTGGCGATACAGATCCAGGACGACCTGCAGGCCGCGGGTTTCGATGTTATCGGCCCCTTCACCAGCCTGCGCAGTTCGATCGCCGCGGCAAAGCGGGAGACACCGCAGGCAGCGACGCTCGATGTCAATCTCAACGGTGAGTTCGTCTATCCCGTGGCAGACGAGCTGCTGGCCCGCGGCGTTCCGGTGCTGTTGCTGACCGGCTACGCCGCCTCCGACCTTCCCGAGCAGTATCGCAACCTTCCCCGCCTTTCCAAGCCGTTCAACAGCCGAGACCTCATCCGCACAGTTGAGGGCCTGCTGGCCGGCAAATGATCACGACCCAACTCAGGTCGCACGCCTCTTCGCGCGCGCGGCGTATTGGAGGAACCGCAGCAGGCGATCCTCCTCGGCACGCAACAGGCTGCTTTGCCTTGGCCGCGCCTCAAGCCGCCGCAGGTTGATTTTGCCCTCCCTATCGGCAAGGGCGATGATATCAGGGTGAACATAGCTCTTGCGGCAGACAGCCGGGGTATTGTGCAACACGTCGGCCGCCGCCTCGCACATCCGCTTGACCGAGGGGCGCCGCTCCTCCGCCAGCGCCAGGCGCGCCTCGGTAAAAGCGGCGACGCTTCCCGCCCAGGTGCGAAATGTCTTGGCCGAGATCGGTGCACCGGAGATGTCAGCGAGATAGCGATTGAGCCGACCGGAATCGATCGGATGCAGATCACCGTTCGCGTCCCTGCTGACGAAAAGCTGGCGTCCGGGCAGGTCGGCAATATCTTCGAGCAACCGTTGCAGCCGCGGACTACGCAGCCGGCGAACGACACGCTTGCCGCCCTTGCCCATGAAGCGAAGCTCGATGCCCTCATCGCGCAGCTTGAGATGCCGTTTCAAAAGCGTCGTTGCGCCATAGGTGCCGTTTTCCTCGACATAGGTGGCGTTGCCGACGCGCAGGCTCGCCTGATCGAGCAGCGTCGAAAGGGCGGCGAGCACGGTGCGAGCATCGTCAAGCGGCCCATCCATATGGCGGCGAAGGGTCCGGCGAATTTTCGGCAGGGCCGTGGCGAAGTCGATCAACTGATCGAACTTGGCGTGATTGCGCATTTCCTGCCAGGCATCATGGTAGCGGTACTGCTTTCGCCCGCGCGCATCGAAGCCGGTCGCCTGCAGGTGGCCGTTCTGCTTGGAACAGATCCAGACACGCTCATAGGCGGGTGGCAGGCCGAGCGCTGCAATACGCGCTCGGGTGTCCGGATCCTTGAGGGTCGAGCCGTCCGGAAGGCGATAGCTGAAGCGCTTTCCCTTCCGGTAGCGCCTTATGCCCGGATCGGCGTCGGTCACGTAGATGAGGTCGGGTTCCATCGACGCGGATGACAAGATTTACGCCACCGTCAGATCCGTCCCAGGAGCAGGAGGATCAAGAGAACGACGACCAGAACGCCGAGTATGCCCGATGGGCCATAGCCCCAGTTGGTCGAATGCGGCCAGCTCGGAAACGCACCGATCAGCAGCAGAATCAATACGATAAGCAGAATGGTTCCAAGCATGGCTCCACCTTCCCTAATGCGTTGTAACGTGTTGGGAAAATGCGGCGGAGGCGCATTGGTTCCGTCACCCGTGCAGCAGCCAAGACGCAACGAGCCGCGACCGTCCCAGTGTGACCGCCATCGGCATGCTCCCTGCACCTCTCGTCCCGATGCGAATTGCGCAGCGTTTGGAACCGAACCGTTCTCTCGCGAATTGTAGCCAGACCACAGGTCCATCGACGAGGGAGGAACGGGACCCGAATATGCTTGATCGAACAGGTGATAAACGACAGGACTTCGATGAAGACAGCTGGTGGACCGTGCATCGCGGCGACAGTCCCGTCGTCGCTACGGCGATACACGACGGGCACGGCCTGCGCGCCGATCTGCGGTCGCTGATAGCCCTTGCCGATGAAGAGCGCCTGCGGGAAGAGGATCCCTACACCGCCTTTATCATTCAGGACTTGGTGAACCGGGTGATCGTGCATCGCTCGCGCTTCGAGGTCGATCTCAACCGTGCCCGCGACGGCGCGGTATATGTCGACCCCTTACAGGCCTGGGGGCTTACGGTCTGGCGAGACGCGCTTCCTCATGAACTTCACGAGGGCTCACTCGTCTTGCATGACGAATATTATCGCATGCTGCGATCGATGCTGCTGTCGATCGAGCGGCGGCATGGCAGCTTCGTCGTTCTGGATGTGCACAGCTACAATCATCGGCGCGGTGGGTCGACCGCCACACCCTCTGATCCCGAAGGTGCGCCCGAGATCAACATCGGCACCCATTCGATGAACCGCGACCGTTGGGCGGATGTGCTCGCGACACTGCTCGACACCTTTCACCGCTTCGAATTTCAGGGCAGGCGTTTCGACGTTCGCGAGAATGTCGCGTTTCAGGGGCGCGGCGAACAAACGCGTTTCATCCATGAGTACTTTCCGCAGACGGGCTGCGCGATCGCCATCGAGTTCAAGAAATTCTTCATGGACGAATGGACCGGCGAGCCGGATTTCGAGGTGCTGGAGGCATTGCGCGCGCTAGTGGCATCGACTGTGCCTGATCTCGTCAAGGCGCTGGATGCGCGCCGATGAAGAGCGCAGCGACGCCAAGGGATCACAGCGCCCGGGATCATCAGGAAGCCAGGCACCGGGCACCAGATGATGTGTGGCTCGGCGAGGTGATCGCCTGCCTTGAGGCCGGCAAGGCGGTGCGGCGCGAATTTGCCGAGGGCGGGCGCCTGCACATCGACCGACCGCTGCCCTTTCTCTGCGTCTTTATCGCCGAGGCAAAGCAAGCCGTCGTGGCACGCGAGATCACCCAGTCCAACGCCTCCTACCTGATGGCACCCGACGCCGCGGCGGCTGCCGCTGTCATCGAGGCAGTCGGAAGCGCGCTTCGACAGCGTCTCGGCGCTTTCTTCGTGCTCGAATATGGCGAACTCGAACGGGACGAGGCGCCCGCCAAGGACGCGCCCTATCTGCCGCCTTTCACGATCGAAGTCACCGCTGGCGAGGACCCGGCTGCTGAGGCAGCCGCGAATGCCTTCCTCGGCTCCGTCAGCACGATCGAGGGCAAGTTTCGCACCGCCCACATGAACCTGCTGTCGCCACCGCCGCAAGACGCCAACGGCAAAACGCTGACGGCGTTCCCCCACATCAGCGTGCGATTTGCGCCGATCTATCGCGAACCGGGCACGCGACGGATCTACCCGGAACTGCGAGAACGCCTGATTGCCAACATTTTCGATGCCGGTCTCAAGGCGCTGGCGGCAGCGACCCAATGCGCGACGGACACGCGCGTTTCGACGCATCGGGCCTTCGGGCGGAAAACCTTCGTCGAGACCGTGACCCGCACCGACCGCGCCATAGACGAGATTGCCTCAAGTTTCGATTTCCTCCTGGCGGTAACGCCGATCAACGCCGATGCGGCCTGGGCGGAGTTTGTTTCGAGCCGATACGAAGTCGGTCCGCGGCTGCTCTATCGGCCGCTGACACTTGAAGTCGAGGCCGCAAAGAAGAAGCTTTTTTCGATCAGCTTCGAGCATCTCGAGGACCCGTTGCTCTACGCGCTCTATCGCCAGAAACAACAGGAGCTCGACCTGCAGCTTTCGATGATCTCGGCCCGCGAGAGCCGCACATTCGTCGAATTCGGCCGGGCGCTCTATGGTCCGGTGGAGGCTAAACTCCTCGACGTCGCCACCGATATCCTGGTGCAGACACAAAAGCGGACCGGCAAGCCCGGACAAAAACCGGCGGTTGACAATGTGGATTGCGACTACGTTCGCAACCGGGCGCAAACGATGGTTTCGGCCTATAAGCGGCAATATGCCGATTTCACGGCCTCAGTGGAGCTGCGCGACGACATTCCCGCCGGATTGCTGGTGTCGAGGAGCCAGCTGTTGATTTCGCGCAGCACTGTCATGAGCCGGCGCCGCGTCGAGGCCCTGCTCAATCACGAAATCGGCGTGCACCTGCTGACCTACTTCAATGGCTCGGCGCAGGGGCTGCGGCTCTTCCGCTCAGGCCTCGCAGGCTATGAGGGCATGCAGGAAGGGCTTGCCGTGTTTGCCGAATATTTGAGCGGCGGCATGACGCTGGCGCGCCTGCGTCTCATCGCGGCCCGTGTGGTTGCGTGCGCGGCGATGTTGAACGGTGCGCTTTTCCCGGAGACCTATCGGCTGCTCGTCGATCAGTACCGGTTTCAGCCTTCAGACGCCTTCAACATCGTCCTGCGGATCTATCGCGGAGGCGGGTTGGCGAAGGACGCGATCTATCTGCGCGGGCTTCTTCAGCTGCTTGCCCATCTGGCCGCAGGCGGCAGTCTTGAACCCTTCTGGATGGGCAAGATCGCCGCCTCACATTTTGCCGCCATGCAAGAGTTGAGCTTGCGCGGCTTGCTGGGTGCGCCGGCGGTGCGCCCTATCTTTCTGGATGACGCCCATGCACGTGCCCGGCTGGACCGGGCGCGTGGGGGAATAACCCCGCTCGACATGGTCGCAGAGTAGGAGATCCGATGCGCATAGCCTTCTTCGTCAACTCGATAGACTCCGAGACAGCGTCCTACACGACGACGGCGCTGGCGCTTGCCGCCCTCTCCCGAGGCCACGAGATCTGTTATGTCACCCCGGCGGATTTCATCCTGCGGCCCGACGACAAGCTGATGATCCGGGCGCGCAGCCTCAATGGGACGAAGCCGAAAAAGCCGGAAACGTTCATTTCGGCTTTGAAAGCCGACGATGCGAAGATGAGCGTCGTCGACATCAGCGAGATCGATGTGCTGTTTCTGCGCAACGACCCGTCCGAAGATGCGGAAGGCCGGCCGTGGGCCGCCAATGTCGGCGCCAACTTCGGGCGCCTCGCCTCGGAGCGCGGCGCGATCGTCGTCAACGATCCCTCCGGTCTGTCGCTTGCGCAGAACAAGCTTTACTTTCAGGATTTCCCCCGGGCCGTGCGCCCGACGACGCTGATCTCGAAGAACATCGAAGAGATCCGCGCGTTCATCGACGATCATCGCGACGGCGTCATCCTCAAGCCCTTGCAGGGCTCAGGCGGCAGGAATGTCTTCAAGATAAAGTCGAGCGAGGAAGCCAACCTCAACCAGATCTTCGAGGCCGTCAGCGAGATCGGCTATCTCATTGCCCAGAGCTACCTGCCAGAAGCCACGGCAGGCGACATCCGGCTTTTCCTGATGAACGGCCGCCCGCTCGTTCGCGACGACGTCTATGCCGCTTTTCGACGGGTTCCTGCCAAGGGCGAGGTGCGGTCCAACATCCATGCGAGCGGCACCGCCCAGGCGGCAACCATTACCCCGGCCATACTGGCGATTGCTGAAAAGCTACGGCCCAAACTGATCGACGATGGCATGTTCCTGGTGGGCCTGGATATCGTCGGCGACAAGATCCTGGAGATCAATGTCTTCACACCCGGTGGTCTGCAATCCATTCGGGCCCTGCATGCGATCGATTTCGCCGAAGAGATCGTGATTGCCCTGGAAAACAAGGTAGCCATTCGCGAGGCCTATGGCGGCGCCCTGTCCAACCGCGCGTTGGCGACGCTCTGACATGGCCTTCACATCGCCTGGCCGACCAGGAGACGAGTTCCGCAGCAGCGGGACCTACAGCGCCGCGCGTCTTATTAGACGCGCAAAGGTCGCTGTAGCACTTTGAATTGCTGCATGTTTTTATCCCTAAATCGAAGGATTAAGGGGAACATGCAGTGGTATCACTCCTGGCGCGACGCCAAGAGCTTGTCGATGCGCATGCCGTCCATGTCGATGATTTCGAAGCGCCAGTCCTGGAAGTCAAAGGTTTCGCCGACATGCGGAAGATGGCCGAGGATCTGCAGCGCGAAGCCGGCAATGGTGTGAAAATCGCCCTCCGGCCGGTCGTGAATGCCGAGCCGCTCGAAAGCGTCGTGCGCCGACATCAGTCCTTCCATCAGCAGCGAACCATCCGCGCGGGTGACGATGTCAGGATCGCTCGCCTCCGTATCCGGCAGGTCGCCTGCAATCGCCTCCAACAGGTCGGTCTGGGTGATGATGCCTTCGAGGCTGCCATATTCGTCGACGATGATCGCCAGACGGACGGGCGCGGTCTTGAAGGTTTCGAGGACACGGAAGACGCGCGCCGATTCGTGCAGCACCAGCGGCTCTCGCATCGCCTTCATCGGATCGAGCGTCTGGCCGTCGAGCAATTGATCGAGCAGATCCTTCTTCAGCACCATGCCCAAGGGATAGTCGATGCCGCCTCGGCCGATGAGCAACTGCTCATGGTGACAATCCCTGACGGTGCGCAGGATTTCCTCCCGCGTGTCGTCTGCATCGATCCAGTCGATTTCCATGCGCGGGGTCATGAAATCGGAAATCCGGCGGTCGCCGATGTTGAAGATCCGTTCGACCAGTTCCTGCTGGGCAACATCGAGGAGACCGGCCTCCTGGCTTTGGGCGACAAGCAGCTTCAGTTCGGTGGGCGAATGCATCGACGCCTCGCCGGTGCCGGGCCGCAGACCGACCAGTCGAAGCACGAGATTGCCGAGGCCGTTGAGAGCCAGAATCGCCGGACGCAACAGAAACAGGAAAAATCCGAGCGGACGCACGACCGCAAGGGCCGTTCCCTCGCTGCGCTGCAGCGCCAGGCTCTTCGGCGCCAGTTCTCCGAGCACGATATGAAGCGCGGTGATGATGATGAACGAAATCGCCACCGCGATCGCATGCGAACCGAACGAGGCCCATGCCATCGGCAGGCCGCTCAACAGCGGCTGGATCAGATGCGCCAGAGCGGGCTCGCCCACCCAGCCGAGCGCCAGCGACGATATGGTAATGCCGAGCTGAGTGGCGGCCAGGTTGGCGTCGAGATTGTCGACGGCATGCTGGAGCGCACTGGCGTTCATTCGCCCCTGTGCCACCAATTCGGTCACGCGGCTGCGGCGGACGGAAACCAGCGAGAATTCGGCCGCAACAAAAAAGCCGTTGGCGGCAACGAGCAGAAATACGGCCAGTATCCCGAGATAGTCGAACATACTGCCATCCGAGCCGGACATGGTCTCCCTTCGGGCGCGTCGCGCCTCGCATTGTTGAAAATGCGATCAGCCTAACATGCTCTTGCCGTACACGTCAGACGGGACGCAGGCGATCTTTGTGACTTCGCCCGCATCCCGGAATGCGCCCGGACGGCCCTGTCGGCCGGGCGTATCGCTTCGTCCTAGTTGCCGCCTTCAAGATTCTTGAGCGCCTCCAGATCCGCATGCGAAACGAACTCGCAGGCGAGCAAGGTCTTGCCGGGAATGGCTTCGCTTTCGCGGGCAACGATCGACACGATGCCCATCTCCGCTGTCGGCTGTTCGGCATCGGGCAGAACCCGTGCATAGCCCTTGGTGGACGTGCCGAGAATGCTGCTTTTTTCGCGCTCCAGCTGGTAGCGGGCCGCCAATTCGTCCGCCCGCGCGCCTTCGATCAGCACGCCGACGGAGCTGCCGGCGAAGATAACCTCATTCGTCTTAAAGCCATCACGCCCGATGTCGGACGGCAGCTTGTAGACATAGGCCGTCAGCAGCGACGTATCGGGTTTCACCAGCTTCTCGGCGGCGTCATAGAACTCGGTTGCCGATTGCATCGTGTAGGGCGGGTTGCAGAGGGCGCCGTCATAAAAGGCCGCGACATCTTCGGATGCAAAGGCTGCGGGCACGCCTGAAACGGCGAGGACGGCAAGGGCAGGCAGAAAAACTCTTGAAAACAAAATCATGACTCCAATTGCCCGCGAGGTTACTTCCCCGCTCGGCTGACGGCTGATCGACAGTTGTACACATGGCGCAACACCGAAAGGGATACAACAACTTGTCATGGCAGATCACGACAATCCCGCACGCAGCAGGCGTCGATTCGGCGGGTCAAACCGTCGCAGCGACCGGGGACGCGGTCACCCTGCCGCTCCGGACGGCCATATCTCGCAGAAGCATCGAAGCGGCCTTGCTCCCGCACGACATCGTCCTAACTTGCCAACTATCGGTTGCCGGCGAGACCACGCGGTCGAACGGGCAAAATCTTTTACGCGGGAGCACACATGACATCTCTTGAACCCCGTCTGACTGAGCTTGCCCATGGCGGAGGATGCGGCTGCAAGCTTGCGCCCTCGGTTCTGCAGCGGCTTCTCGCCAATCAGCCGGCCATGCAGCCCTTCTCCCAGCTTCTCGTCGGCAACGAGATGGCGGACGACGCGGCGGTCTGGCAGGTCGACGACCACACCTGCATCATCGCCACCACCGATTTTTTCATGCCTGTGGTCGATGACCCGCATGATTTCGGGCGCATCGCCGCAACGAACGCGATCTCCGACATCTACGCCATGGGCGGCAAGCCGATCCTGGCGCTTGCGATCCTTGGGATGCCGATCAACAAGCTTTCCCCCGAGACGATCGGCAAGATCCTCGAAGGCGGCGCCTCGATCTGCGCGCAGGCCGGCATCCCTGTGGCAGGCGGGCATTCGATCGATTCGGTCGAACCCATCTACGGCCTTGCCGTCATCGGCATCTGTCGCCCGGAACAGGTGCGGCGCAATAGCGGCGCGAAGCCGGGGGATGCCTTGATCCTCACCAAGGGCCTTGGCGTCGGCATCTATTCCTCCGCCTTCAAGAAGAAGGCGCTGCCGCGGGCTTGTTATGAGGAGATGATCGCCTCGACGACCCTTCTCAACCGGATCGGGTCCGAGCTTGCCGCCGATCCGCATGTGCATGCGCTGACGGATGTCACCGGCTTCGGTATTCTCGGTCATGGGCTCGAAATGGCCCGCGCGTCCGGCTTGACCGTGTCGCTCTCCCTCGCGAACATTCCGTTCCTGTCGCAGGCCGAAACGCTTTCCCGAGAAGGCTTCATCACCGGCGCGTCGGAGCGCAACTGGGCGAGTTATAGCAGCGAGATCAAATTGCCCGATGGTATGGCGGACTGGCAGCGTCTTTTGCTCGCCGACCCGCAAACATCAGGCGGACTTCTGGTGGCCTGCGATGCCGCCAGCGCTGACAGTCTGGTCAAGACGATCCGGGACGCTGGCTACCCGCTCGCCAGCATCGTCGGCTACACGCAACCTGGCCCCGTGCAGGTGGAGGTTCGCGCCTGAGTGAAAAGGGGAGATGGAACAACCGGCCGCAGCATCCCGTTGGTAGAGCAACGCTGAAGGAGAATGCCATGCGCGATCCCCGATTTGCCCTTGCCACCGCTCTCTTCCTCGCCTGTCTGGGCATGACTGTCCCTGCACATTCGCAGGAGAACGATGCCAACACCGGATGCGATGCGACCGCCGGGAAGGCGGACCCGGCGACGGAGCCCGACCGTTTGAGCGCGGATGGTACAGCACCCGGCAACGCCGGCTCGACCGGCTGGACCGGCGGAACAGGCGGCGCCCTTATCGGTACAAATCCGCAAGGCGCGTCCGAGGACTCCCCGACATGGCAACCACCGACCGCGCGTGGCCTCGATCTCGCAATGACGCCCGAGGATATCAAGAAAAACGGTTGCTAGCCTGCGCATGATTGCACTCAGCCTTCAGCACAAAGGCCGTGAACCGCTATTGCCGAACGGGACAAGACCGAGACTGGAGATCAATGGGGCTTGATCTCCTCAATCGACAGCCGCAATCCGTCGACATTGAAGAACTCGCCCTCGCGGATCAGTGAGCGGTCCTCGTTGAGATTGCGAACCAGAGAGGCAAGCCGTCCCCTGGCGACATGGTCTTCGACAAGACCCTCCGGGCCGGCGCGGTAAAACACGACGCCGGACCACTTGACGCCGGCGCCGGCGAAAAGAGCGGCCATATCCTGCCATCGGGTGTCGTCGCCGACGACGTGAAGATAGGCCGAGCGCAGGAGGTCTAAACGGGTCTCGCCGATCGCCAGCAGGACGAAGAGCATGGTGAAAGCGCCAGCCTCGCCATAGGTGGAAACGATCCAGTCATCGAAGTCGGTGCTGCAGGGCGCATAAACCATCAGCGATCTCCCGATGGCGGAAGAGAATGGGAGTCGAACCCACCCAAGACAGCCTCGCTGCCCCACCCGGATTTGAAGTCCGGACGCCCCACCGGGGACGAATCTCTTCCTTGCTTCGCCTCGGGCGTGGCTCCGTCATAAAGGTCGAGCCTGTGGGGATTGACGCGCCGGATGTCGCCGCGCCGAAGCGTCACTCCCTGGCGATCGAAGAACTCCAGGATCTCGATCGCCACCTTTCTACCGCTGTTCACGCGATCCCGAAAGAGACCGGCGGCAAATTCGCCCCGTTCGGCCTTGCCCGCGATATCCCTTATGATTTCAACCATTTCTGCGGTGGTGGAACGGATGAAGAAATGATCGTGCCGGATCTCATCGACACGTCCGAGCCTCGCCCATAGTTTGAGCACGCGCCGGATCTCCCGCTCGTCGACGCCGAGCACGTCTGCAAGGTCGCGCACGCGCGGCGGGCGAAAGCGCTCCTCTCCTTCGAGATGCGGCAAGATTTTGCCAAGTAACGCCTCCTCGCTCTCGCTTAAACGAACCTCATGGCCCGGCAGGCGAACGAAGGCGCCCTCGAGTACGAGGCGTCCGGCGGCCTGTTCCTGCCTGAGCAGGAAGAGAAAGGCAGGCATCGGCAATCGCGGCGTCACCTGCAGGCGCAGGCGCTCTCGGCCGATGCCTTGCAGATCCGGATTTTCGACATGGAAATCGGCGAGAATTCGTCCGACGTCCTTCGACAGGTCGTCCAACAGCGACACAGACAAGGCATGGCGCACATGCCCGGCCTCGATCACGATGGCGTGGGATAACTCGACGGCCTCGCGTAGCTCCTCCTCCGATACGGCCCTATTGCGCGCGAAGGCATCGAGATCGACGATATAGGGCGGCGCTTCCAGATGCGCTGCAAGGGCCGGGCCCGTTTCCGCAACGCCTGCCGCATCGAGATAGGCTATCCGCTCGGGTGTCCGGCGCTTGCGCAATGGCGCACGCAGATCGAGAAGCCGCCCGCCTCCGATGGTGCGCCGGGCGGAAACGTCGCGCAGGATGTAGCGATCACCGACCGCGGCGGCGATCGGCCGATCGAGAACAAGCTGGACCTTCGCCCGCTCGCCGGGACCTACAGGGTTTTCAAGCGGCACAATACGGACCCCGACTTCAGCACTGCCATGATGCAGGCGCGCGGAAAACCACTCGCTGATCGGCTTCGGCTCACCCTTGAGCACAAACAGGCCCGCATCGATGCGTGTGGTCGGCGCATGCAGATAGGGATCGAGCACCATGTCGCCGCGGCCGACCTTGTCCTTGGAGATGCCGTCTCCCACCAGATTGAGCGCGCAGCGTTGACCCGCGACCCCGCGTTCCGACCGCTGGTCCTGGGCATGGATCGAGCGCACGCGCGCCCCTTGTCCGGATGGCGAAATCATTACGTTGTCGCCGACCGCAACCGAACCGGAAAGGACCGTTCCCGTCACCACCGTTCCGGCGCCCGAGAGAATGAAGCTGCGATCGACCGAAAACCGAAACCGGCCCGCCGCATTTGCTTTCACGGTTGCCCTTTCGGCCTCGGCCAGGCGGTCTCTGAGATCGGCGATACCGAGGCCCGTGGCGGCGGACACGGGAAGGATTTCGGCGGTGCGAAGGCCCGTTGCCGAAAGCATATTGCCGATCTCGACACTGAGCCCCAGCAATCGCTCCGCATCGGCAAGATCGGCCTTGGTGATCGCGACCAATCCCCTTTCGATGCCGAGCAGATCGAGAATGGCCAGGTGTTCGAGCGTCTGCGGCTTGATGCCGTCATCCGCCGCAACGACGAGGAGGACGAAGTCGATGCCGCCGGCACCGGCGAGCATCGTATGGATGAAACGCTCATGGCCCGGCACATCGACAAAGCCGGTGACCGCTTCGGCAAATTTCGCATAGGCAAAGCCGAGATCGATGGTGATGCCGCGTGCCTTCTCCTCCTTGAGGCGATCGGTATCGACGCCGGTCAAGGCTTTCACCAGACTGGTCTTGCCGTGGTCGATATGACCGGCGGTTCCGACGATCATGGTCGCGCCTCCGCCGGGGGCTCAAGCGCGCGCCTCTCGGCGATGCCGATCTCGCCGGGCGACAAGCTCTGGCGCACCGGCCCGATGAAGGGTTGCGCCAGGGCACTGCCCCCATTGGTCGCGCGGATCAGCCAGACGAGTGCCGCGACGCCGTCGCGGGCCGTGCCGGCGCCCATGTGACAGGCGGCGCCAAGCATCGCCTGCGCGTCGGCATCGCCCGCCATGGCGCCGCGGCGCCACCAATCGACGGCCCTCTCCGGATCGCGATCGACACCCGAAGCGTTGTGATAGAGCATGCCGAGCCGGGTCATCGACGAAGCAATGCCCGCTTCAGCGGCACGTTCCGCCCAGTGGCGCGCCTCGACCGGATCGGACGGCATGATTTCGCCTTCGAGCAGCATCCAGCTCAGCATGTCCTGTGCCGGCGCGTCGCCCTTCTCGGCGGCGCGGCGATAGTAGTCGGCGGCAATACTATAATCGCCATCCGCGTCCTGCATGTGGAAGGCTGCATAGTTGCGCTCGCCGACGGGATCGCCCGCTTCGGCCGCCAGCCGCAGCCATTTGCCCGCCAGGGCCCGATCCTGCGGCACGCCGAGCCCCTCGGCAAAACAGGCGCCGATATTGTTCTGTGCCCGCGCGACGCCGGATTGCGCCAGGGGCTCCCATAGGCGCAGGGCGGTCTCATAGTCGCCGTTCCGGGCGGCAGTCAGGGCTTGTGTCATCTCATCGGCGTCCGACGCCGCCTCGGGCATACGCCCTGTCAAACGGTCAAGCCAGTGCATGTCCGACGCCCTCGGAGAGGCTTTTCAGGAACTCGCTCTCGTCGGAAAGACAGCGAAGATCGAGGATGAGCGCCCCGTCCTGCAGACGCCCCAATATCGGGCGCGAAAGCGAACGGAAAAGCGCCGCGAGCGCTTCGAGCGCGCTGCCGCTTGCAGCCTCGATCCGGAGGCCGGCGCTTTGGATCGTGTCGACCGGCAGCGCGCCCGAACCGATCTGGCTCGAACAGTGGCAGATTTCCACCCGATGTCCGCTCGAGGCAAGAAGTCTCGCCACCTCGGGCGCGAGCCGTTCCGCCTGCGCGCGGATCTCGTGTTGCGGACGCGCCAGCATGCGAAGGGTGGGCAGCCGCGCTGCGAGCCGATCCGGGTCGCGGTATAGCTTCAACGTCGCGGCCGTCGCCGCGATGCGGATCTTGTCGACCCGCAAGGCCCGCTTCAACGGATTGCGGTTGATCGCGGCGATCAGATCGCGGCGACCGACGATAAAGCCGGCCTGCGGGCCACCCAGCAGTTTGTCGCCCGAAAATGTAACGAGATCTGCACCTTCGGCCACGGCTTCGCGAACGGTCGGCTCCTTGCTAAGGCCATAGCGCCGGAGATCGACGAGCGTCCCGGAGCCGAGATCGTTCAGAAGAACCAGACCGGCTTCGTGCGCGATCGCAGCAAGTTCGGCGCCGGAGACCTCGGCCGTGAACCCCTCGATCCGGTAATTCGACGTGTGCACCTTGAGGATGAGCGCCGTTTCGGGGCCGATCGCCCGACGATAGTCCCTGGCATGGGTGCGGTTCGTGGTGCCGACCTCGATGAGCGCCACACCTGCACGTTCCATGATATCGGGCATGCGGAACGCACCGCCGATCTCGATCAGTTCGCCGCGCGAGACGATCGCCTGCCGTCCGCCGCCAACCGTGCCCAGTGCGATCAGCACGGCGGCGGCATTGTTGTTGACGACTGTCGCGTCCTCGGCGCCCGTCAGCTCGCAAAGCAGGTCACGCAGGTGGCTGTCGCGCTCGCCGCGCCGGCCGGTGTCGAGATCGAACTCCAGTGCCGCCGCCTCTCGCATCGCATCGACGGCAGCGGCAATCGCCTCCTCGGCCAGGAGGGCACGGCCAAGATTGGTGTGCAGCACGGTGCCGGTGAGATTGAAGAGCGGGCGCAGATTGGAGCGATCCCGATAGTCGAGCCGGCTCATAAGTGAGGCCATGACGCCGTCCGCATCGGGGGGCAAGCCGCCACTGCGAACCATCTCGCGGATTTCGCCGAGCACGAGGCGCAGCTCTTCGGTCACGACGACACGACCATGCCGCTCGACAAGCGGCGCGACGGCCGGCGCCTTCAACATCTGGTCGACGGACGGCAGGGTGCGGAGTTCGGCAAGCCCGGCCATCCCGTCAATACCCCACCAGGAATGGATTGAAGCCCGCGCGTTTGTATCCGGTATCCTTCATCAGCGCGTCGAGGCCGAGACTGCCGACATCGTCGGCCACGGCATCGAGTGCCGGGTTCCTGTTCTGATACATGATCTTCGTCCAGCCGTGGCAGCTGTCGCAAACCTCTGCCTTAACCGTGGCCTCTTCATCACCGGTTTCGACCGCGCGGTATCCTATGCCCTTGGTCGAGCCGCAGGAGAGGCATTTTACCCGGACCTCGTTCCATTTGGTCGAGCAGCAGGCGCATACCGCGTAGCGGGTTCCTTCCGCGCCGTGGAAACCGACGACGAGCGAAGCGACGGGCCTGCCGCCGCAGGCGGGACAGACGCCGATGCTGACCGGCACGAGGCGACCAGGATCGAGCCCCGCGGCCAGGCGTGTCGCATGGACCTGCACGGCCGCGGCAACGAAAAGATGGTGCGCAAGGCTATCGAGCGGCAGATTGTCGGCGGCGATATTGTCGATCATCCACGCCAGCGCCTCGTCGTCAGCGGCAATGATCTGGGCAAGCGCTTCGGCCGCGGCCTTTGGCATTTCCAGTTGCTCCACCCGCGCAAGGAACTGTCGGACCGTGTCCCGGCACTCGGCAGAAGCGCCCATGGCCGAGCGATCGATCGGCGGCATCGCATTGTCGCGCGCCCGCTCGCGCTGTTCTGCGGAAATCGGCTCCAGCGGCGGCAGGCTGGACAGGAGGTCACTCTGGATTACTGCTGTGCCTGCAAGGAAGCGTAAGTAGGGAGCAAGCCGGCTGCTTTCCGACAGCACTTGGAAACGCTGGGCGCGATCCCCGAAAAGGCGCGTCAGATTGGACATCAAGACGAAGGGAGCCTTGGGAATTCCACCGATCATCGCGGGATCGGGCTGCACGGACGATATCGACATTGCACCTCGCGGGCCGACCGGCCACCGCTGTTATGTCGTTATTCTGCAGGATCAATCCGGCCCCGTCCAGCAAGTTCCTTCAGCCATTTGCGATGGTGCCGCCAGGCCCAGCCGCCGGTGACCGAACCCCGCGTCATCGCCCGCAGCGTACCGCGGGTCCAGATCGCGGCATAGACATGCAGGATGAAGATGAGAATGATCAGCACCGCGGAAACGGAATGGGTCAGCATGGCAATGCGCCTCACGTCGATGGGTGTGGCCTCGCCAAAATACTGGTCCCAGATGATGATACCGCTGACGATCAGCACGATGATGAAGAACGCCATGCCCCAGAAGATGAACTTCTGTCCGGCATTGTACTTGCCGATCTCGGGCAGCCGCTCCTCATGGCCTTTGACCACGTCGCCGATCTGCGACACCCACTGCGCGTCGGTGCGGTTCGGCAGGTTGGCCCGCCAGAGTTGGGCGAAGAAAATGAAGAAGCTCAGGAACAGAACGACCCCGATCCAGGGATGCAGCATGCGCGTGTTCTGACCGCCACCGAACAGATCCGTCAGGAAGAACAGCGACGGATGGAACATCGAGAGGCCGGACAGCAGAAGCAGGATCAGGCAGGAAGCGGTGATCCAATGGTTGAGGCGCTTGCCGGGTCCATAACGACCGACAGTCACCGGCGGGCCGCGATGGATCGCGTCTTCGGACTGGATGTCGTTCGGCTTGGCCATCAGGCACCCTCCCTGAGATCCTCGGCTTCCTCGACGAGCTTTTCGGCACTGACCTCGTCTTCAGGTGCGACCCGGTTCGCCTTGCCGAAAAGGCCGTGCAGGATCGCGCCCGCAGCCGCCAGCCCCATCGCCGCAAGGCCGGTATATTTGGTCACGCCCTTCCAGGCCTCGATGACGGCGGAAATCTTCGGGTCATCAGGCAGGTCGGCGTAAATATGCGGCTTGTCGTTGTGATGCAGGACATACATGACATGGGTCCCACCGACGCCGGGAGGATCGTAGAGGCCGGCATTGGCGTATCCGCGCGATTTGAGATCGGCGATACGTTCGTCGGCATGCTTCATCATGTCGTCCTTGGTACCGAACACGATCGCCTGTGTCGGGCAAGCCTTGGCGCAGGCGGGGCCCTGCCCCATTGCGACGCGATCGGAACAGAGCGTGCATTTGTAGGCGCGATGATCGGCCTTCGAAATGCGCGGAATGTTGAACGGGCAGCCCTTCACGCAGTAGCCGCAGCCGATGCAGTTTTCATGGATGAAGTCGACGATGCCGTTGGAATATTGCACGATCGCGCCGGGTGAAGGACATGCCTTGAGACAGCCCGGATCGGCGCAGTGCATGCAGCCGTCCTTGCGGATCAGCCACTCCAGATTGTCCGTTTCGGGGTTCACCCATTCGGTAAACCGCATCAGGGTGAACATGTTCTCGGTCAGATCGTGCGGGTTCGTATAGACCCCGACATTCTCCTCAATATCCGGATACGTGTCGTTCCACTCGATACAGGCCGACTGGCAGGCCTTGCAGCCGATGCATTTGGAAACGTCGATCAGCTTGGCGACCGGCGTCAGCTGCCGCTCCGGCGGCGGCAGCTCGCTCGTGGCGGAGCGGCGAACGAGATCGCGCTGCGTGAGGTTGCTCTCCATCGGCTGGACCGGCGGATTGCTGACGGCTGTGCGCGGGCTATCCATCACACTGTGGCCTCCTTGTCCTTTGGCGGCGTCGAAGGCTCGATATTGACGAGGAAAGCCTTGGACTCAGGCGTCTCGATGTTGGCGTCGCCGACGAAGGGCACCAGCGAATTGGGGCCGAAACCCTTTTTCGCAGAGCCGGTGAAGCCCCAATGCAAGGGGATGCCGACCACATGGACCGGCTTGCCGTCGCAGATGAGCGGCCGGATGCGCTTGGTCACCACCGCCTTGGCCTTGACCTCGCCGCGCTTCGACCAGACCCTGACCCAGCCACCATTGGTTATGCCCTTTTCCTGCGCCAGCTCCTCGGAAATTTCCACGAAGAACTCCGGCTGCAGCGCCGAGTTGACGCGGTTGTGCTTGGTCCAGAAGTGGAAATGCTCGGTGAGCCGGTAGGAGGTGGCCGCGTAGGGGAACTCGTCTGAAAGCCCCAGCTGCTCGGCATCGTCCTTGAAGATGCGGCTGACCGGATTGCCGCGCATCTGCGGATTGAAGACGTTGGCAACGGGCGATTCGAACGGCTCCATATGCGCGGGGAACGGGCCGTCGCGCATCAGTCCGCGGGTGAACAGACGCGCGGTGCCTTCCTGGTTCATGATGAAGGGACCGACATCTCCAGGCTTGGCCGTCGGCGCAATGTCGGGAATGTCATAGCCGGTCCACTTGGCGCCGTCCCATTCCAACAGCTTGCGGCTCGGATCCCAGGGCTTGCCCTCTAGGTCCGCCGAGGCGCGGTTGTAGAGGGTGCGGCGGTTGAGCGGCCAGGCGAAGGTCCAGCCGAGATAGGTGCCGGTGTCGTCGGGATCCTGATTGTCCCGCCGAGCCATGTTGTTGCCCTGCTCGTTGAAGCAGCCGGAATAGATCCAGCAGCCGGACATGGTCGAGCCGTCGTCGCGCAACTGCGAAAAGTTCACCACCTGCTTTCCGGCCGGCACGAGAACCTTGGTCGGGTCGGTCGTGTCCATGACATCGCTCAATGCTCGACCGTTGATTTCCCGGGCGAGTTCTTCTGCCGTCGGTTCGTTCTCGTCGGCATACTCCCACGACAGGTTGAGGATCGGATCGGGGAAGGCGCCGCCCTCCGTCCGGTAGAGTTCGCGCATTCTGAGGAAGATCTGCGCGATGATGTAGGTATCGTGCTTGGCTTCGCCCGGCGGCGTACCGCCGGCCCAATGCCACTGCAGCCAGCGGCCGGAGTTCGTCAGCGAACCCTCCTCCTCGGCAAAGCAGGTCGTCGGCAGCTGGATGACTTCGGTCTGGATGGAGGCCGTGTCGACCGGGTTGAAATCGCCGTGGTTTTCCCAGAACCGCGCCGTCTCGGTTTCCAGCGGATCCATGGTGACAAGCCACTTCAGGTTCGAAAGAGCCTTGGTGTTCTTGGCACGATTGGGGAAGGCCAGCAGCGGGTTGAAGCCCTGACAGAGATAGCCGTTGACCTTGCCGGCATGCATCAGCTCAAACACGCGCAGCACGTCGTAGGATGGCACGTCGAGCTTGGCGAGGTAGTTGAAGGCCCAGTCGTTGTCGGCCCGCGCGGCATCGCCCCACATGGCCTTCTGGAACGAGACCATGAACTTGCGGTAGTTCTGCCAGTAGCTTGTCTGGCCCGGCCGAAGCGGCTTGAACTGCCGGGTCGACATGTAGGTCTCGAAATCCTCGTCCTTCTCGGTCGGCGCCGTCAGGTAGCCGGTGAGCAGGTGCGACATCAGGCCGAGATCGGTCAGGCCCTGGATGTTGGAGTGGCCGCGAAGGGCGTTCATGCCACCGCCGCGCACGCCGATATTGCCGAGGATCAGCTGCAGCATCGCCATGGCGCGGATGTTCTGCGAGCCGTGCGAGTGCTGGGTCCAGCCCAGGGCGTACATCGACGTCATCGTCTTTGTCGGCGTCGAACATTCCGAGATCATCTCGGCGACTTTGAGGAATTTCTCCTTCGGCGTTCCGCAGATGCGCGCAACCATCTCGGGCGTATAGGGCGCCAGATGCTCCTTAAGCAGGTTCCAGACACAGCGGGGGTTCTGCAGCGTCGGATCGGTGACGACGAAACCATCGTCGCCGAGCACATAGTCCCAGGTCGAACGGTCGTAGTCGCGCTTCTCGGCATCATAGCCGGTGAAGAGACCGTCCTTATAGGCGAAGCCGTCCTTGACCAGATAGGCTGCGTTGGTGAAGGCCTTGGTGTATTCCCACTGCACCTTGTCGTTGTCGATGCAATACTTCATGACGCCGTTTAGGAACGCGATGTCGGTTCCCTGGCGGATCGGCGCGTAATAGTCCGAGACCGAGGCGGTGCGGGTATAGCGCGGATCGACGACGATCAGCTTTGCACCGCGATGGGCCTTGGCTTCCGTCACCCATTTGAAGCCGCAGGGGTGGGCTTCCGCCGCATTGCCGCCCATGACGACGACGAGGTCGGTGTTCTTGATGTCGGTCCAGGAGTTGGTCATTGCTCCACGGCCAAATGTTGGGGCGAGACTCGCCACCGTAGGGCCGTGTCAGACGCGTGCCTGATTATCGAAACCGACTATTCCCAGGCTCTTGGCGAATTTGAAGGTCGCCCAGGCCGTTTCATTGGTTGTTGCAGACGCCGCCAGCATGCCGACGGTCGTCCAGCGATTGACCGGAAGGCCCTTGGCGTTGGCCGCAATCAGGTTCGCATCGCGATCGTCCTTCATCAGGCGGGCAATGCGATCGAGAGCATCGTCCCAGGAGATCCGTTCGAAAGTATCGGAACCGGGCTTGCGCAGCATCGGATATTGAAGGCGGGTCGGCGACTTGACGAAGTCCTTGAGTGCCGCCCCCTTGGGACAGAGCGTCCCGCGGTTGGTGGGGTGATCGGCATCGCCCTCGATATGCACAATGTCCGCCGTCTCGCCTTTTCGAGGGTCACCCTTCGAATAGATGATGACGCCGCAGGCAACGGAACAGTACGGACAGGTGTTGCGGGTTTCGGTCGTGGTCTTCAGCTTGAAAGCACGCACATGCGCGATTTCCGCCGCCTCGGATTCGCCGAAGCCAAGTGCTCCGACGGAAGTTGCCACGACACCCGCTCCGGCCAGCTTCAGGAAGCTGCGCCGCGAGAGGTCTATGTTCATAGATGGCCTCCCTTTCCCGATACTTCGTACCTTGAAGTCTATTGCTAAGTGCTTGCAAGTCAAGGTGCGTTGGTTGCCCGCCACCCACTCTCCTGACGATCGGCAATGCCATCGCCTCTTGTCTGGCCGGGTATTTGCATGCGCAGAAAGATGCGCATATATTGATTGCTCAAAAGGAGAACAATCATGGCCGAGCATGCTCGATCTGCCTCTGCAAAGCGCGCAGCCAATTTGACGATTGACGCCGATCTTCTTGCAGAAGCACGGCATTTCGACATCAATATTTCTCGCGCTGCCGAGGCAGGGATCGCCAGGGCGGTGTCCGATGCCAAGGCTGCCCGTTGGAAGAAAGAAAATAGCGAGGCTTTGCAGAGTTCGAATGCCTTCGTCGATGCAAATGGCCTGCCGCTGGCGCAGTTCCGTCAATTCTAATGGCGCGTTATGACGTCTATGCCAATCCTGGCGGCGGCCTCGTGCTTGATGTGCAGGCCGACGTGCTGGACGAGTTGAAGACGCGTGTCGTCGTCCCGCTTTTGCCAATGGAAGCGGCTCCTAAACCGGCCAAGCGCCTCAATCCCGTGTTTGAAATATCCGGCGTTCGCTACACCTTGGTCACTCAGTTTCTGGCTGCGATACCCGTATCGGCACTTGCAGAACCTGTTTCCAATCTATCGGAGCGGCACGACGAGATCGTCGCCGCTCTCGATATGGTTTTTCACGGCTTTTAGCGAACGGGTGACAGCAAGCGTCGTCACGCTCCAAGCCGCAGCCTCCCTGCGCGATCATCTGAACAGCAGCCGGCTCAGGAAACCAGTTGTCCCCTGGCCACGCTCTTGTTTCGGTAATGGCTCGGTGGTGCCCCGATGATCTTGCGGAAGGCGCGGCTGAACGAGGCCTCCGAATCGTAGCCGAGACGGCCTGCGACAAGGGCCACCCGCTGTCCTTCCTGTAGCCATTGATGCGCCTGGTGCATCCGCATGCGCGCAACATAACGGGCCGGCGTCTCGCCCATGGTGTCGACAAACCGCTGGGCAAAGCCCGACCGTGACGCACCCATGAGCTTTGCCAGTTCGGGCACGCTCCAATCCCGCGCAGGTTCAAGGTGGATCGCGGCAAGGACGCGCCCGAGCTCCGGATTGCGGACGGCCGCCAGCCAGCCGGTCGCCGTGCCGCAGCCATGCTCCACCCAGGTTCGAATGAGCGTTGCAGTCAGCACATCGGCAAGCCGCGAGAGAATGCCGCCCGAGCCGACGCGCTGCATTTCTGCTTCGCGCATCATGGCCTCAAGCAGTGCCGGTATCGAAGGTTCGCTCGCAGCAAGGTCGCTCGTGCGCATGACGGCGGGCATCAACTGCAGGAGAGGATGCAGACGATCGACATTGAACTGCATCACCGCAAAGAAGATGAGGTTCTTGCTGTCCGTCGACGGGCATTGCACATCGATGATGCCGTCACAAAGCTGTCGCCTCGGCAGGTCGGCTATCGAAACGGCAGGAATGCCCGGCTTGCTGGCAAGCACATGCGCGTCACCCCTCGGCAACAGCACCGCGTCGCCCTGGGCAAGCTCCATCCATTCACCATCCGGTGTCTGAAGATGGGCTGAGCCTGCAGCCAGAAAATGGAATCGCGCGGGCTCCTGTGCCGGATAGGCCGTCGCCCAGGGCGTACAGGGTTGGCAACGCCCGTATTCGACGCCGTCGAGCCTCAGCCCGCGCAAAATCTCGGTCAACGCATCGCTCATAAGGTGCTCCGCAATTTTGGACAAACGGCACAGTCTTTTGGATTTTCTAGCATAGAAACTCCTGATGGTCATGCCTACCTTCGCCATTAACAATCGCGGAGATGAAAATCATGGATGGCGTCGTGACGAAATCAGGTGCCCCGACGGACGAGCGGAACAAAGCCCGATGGGGCGCTGTCGTTTCCCTTTCGCTTGGGGTCTTCGGCCTGGTAACGGCAGAGTTTCTACCGGCAAGCCTGCTGACGCCGATGTCGGCGGATCTCGGGGTCAGCGTTGGAGCTGCCGGGCAGTCGGTGACCACCACTGCTGTCGTTGCGGCGGTCGCCGGCCCGGCGATCGTCGTCTACACAGGCCGGTTCGACCGGCGCACGGTGCTTCTGGCTTTGACGGGCCTGCTGGTCGTCTCGAGCCTTATGGCGGGCTTTGCACCCAACCTTCCTTTCCTGCTTGCGGCCCGCGTGTTGCTCGGTATCGCGCTCGGCGGCTTCTGGGCGATGTCGCTGGCGCTGGCCATGCGGCTCGTTCCCGCCAGGCTGATGCCCCGCGCCATGGCGATCGTGATGTCGGGCGTCTCGATCGCAACGGTTTGTGCCGCCCCCGTCGGCGCCTGGATCGGCGCCACGCTCGGATGGCGCTATGCTTTCCTGCTGGCAGCCGTAGTCGGGGTGGTTACCTTTATCGTCCAGGCGCTGACCGTCCCGTCGCTGCCGCCGATCGGGACCACCGGCCTTGGCACGATCGTGAGGGTTCTCAGGCGCCCGGCGATCCGGCTCGGCCTTGCCACGATCCTACTGGTCGTGACCGGTCACTTTGCCGGCTTCACCTATATCCGCCCCTATCTTGAGCAGGTGCCGCGTTTCGACGTCGAAATGATCACCGCGATCCTGCTCGCATTCGGTATCGGCGGTTTCTTCGGCAATATCGCAGGCGGCTTCCTGGCGGAGCGCAACACCCGCCTGTCGATGACGCTGGCAGCCGCGGGCATCGCTGCCACCGCGCTCCTGCTTGCGGTCGCCGGCGTGCTGCCGGGCATTGCAGCCGCAGCGACGGCCGCCTGGGGCTTCGCCTTCGGTGCGCTCCCTGTCAGCGTCCAGTCCTTCATCAGTCGGGCCGCCGGCGACGAGGCGGAAGGCGCTGGTGCGGCGACGCTGACGACATTCCAGATCGCCATCTCCACCGGAGCAATCCTCGGCGGCCTGATCGTCGAACTCCAGGGGCCTGCCGGCGTCTTCATGTTTGCGGCATTGGCCGCACTGCTGGGCGCCTCGCTCGTCGCCGTCTCCCGCAAGGTGGCGCTCCAGCCGGGCTGAGAGATGAAGGACTCTATGGCCCTCCCGATCCTGAATTCCTGCGGGATCGGGAGAGCCATCATTAGGCCCCGTACTCAGCCGCGCTCAAGTCTCACTTGCGCGTCAGTGGCAGGGCCAGGAGCTGATCGGTCGTGACGATATCGCCGAAGGTGTCGTCGATCGAAGCCAGAGCTGCGCGGTGCAGCGCAACATGCGACACGGTCTCCCCATCTGCCGTATCGACGTCCCGCGTGGCGCAGGCGTCGTCGGCCACGATCACATTGTAGCCGAGGGGGACGGCATCGCGGGCAGCGCCGGCCACGCAGGCATGGGTCATCAGGCCGGCAATGATGAGCGTATCGACGCCAGCCTGTTTCAGCCTCTGGTCGATGTCGGTGGTTGGAAACACGCTCACCGACGATTTGCGCACCACCGAATGGTTGGCTGATGGCTGGATCTGGTCGTGGAACCGGGAGGTCGCACTGTCCTCGGCAAAGACCGGGCTTCCCGCCGGTGTCACGTGCTGGACATGATAGACTCTCATGCCGTCCTGATCAGCACGCTCGATGAGGCGCTTGGCGTTGGAGAGCGCCTTTGCGCCATCCGGGATCGGCATCCTGCCGCTGAAATATTCGTTCTGAAAGTCGATCACCAGCAGGGCGGTCTTGGCAGGATCGAGACTTTGCGGCGCTGTGGCTCCAGCCATGGTCCGGATGGTGGGGTGCTGCATCATGAAAGCGTCCTTTCGCATCGTTGTTGATGGCGGAAAAATCCTGCATGCGGCGGCTTCGCGAAAGTGGCCAGAATGACAATATGTGCTAGGTTCTGGCCAATTCATTAGATTGGGATCGCCACGCCGATGCACACCGTTGCCGTCATCGCCTTCGAGCGCATCAGCGCCTTCCACCTGTCGGTGCCCTGCATCGTGTTCGGCGATGAGCTTTTGAAACTCGGAGCGCCCCGCTATCGCCTGTTGATCTGCGGCGAGAATACCGGGTCGGTTGCCACTGGCTCCGGCTTTCGCATTGAAGTGACGCATGATCTGAGCCACCTGGGGGAGGCCGACACCGTCATCGTGCCGGCCTGGCGGGATCCGGACGAGCGTCCTCCCGAAGCCTTGCTGCGGAGCGTCAGGGCCGCCCATGCACGCGGCGCGCGGCTGGTCGGGCTTTGCCTTGGTACATTCGTACTGGCGGAAGCGGGCGTGCTGGACGGGCGACCGGCATCCACCCATTGGGCCTGGGCGGAGGAGTTCCAACGAAGCTATCCGCGGGTCGCCCTGGATCAGGATGCGCTCTATATCGATGATGGTGACATCCTGACATCGGCCGGCACGGCCGCGGCCATCGACTGCTGTCTGCATATCGTACGTCGCGATCATGGGGCAGATATCGCCAACCGCGTCGCCCGGCGGCTGGTGGTGGCGCCGCACCGGCATGGCGGCCAGACCCAATATATCGAGAAGCCAATGCCTGCCGCCGCCGGCGAGGCGCAGCTCGGCGCGACGATCAATTGGGCAATCGAGCATCTGGACGAGCCATTGTCGCTCGAAAAGCTGGCGGCGCGGGCCGGAATGAGCCTGCGCAGCTTCACCCGACATTTCAGAAAGACGACCGGAACCACCTTTACGCAATGGCTCTTGAACCAGCGGCTGGCGACCGCGCAACGGTTGCTCGAAACCGGATCCTGCTCGATCGACCGGGTCGCAGAGATGGCCGGCTTCGGCTCAACGGTATCGCTGCGCCAGCACTTTACCCGCGCCTTCTCGATCTCGCCGGCAAGCTACCGCCGGCAGTTCAGGAAGAGACCGGATTTAGGGGAGCATTACGGTCACGGCTTTCCACTCCGCCATGGCCTTGAGGCGGTGGACATGGATGACCAGCGCTGAGTGATTGGAGCGTGGTGAATCCGTGCGCCTGCCAATCAGGACGTCTCGGACACTGGCTATGCGGATGTGCGAATTTCAGTCATGCTTTAGGAGAGCCGCCCAGCCCTTGCGTATCGGCAATATGCGCGAGTGCTGCGTCTTCGGGGAGCAGGTAGACCTTGTCGATCGTCTGGTCGAGCAGGTTGCGCTCAATGGCCAACGCATCCTTCCGGCTTTCCGGCAGCACCGCTTCGAGATCGTCGATCATCGCGTGCAGCCGCCTTGCGATCTGCAGATTTTCCGCTCCATAGATCCGGATCTCTCGAAACGTAAGTTGCACGAAATCTTCCCAGTTCGGCGTCGGGAACACCACACGAAGGCGTCCCTGGGCATCGCGGACGTACTCGTTGCTCAGTTCGCGCCCACCAACGCTGCGTAGCAGTCGCTGCAACTGATCAATGGCAAGCACCGCTGTCGTCGGGTCGTTTATAGCCTTCGAAAGCGCCTTGCTGGCGATGTCGACAATAACCCTGAAGGCGAAGGTCGGATCCTGCTCGATGGTCCGCTCACGCCCGAAGACGACACTGTTGCGAAGGTCTTTGGCTGGTATTGCCTTGGCGCCGCCATAGAGGCGGAACAGTGGCTGCCCGGATGAGACAAAATCGCCGACGCGCGCAGCAAGTTCAATCACGCCGTCCGCTCGATGTGCTTGAATGGTCAAGGCCTTCACGTCGACTGCAAGAATGATGTCCGACGACCCGACATGCAAAACGATGTTTCCCGGCTTCTCGCACGGCTCGTCCGGTTGTGGTCGCTCGTCGGTATCCGACAGCGGGCCAGGATATACCGCCTCGATAACGGCAAAGCCCTGCTCGGCGACGCGATGAATGATGCTGACGGGACGTAATAGCCGGGCGGAATAATCGATGAAATAGAGGAAGGCAGCCAGCGACAGGACGCCAAAGATCCCCGAGATCCACATGATGGGAGACGGAGCCGACGTACTGATGCGACTGATCGCCCCAATGGCGAAGAGCAGGGTGAAGATGAACAGGCCCACAGTGAAACGGATCACGTTATCGCGCAGCAGCGTGGTCGCGATGATCCGGGGCGTAAGCTGCCCGCTCGCGATCTGTATGGCGACGAGCAGGGAACCGAACGTGAAGACGATGAACGAAAGCGCCAGGCTGATAATCGCCTGCATCGCTGCAACCGTACCCTCTGTCTCCAAGGGCCACAACGGCACCCATTCTGTCCACTGTTCTAATACAAGCACTGCGCGTAAGAAGGCTTGCTGCAGAACGAGCGCGAAGAAAGGCACGACCCACAGCGAGGACCGCATGTAGCTCTTGAGCGCATACAACTTGTTCCAGCGCATTTAGCCCCATCCCTCTCGTGTGGCCCTTCGAGCCGGAAACGGTCAAATCTGCCACAAGGGCACCGTACGCGACCAACTCCCGATACGAGACGATCGGCGCAAGCGACCTGGGGCCTAATATATACTATGCTGTCTCGTCGGGCCGCGAAAATCACAACTTCAGGTCACGGCTTCTCCCCCGAGCCGCCTCCGCAGCTTGAGCCTTTTTCATAGCCTGCCGAGGTTCTGTCACGTTGTTCGAAAAGGGACGGAATGGAGCATCGGGTCGTGATTTAGGTGGGCATTACGGTCACGGCTTTCCACTCTGCCATGGCCTTGCGGCGTTGGATATGGATGACGAGCGTTGAGTGTTTGGAGCTTGGTGCAACATGGTGGTTCATGAGCAGATCGGAAACACAGCGTTCGACCCTCCACTGCTGTCCCTCGAGCCTGTCCTATGCCATCTAGAAGAGTATCAACGACATATTCGCAGGCGGCACTATCGTGAAGAAAATCGGATTCCTTTCCTTCGGCCATTGGACCCCCTCCTCCCAGTCGCAAACCCGCTCGGCAGGCGATGCGCTTCTGCAGTCTATCGACCTTGCAGTTGCCGCCGAGGAGCTCGGCGCTGACGGCGCCTATTTCCGTGTTCATCACTTTGCCCGGCAGCTTGCCTCCCCCTTCCCGCTTCTGGCTGCCGTCGGCGCAAGGACGAAGCGCATCGAGATCGGCACGGCCGTCATCGATATGCGCTACGAGAACCCGCTTTATATGGCCGAAGACGCCGGTGCCGCCGACCTGATCTCCGGCTCACGCCTGCAGCTCGGTCTCAGCCGAGGATCGCCGGAACAGGTGATCGATGGCTGGCGATATTTCGGTTATCAGCCGCAGGACGGCGCGTCGGATGCGGATATGGGCCGCAGCCACGCCGAAGTGTTTCTCGAAGCACTGAAAGGCAACGGTTTCGCCCAACCCAACCCACGGCCGATGTTCCCGAACCCGCCAGGACTGTTGCGCCTCGAACCCCATTCCGAAGGGTTGCGCGACCGCATCTGGTGGGGTTCCAGTTCGAACGCCACCGCCGTCTGGGCGGCAAAGCTCGGCATGAACCTGCAGAGTTCGACCCTGAAGGACGATGAGACCGGCGAGCCGTTCCACGTCCAGCAGGCAGCACAGATCCGCGCCTACCGGGAGGCGTGGAAGGAAGCGGGCCACACCCGCACGCCGAGGGTTTCCGTCAGCCGCAGCATCTTCGCCATCGTCGATGATCGCGACCGCGCATATTTCGGCCGAAGCGGCAAGGAACAGGATACGATCGGCTTCATCGACGAGAACACAAGGGCGATCTTCGGCCGGTCTTATGCGGCCGAGCCTGATGTGCTCATCAAGCAGCTCGCCGGGGATGAGGCCGTCGCCGAAGCCGATACGCTGCTGCTGACGGTGCCGAACCAGCTCGGCGTCGACTACAATGCGCACGTCATCGAGGCGATCCTGAAGCACGTGGCGCCCGCACTCGGCTGGCGTTGAGCGACAAGACGCGTTCGTTCGCACCGGCGATCGAATTCGACTGGCATGAAGATATCCGCGTGCGCCGACCTACCGCATGTTTCCTTAAATCCAATTCGATTTCAGGATAAAGTTGCGGCCATTCAAAGTGCTGCAGTGACCTTTGCGCGTCCAATAAGACGCGCGGCGCTGTCGTCGGCGCACACGGGCTTCTCATGCCAAACTGACGTCGAGTGTTATCGGAACCGCACCAAGTGCCTTTGACACCGGGCATCCCGCTTTCGCCTTGTTTGCCAGCTCAGTGAATTTTGCCAGATCCGCGCCCGGCACACGGCCCTTCAACGCCAGGTGGATAGCCGTGATGGCAAAGCCATCGGCGACGGACTCAAGCGTGACCTTGGCGGTCGTCTCCATGCTGTCGGCCGTCAGGCCAGCCTCCCCAAGGATCAGTGACAACGCCATGGTAAAGCAACCGGCGTGAGCCGCACCGATGAGTTCCTCCGGGTTGGTACCCGCGACGCCTTCGAAGCGCGCTGCAAAACCATACGGATACTCCTTGAGCGCGCCGCTCTGCGTCGAAATCTGACCCTTACCGTCCTTGAGACCGCCGGCCCATTTCGCCGATCCTGTGCGATTGATCTGCATGCTCTTCTCCTCAGGGTGAAATCCACAGGCACCAGATAGAGCAGTGGCGTCGGATTGGTATGTGTGGATAGCTTACGCTGCTACCCGCCAGCGCCCGAATACACGGCTTGCGGCCCAGCAAACGGGCGCAACGTAACGGATTGCCGGTTTCGCCCCTCCGCCATGCACCGTGGCCAAGCGTTCAACCGGGAAAATTATTCCACCTATGATTGGTCCCGAGCCAAACGGTTGCTTATCCTCTGTCACAACCTTGACTAATTTGTCGCCGTTGCGGAAGTTTCCTCCCGAACGCTCTGCTCCATCAATCAATCGAGTGTGAATCGTGTCCCAAGCCACTATCAAATCCCCGCCGAAGCCGTTTTTCATGTCCTTCGGTTTCCAAGTTCTGGCAGCCATGGTCATTGGACTGCTGCTCGGCCTCATCGCCCGAAACATGGGCGTCGATGCGGCCGGCAACCCCAACTGGTTGACCGTGACGCTCCAGACGATCGGCTCCATCTTCGTGCAGCTTCTGCGCGCGTTGGTCCCGCCGCTCGTGTTCACGGCGATCGTTGCCTCCATTGCCAATCTGGCGACGCTTCAGAAT
This sequence comes from Ensifer sp. Root31, assembly GCF_001424825.1. Taxonomy (NCBI): domain Bacteria; kingdom Pseudomonadati; phylum Pseudomonadota; class Alphaproteobacteria; order Hyphomicrobiales; family Rhizobiaceae; genus Ensifer; species Ensifer sp. Root31. The sequence goes on along the minus strand of NZ_LMCO01000006.1, from coordinate 243,048 downwards.
GCAGCGAAGCTCGTCTGGCAAACCCTCCTCTGGTTCGCGATCACCTCGTTCATCGCTGTCATCATCGGCATCGCGCTCGGCCTCATCATCCAGCCAGGCGTCGGCTCGGCGGTGTCGCAGGAGGCTGCCAAGGCGCCGTCCTATGCCGGCTCATGGCTTGATTTCCTCAAGGGCCTGGTTCCCGGCAACATGCTGGGCCTGGAGGCAAGCACCAAGCTGACGGAAGGAAGTGCCAGTACGTCGTTGAATTTCAACGTGCTGCAGATCCTCGTTGTTTCCATCGCCTTTGGTGCCGCCGCGCTGAAAGCAGGCGAAGCGGCCACGCCCTTCCTTGCCTTCAACCAGTCGCTTCTCGCGATCGTCCGCAAGATCCTCTGGTGGGTCATTCGCCTGACGCCGATCGGCACCATCGGCCTGCTCGGCCGCGCCGTGGCGCAATATGGCTGGGGAACGCTGGCGCAACTCGGCTGGTATGCAGCTGCTGTCTATATCGGCCTCGCCATCGTGCTCTTCGTCGTCTATCCCGCGCTGCTGATCGCGCATGGCCTGAAGCCATCGCGCTTCTTTGCCGGTGCATGGCCGGCAATCCAGCTCGCGTTCGTCTCGCGCTCCTCTGTCGGCACCCTGCCTGTCACCGAAACCGTGACGGAGAAGAGCCTCGGCGTGCCGCGCGAGTTTGCCGCCTTTGCCGTCCCGCTTGGCGCTACGACCAAGATGGATGGTTGCGCGGCGATCTACCCGGCAATCTCGGCGATTTTCATCGCGCAATTCTTTGGCGTACCGCTCGGGCTGCAGGAATATGTGCTGATCATCTTCGTTTCCGTGCTCGGCTCGGCCGCGACTGCCGGCCTGACGGGGGCGACCGTCATGCTGACGCTCACCCTGTCGACGCTTGGCCTTCCGCTCGAAGGTGTCGGCCTGTTGCTTGCCATCGACCCGATCCTCGACATGGGCCGCACTGCCGTCAACGTCGCCGGACAGGCGTTGGTGCCAACGATCGTCTCCAAGCGCGAAGGCATTCTCGACGAGACCGTCTACAATGCCGGCAAGTCCATAGAGGATCCGGAACCGGCTGTAGGCCTCCAGACGGCCTGATTGGATTCACACCCAGAGGAAGCCGGCATCTCGCCGGCTTCTTGATTCTATTGCCTGGCTAAACCGCTCGGTGCCTCGGATCATTTGCGGCAGTCTCGTTCTCACATGAGTGCTGGTTCAAGCTTCCACCGGCACGGTTTGGCGCGCGCCAGCCAAACCGCCTGCATTATCCTGAGGTTGAGCAGCGCTTGTCGCACGACCGCGATGTTGCAGTTCGAGGAACCTGCGCACGCACCGGCTTCTAAGGTGGCTGCAACGCCTCGCATCGATAGCGTCAGTGAAGCAGGACCGAAGGTCGGCTACCCCAAATCGTGGCAGATCATTCCGAACTCAAGACTGGCGGATTGCCGGTAATACTCGCGCTTCAATCAGCGCGTTTGAATTACTATCAGCAATACCGTAGAGTTGTTATCTGCCAGCGATTGGAATACTGAATGGCCGTGATTTCTGCCTTAACAGCACGTGACAAGCGGAGCTCGAATGCCGGTCATCTTCCAACGGATAAATGAAGACCACGCGTTGCGGGCGGCGGCCATCATCGTGAAGGCATATATCGGGCCGCCTTGGAACGAGGCGTGGACCTTGGAGAGAGCGACGGCACGGATGGGCGAGTTGTCGACCACTCCCGGTTGGCTCGGCGTCGGGGCATTGGAAAATGGCGCGTTGCTTGGCTTTGCGATCGGCCTCCCCCATACGTCGGCGGCCGGCAGGGGCCTGTACATTCCTGAAATCGCGGTTCTGCCTTCTCACCAGGGACGTGGCATCGGCAAGCAACTGCTAAGATTTCTTGAGGCTGAAGCCTTGAGTTCCGGCTTTTCGAGCGCGTGGCTTTTGTCGCAAAGTGAGGGCGCCACTGCCGAATACTATAAGGCGAGCGGCTACAATCAGGCTACGAAGCTCAGGATTTATTCAAAGCCGCTAAAGTGGAGTCCTGAGTCAGCGCGCTGATGATTTGTGATGTAACCGGCCCGTGCCTGAGTTCGCTTGGATGATTGCTAGGCATCCCCCGCGCTGCATACGCTCTGGCGCCAGCAGTCCAAACTCGGGGCGTACCAAGTCACGCCGAGGCTTCACACCAGCATTGCGCTGCACCTTGACCCCATGGCCGAGACAATCCACGCCTTCAGCCAGGCTTGTGCTGCCGTTTTTTAAGCCGGCGCCCTACCCTTCGTAGTGCCCCGACGACGCGGCGGCAGCCGACTTGACGACCAACGCCACGTCGGCCCCCTTGATCACGCTCACCCCGGCGGCACGTAGATCGGCAACCGTCTTCAGTCCCCCGGCCTTCGGTGAATCCAGCGGCTCGACGCTGCGAGCCTTCAGATCGACAATCCAAAGGCCGTCCTCACCTTCGATACCTATCACAACAACTTTGGCCATCCGTATTCCCCTCTCACTATGGATCTGCTCGGTCTAAAATCCTGCCCTCTTCAAGCCTTCTCTGTAGAGGTCCTTGTGCCATTGTTCCTTGCTGGGAACGGCGGCAAGCCACGTGTCCAGGTCGAAATTGGGGTTGGCTTCGCGCACCCGGCGAACAAAGACACGCGCTCTGTCCCTATGGCCCAACATCGCCCAGTTCGCGGCCGAGAGCCTGTCGGCCAGGCTCGGATCGGCCATACGTCCGATGTAATCCAGCGATGTCTCGAATTCACTCAACGCGTAGTTCGCACCTGCGGCGGTCCAGAGATAGGAGTCCGGGCTCAACGGATTGAGCTCAATCGCATGTTCGATCTTTTCCAACGCCTTGCCGGGAAGCGAGCAATGGACGAGTGTATCGGCATGGTCGGCAATGATATCGGCATAATGGGGACCAAGCGTCTCCGCGAGTTCCATTGCTTCCGCGCTTTCATCGAAAGCCCCCTGCAACAGCTTGGCCACGCCGAACTCGCGATAGCCGTCTGCCAGATTCCGGCGGGCCCCGATGGCACGCGTAGCAAACACCTCGGCCGCCTTCAGCAGTTCGAGGTCGCCACGTGCCGTCAGCAGCCATTCCTTTGAGTAGGTCCTGGCGATCGAACTCAGCGCCGGCGCAAAATCGGCGCTCGCATGGAGTGCGGTCTTCATCTCCTTGCGGGCGCGCCGCAGGTCCGGCAGCGTCAGCCGGTTCAGGTGCCGTCGTCCCACGAGATAGCTGTGGTACGCTGCCGGATTCAGCTCGCGATAAAGACGCGCCGCCTCATGCCGCTCGATCTCGCTTGAAACCGAAAGCGCGATGTTTCGTGCGATCACACGCCGGGTGGCGACGAGTTCCGGATGGCTCAGGCTGAACCTTTCCGCCCACACGACTTCATTATCGGGAAAGAAGATGAGCTGGACGAACAACGTCCCTTCGCTTGTCTGACTGCTGATCCGGCTGTCGAGGATGTAGTTCAGAGAAAATCGCTCAAAGAAATCAGCCTGGTCCTCAAGCTGGCGCCCGATCCGGACGGCAGAATGGTGGGCGATCACCTGAAGGCTGTTGAAGGCGCAAAACCCGATGGTGATGTCCTCGATCAGGGCGCTCGCGATGAAGCCAAAGTCCGGGCGCCCGACATAGTCGCTTGGAGGCAACAGCACCAGACGAGGGATTGCATGACGGTGCGTTTGTCCAGATCCAGTCTGAAAATCAGGTTCGGACATGCTGGCGGCACGAGCGTACGGCCGTGCGACCGGTCCAGGTCCGGCATCCCGGCTCGCCAAGGTGTTCACGAGATCGGCACCTCGTGCAAGCGCATCGCGTCGCCTCTCGAGAATTTTCCTGAGGTGGTCGACTTGCTCTTCGGCTTGAAAGATTTCGACAAGCAACTGCAACGTATCGGGATTCGGATCCGCGTATTCCGCCTCGATGAGCAATATCCCCGCATCCTTGAGAACGTCAGCCTCTTCCTCCGAACGCGGCGCGCGCGCCGCTTTTCGCAACAAAGCTTTGAGAAGGGTATTTTGGCGGTCTTTCTGTTCCGCGAGCCAGCCATAAAAAGCGCGGCTCTGACAGCCGACCGCCCCCAGGAATGACCTGTGCATCAGCGTTGCAAGGCTGCGGAGCTGGGGCAAGGGATCGGCTATTTCGCTATCGGTCGCCGGATCCATGTCCGATGACAACGACGCGCGATCCATATGGATCATGCTACTGGTAAAGGAGAGGAATTGCGCTCCAATTTCGTCCTGGCGGACCTTTATCCTGGAAATCAACTTGCGCATGTTCACGAGCGGAACGGCACTGTCTTCGTTGCCCCACAAGAATGCGGCCATCACCGTTCGGTGTTCGGCTCCATCTTTGGTCGTGAGCAAATAAGCGAGAAGTAACAAACCTTTCTCGGGATAGGCAATTTGCCTTCCCTCTGAATCGACGAGCCTCAAGCCCCCAAAGGTTTGCAGCAAGAAAGCCATTTGTACCTTTAAGCCGTTCCGCCAATATTGATTGGCATCCGCGTGCCGAAAAAAATTCAACAGCAGTATCTAAGCCCTTCGGCCACTAATCTAGGAAGCGATTGGACAAACGATTGCGCGACAGAGTTTGTCTTAATACCTCACGCAATTCAACCGGGAATTTACTGTGGGAGAAGGGAGTTTCCATAGCTTACCAGCACCAATGGGTAATCGACAGGCGGTCTATTCTACGTTCCACTCCAGGTTTTATTCCAATTTTTGACGCAACGACAGGGAATCGCGGCCGATGTCCCGCGGCGAAGGCCCTGATCGCTCTCTGCGTTCATCGAAAGCACCAATGCTGCAGCGGGGCTTGGCTGCTTGGCGCCACGGCTTGACCGAAGACCGCCAATGCACGCTCAGGGTGACTTGGCGCTCCGAGCCTATCGCGCTTGCGCAGTTACGGTTGTCATGCCGGCGGCATGTCCCTGTATCCGGGCACGCGTCAAGGCTCTCGGCACGACCTCAGGGTTGGACGGCGCTTATTCGATACCGGATGCAGCCGGCTCATCCGTTGGATCCGGTTCGGATTGCAACTCCTCCGCCGGCAAATCTCGTCTCAATGTCGCAATCTCTTGTCTGCCCCAGGCTTCGGCTCGATCCATCAGCGAGCGCATCTCGCTGTTGAGAGCATGCGAACGCATGACGTCGTCTGCATGGCTGGTATTGGTGCGCGGATCGTAAAAGCTACCGATGTCCGCACCGGCGGCGCGTCTGGCCTGCTCCAGCTGCGCTCGTAGCTCGGATAGCTCAGCTTTTGCCGCGAAATATCGTCTCATCACGTCGATGAGTTCGCGGTCGCGTGCCTTTGTCTTCATGGAAGCCTCCCTCAATACGCAGCCTGAGTGATCCCACAAGATGTCAAAATCTGGGTACTTCGCCCATGCGGGCGTGTTGCCTGTGGACGGATTGTCGCGGCGCCGGATTGGCAGCGGGTCACGAAGCATCATCGTGATTGGACTTCGCGCCCAACAAGAGTCACGCTTTCGGTAGGGTGAAATGGGCTGGCGCAGAGCATCTATCGTCTAAATGGAGGCAACAATGAAGCACCATACACGCGAGCAATTGCAGGTCTTTGCACAAATCGAACCGGAATGCCGGCCGCTGAGCATGTCTCGCAGGGAACGCCTCGAACGTTGGGCGGAGGTTCTCGAGCAGAGCCCGTCCCGACACTTGGCGACATTGTATGAAACCGAACACCAGTCCGCTGCCGTGCGCGATACATTGCGCAGCGACGGCTCGCCGATCTCCGTCGCGTTCGAAGATACCATGCTGCGTGCCGCAGGCATGGAAAACGACACCTATGGCGAAGCCCTCAGGTTCTTCGAGTTGCGCGACTGGCAGCTGCACGGCGTGATCTGCTACTGCCATTTCGGTGCAACGGTGAACGCGCAGACGGCCGCAGAACTCGTCAGGTCGATCTCGACTGGCGAACGCAGCGGCCTATTCGCCCGGCTGCGCGCGCTGTTCGTCGGCTGACGCGAGCCGCATTTCACTGTTGTGAGATGCTGCGCGGCAGGATGGTAGTTCGCTGATGTAGAGATGTTGGCGAGATTAAAAGCGCCGGGCCATGCCCCCGCTTGCTTCAAGTCTTCGTCACTCGATCTCGGCGTCGCCAGGCACCGAGGCCAGCAGGGATCGGATCACGTGAAGCCCGCGCTCCAGGTCCTTGAGCGGCGGAGCGGAGATCGCGACGCGCACCGCGTTTGGTGCACGCCCTGGGATGGCACTAAACACGCCCGCAGGCGTGATGGCGACGCCTTGTACAGCGGCCGCCGAAACGAACGCCCCGGCACTCCAGATCTCCGGCAGTTCGAGCCAGATATGAAAGGCGTTGCTTTCCGCCGACGGCGACACGGGGCCGAGAATGCGCGCCGTCAGCAACTGCCGATCGCGCCCATCCTTCCGCTTCAGCTCCGAAACATGGGCGGCTGTGCCGTCAGAGATCCAGGATAGCACCAAGCGCATTGATAGGGACGACGCCATCCAGCCTCCGGCACGCATGACCGCGGCAATGCGATCCTTGACCTGCGGCGGCGCGACGACAATGCCAACGCCAACGCCCGGACCAAGCCGCTTCTGCATGCTGTTGACGTAGACGACACGCTCCGGCGCATAGGCCGCAAGCGGTGCCGCGTCGGAAAGGAATGCAAAGGCAGCGTCCTCGATGCAGAGCAGCCCGGTCTCCTCGAGCGCCTCGGCGAGGGCAGTTCGTCGTGCGTGCGACATCGAAAAGCCGAGCGGGTTATGGATGGTCGGCTGGATGTAGATCGCATCGAGCGGCTTCGCGCGATGCACCCTGATAAGCGCCGCAACGTCGACGCCGTCACCGTCGATCTCAAGCGGCACGAGCTGCAAGCCGAGCCGAGCCGCCATGCGGATGACCGACGGATAGGTCAACGGCTCGACACCGATGCGATCGCCAGGTTTGCAGACAGCTGCCATGGCGCATGCAATCGCTTGGCGTCCTCCACCGGCAAGAAGGATGCCGTCAGGCCTCGGGGACCAATGATCGTGCGCGAGATAGCGCGCGACGATCTCGCCGACGCCCTTTGGCCCGAAGGGACCGAGAGCGTCCATCGCGTCAAAGAGTGTTGCCGGGTTGGCCATGTTCTTGAACGCCGGCGCCATCAGGGCCGCCTGCTCCAGGGAACCCGATGTCGCCAGTTGCAAATCGATCGGCGCGTCGGCGATCTCGCTGATCCGCGCAGATTGCAGCCGGTCCGGCGTCCTGACGAAGGTCCCACGCCCGACTTCGCCGATAACCAGACCGCGGCGAACGAGTTCGGCATAAACACGGCTGGCGGTCGAGACCGCTATTCCTCTCTCATAGGCAAAGGTTCTTTGCGGCTGCAGCCGCGAACCGGGCGGCAGCTTTCCAGAGGCGATCTCGCCGGCGACAACGTCGGCGACGGCGCGGTAATCCAGCATCTCAAATGCTCCGAGGGCAATAAACCAATTGAACTCTTATGGCATCGGTGCATTTGTAAAACAAATTGCAGCGCCGGATCAATGTCATGCCCTTCTCCACCGTCCCGACAACTTCCCTGCCAACTCTACACGATGTCGAAGCGGCCGCCCGCCGTATCGGCAAATACTGCATCGAGACGCCCCTGCTGGAATCGCCATATCTCAACCAGAAATATGGTGGCCGGTTGCTGCTCAAGGCTGAAAGCCTGCAGGTCACGGGTTCGTTCAAGCTGCGTGGCGCGGTCAACAGGGTAGGGTCGCTGACCGACGACGAACGGCGGCGTGGCGTCGTCGCCCGGTCTTCCGGCAATCACGGCCTTGCGATTGCCTATTGCGCCGGCCTGATGGGCACATCAGCCGTGGTCGTCGTGCCGGAGACCGCACCGGCGGCAAAGGCCGAACGGATCGCGGCCTATGGAGCACGCGTCGTGAAGGTTCCGATGAAAGACCTCGCCGACGTGGCAGCTGAAATCACGCGTCGCGAGGATCGGGTGCTTATACCGCCGGCCGACGATTTCTGGGTGGTTGCCGGTGCCGGCACCGTCGCGCTTGAAATGGCGGAACAGGCCGCGAGGCTGAATGCCCAGATCGATGTATTGCTGACCTGCTGCTCCGGCGGCGGACTGACCGCCGGTTGCCTGCTGGGGTTGAGCAAGGCGTCTCCGTCCACCAAGGTTTATGGCGTCGAGGCCGTTGGGTTCGAGAAGATGGCGAAATCGCTCGCAGCCGGCAAACGCATCAACCTGGCACCAGGCGGCCATTCGATCTGCGACGCCATCAGCGGGCTCTACATGGCAGAGATTCCCTTCGAGATCATCAGACCTGATCTGGCCGGTACGCTTGCTGTCACGGATGACGAAGCAAAGGAGGCCATGCGCGTGGCCTTCAGCGAATTCGGCTTGGCTCTCGAGCCTGGAAGCGCTGTCGCGTTGGCGGCTGTGCTCGCCCGCAAGATACCGCTCGAGGGACGTACGTTTGCCGTCACGCTATCCGGCCGGAACGTCGATTTGGATCTTGCCGGCGCCATCCTGGCGAGTGGAGAGCCAACGGTCGGCAGGGCATGAACATGTTCAGCCACGTCACGGTTGGTTGCAGCGACCTTGATCGTGCCTCCGTCTTCTACGACGCCGTTCTCGCGCCTCTTGGTCTTGTCAGGCGAACAGTTGCTCCGGATGGCGGACCGGCTGCAGCGTGCTGGATCGCATCAGGCCAGGCATTGCCGCGCTTCTACGTCTATGAGCCGTTCGACAGGAAGCCTGCCAGTGTGGGAAACGGTAGCATGGTCGCATTTCTCGCGCCGACACCTGCGGCGGTCGACCAGGCCCATGCTGCCGGCCTTGCGGCCGGCGGTACGGACGAGGGCGTTCCCGGTCCGAGGCCGCACTATGGAGATGGCTACTACGGTGCATATCTGCGCGACCCCGACGGCAACAAGGTGCATGTCGTCTGTAGAGATGACCTTCTGCCCCTTTTACCGTAACGGTCCGAATGGCCGGCGCGTAAAGCGGGACGCAGCCTTATCGGCCTGCTCCGGCAACGATCGCCGCCGCTATCGTGGCATTAAACCCCACTTCTGCCAGCACCTCGGCCGTATGTTCACCAAGCGCCGGTGCCGGACGCCGGAAGCGTCCCGGTGTTTCGGACATGCGCGGCACGATGTTGTGCATGGGCAGCGCACCGTGCTCCGCATCATCCAGCGATACGATCACCTCGCGCTCGGCAAAATGTGCGTCCTCGGTGGCGTCGGCAATGTTGTAGATCGGCCCGACCGTTGCGCCACTGTCGCGCATGGTGGCAAGGGCTTCGTCATGCGAGCGCACGGCAAACCAGGCTCCGATGGCGTCATCGACCAGATCGCGATGCTTGAGGCGTTCGCTGTTGGAGCGGAAGCGCGGATCATCGTTCATGTCGGCCCGGCCGATGATCTCGAATATCCGCCGGGCGACCGCCGGCGTCGAACCGGAGAGCGCGACGTATTTGCCATCGGCGCAGCGGTAGACGTTGCGCGGGCATGCGGTGTTCGAGGCGCTGCCGATGCGTTCCTTGACCGTGCCGTTGAGCGCGTAGATACCGGCCTCGGGGCCAAGCACGGAAAAGATCGGCTCCAGCAGCGACAGGTCGATGACCTGCCCGCGCGCTCTGCCCTTTTCGCGCGCAAAGAGCGCCGTCATCGTCGCCGACATGCCGTAGACACCGGCGATCATGTCGGCGAGCGCGAGCGGCGGCAGCACAGGTTCGCGGTCGGGAAAACCGGTGCGGTAGGCATAGCCGCTCATGCCTTCGACGATGGTGCCGAAGCCGGGAAATTCCGCATAGGGGCCTGTCTGCCCGAAACCGGATATGCGCACGACGACGAGATCGGGATTGCGCGCGAGCAGCGCCTCCGGGCCAAAGCCCATCTGTTCGAGCGTTCCCGGGCGAAAATTCTCGATGAAGACGTCGGCGCTCGCAACCAGCGCCCAGAGTGCCTCGCGGTCGGCCGTTTCGCGCAAATTCAGGACGACAGAGCGCTTGTTGCGCCCATAGGTCTTCCAGAACAGCGACAGGCCTTCGTCTTTCCATTCGCGCAGCGGATCACCGGCCGGCGGTTCGATCTTGATCACGTCGGCGCCGAAATCGGCAAGCTGCAGCGACAACATGTTGCCGGCGACGAGACGCGAAAGGTCGAGAACCTTGACCCCTTCGAGAGGCCCCTCGGCGTTCGGATCCCAGTGTTTCCTGCCAAATTCGCTCATTGGATGCGCCCGCCGGTCTTGTCGTCGAACAATAGGATATTGGCGGTGTCGAAGCCGATCGTCACGTTCGCGCCCGATTGCAGTAATGCGCTTTCGCCGAGAACCACGGTGATATCCGTGGTCTCGAGTCGCAGCATGACCTCCTGTGCCTCCCCGGTCGGCTCGACCAGCACAACCTCGGCGGCGATGCCGTTGTCGGCAAGCTGGATGTGTTGCGGGCGGATGCCGTAGACGACCTTGCGCCCCTGTGCGAGCCCATGGCCCGAAGGCAGCGGCAGGCGGGCGTCGTCGGCAAGCCGTAGCATCTGGCCGTCGACCTCGCCACGCAAGAGGTTGATCTCAGGCGAGCCGATGAAGCTGGCAACGAACAGGTTCTGCGGGTTTTTGTAAAGCTCCAGCGGCGGCCCCATCTGCTCGATCTTGCCACCGTTCAGAACCACGATCTTGTCGGCCATGGTCATGGCCTCGGTCTGGTCGTGGGTGACATAGATCGTGGTCTTGCCCAGCCGCTGGTGCAGCTTCTTGATCTCGCCGCGCATCTTCACCCGGAGCTTGGCGTCGAGATTGGAGAGCGGCTCGTCGAAGAGAAATGCACGCGGATCGCGCACGATGGCGCGCCCCATGGCCACGCGCTGACGCTGACCGCCCGACAATTCGCGTGGAAGCCGTTCGAGCAGATGCCCAAGGCCAAGGATGTCGGCTGCTTCATCGACGCGACGCTTGATCTCGCTCTTCGAAACGCCGGCGAGCTTCAGCGCGAAGCTCATATTGTCGGCCACCTTCATGTGCGGATAGAGCGCATAGCTCTGGAACACCATGGCAAGGTCGCGCTCCTTGGCCGGCATGTCGTTGACGATCCGGCCGCCGATGGTGATTTCGCCGGCGCTGATGTCTTCCAGCCCCGCGATCATCCGCAGCAGCGTCGACTTTCCGCAACCGGACGGGCCGACCAGCACCACGAATTCGCCGCTGCCCATGTCCAGCGAAATATTATCGAGCACCGGCAGGCTGCCGTAGCTCTTTCCCACATTCCGCAGTTCGATCTCGGACATGGTTTCTCCTCCCAATTGATAGGCCGATGCGGTTCTGGCCCGCCGGCCCGTTGGACCGGCAGGCAGGATCAAACCCGCTCAGGCGGACTCGATAATCTCGAACGTTCCGACGCTCATGCGACCGAGCGCGCCGAGGCGAAGGCCGGCCATGCCATAGGCAAACTGGTCATCGCTCGCCTCGATCAACGGCTTGCCGTCGATGGCAAAGGACAGCGCATCGCCCTTTACCGAAAACGCGAAACCGTAGCTCTTGCCGAGCTCACGCTTGAACGGGGCGCGCGCGAGAACGGTGGTGCCGAAATCCTCCTTGAGGATGACGACGTCGTCGCCGTCGAAGCCTGCGGCATAGAACCGGCTGGTGCCCTGCACGCGGGCCGTCACCAGTTGCGACGGCCCGGTAAGCGGCTTGATATCCGCCAGGACCTCGACGTCGCGGGCGTAGTAATGGCCCGTCCACATATCGGCATCGCTGGCCGTATGGGCGTGAATGCGGCCGTCCTGCAGCGTCCAGTGACCACGGTTCCAGGTAAAGCGCGAGATCGCACCCCACTCCTGCACTTCGGTCTTGGGGTCGATGACAGTCTTGCCAGCACCCTCGATCTTGAAATCGGCGAGGAACAGGCGGCCGAGGAATTTCAGACGACCGAAGTACTCGACCTGAATGCCGATCTCGTCGATCGCTTCGGCGCCTTCCGGCACGGTGAATGCGTAGTCCTGCCAGCCTTCGTGGTTGGGAACGTGCCACGCACCGGTCTCTTCGATCGCGCCTGACATCGCGCGGCGGATATAGGGCGCGACGCGCAGGTTGCAGTCACCGTTCCACGGATCGAGCCATAGCTTGAACGACACTTTCTGTCCGGCATCGACCAGCGGCGAGAACATCGGACGATAGCGCTCGTCGTCGAAATCGGACCGGCGATAGAACGGCTTCCAGAAGATACGTCCACCCTGGCCGCGCTCGAGCCGGTCAAGCTGGATCTCGAGCGAGCCGCGCGAGCCTTCGGCCTGCCTTTCGGCCGAGCCCTTGAGGCTGATCTGGTTGAAGCCCTCGGTGCGGAAACCATGGGTCGAGCCCGGCAGATCGAAGTCGAAGCGGACGCCACGGCGGGTAAAGTCCTCGAACCAAAGGGCCGGCACATCGTCTTCGCGCAGTTGCAGCGCCAGCACGGTCAGTTCCCGGGCAAAAGACGGAATATCGACGATGTTGATCGAGCCGACGACGCCCGAGGCGACGATGAAGTCGTTGATTGGCTTGCGGTACTTGTGCCAGTTCGGCTGAAGCCCCTGGAACGTGCCTACGATGGCACCGGCATTGCCGGCGTTGCAGTCGGTATCCCAGCCGGCCATGGTCGCGATCTCGGCGGTGCGCGGCAGATCGCCTTCGCCATAAAGGATCGCCATGACAGTGACACCGGCGTTCGGGATGATGTGGCAGACGCCGGGATAGCGGTCATAGCCCCATTCGGCCGTCAGCATGTCACGGCAGGCGCGCCAGTTGCCGGGGCTGGCCTTGTGGAAGTCGATCACGGCCTGCGCAACGCGGGCATAGGTCGATTTTGCGTCAATGGTCGCCATGGCAGCGTCGATCACCTCGGCGATCGACGTCGCCTCGAATGCCTTGGCGATTGCGGCGGCGCAGAAGCGGGCGCCATTCAGGCCGTCGCCGTCATGGGCGACGCTTGCCGCACGGGCCGAAGCGTCAGCCGCCTTCTGCGGCTCGCCCGGATGCACCCAGCCCCAGCTGTCGATGAAGATCTGGCCGCCGATCTGTTCGGCAACGGTTGCGCCGTTCTGGGCGATCGATCCGGACTGCGGCGCGGGGATGCCGGCGCGCAGGTTGCGGTAGGCGGTGTGTTCGGTCGAGACGCCGAAACCGCCCCACCAGTACATGCCATGCTCTTCGGCGGCATAGTTCACCCAGGTCTTGCCGACATCGGCCGCACTGGCCTTGAGGCCATAGTCGCGCAGAGCACGGATGAAGTAGACCGGGCCGTTGGTGTCGTCATCGGCGGCAAAATTCTTGAAATCGCGCAGGTACTGGGTAACTTCGCCATAGGTCTTCTGGACGCGCTCATAGCTCCAGATCGTCGGTTCGACCGGCGCACCAAGGCGAACGCCAATGGCCTTGCCGATGAAACCGGCATAGATCTTCTCGTAAATCGTCTCTTTGCTGAGCTTGGGCATCATGCGTCTTTCGTTATCAATCAGAATGTGAGGGCAGCGCGGAAGCTGGTCCGCCGGTCGGCTACCGCCTGGTCGGCGGCCTGGATGATGGTCGCCGTTTCGGAGAACCGATCGGCGGAGGCGGTGAGGTCCAGCTTGTTGACATCGTCGAGCAGGGCGTGGTCGGCGGCATCGATGACGCCTTCGCCATGCATCGCGCCAAGGATCGCGCCAGCCATGACGCCAATGGAGTCGGTATCGCGGCCGGAATTGATGCCATCCTCGATCGACCGGCGGAAATCGCCGTCGTTGAACAGGCAGAATCCAAGTGCCAAAGGCAGTTCCTCGATCGAGCCGAGGCGGCTTGGCTGATAGGCGGCAGTCAGCCGCCCTGCCTTGGCGGGCGTGTGGTTGACGTCGTCGCCCATGGGAGAATAGGGCGCGATGGCCGCATGAAACGCGGCAACGACTGTCTGATAGTCAGCACCCTGCGCCTTGAGCTTGCGGGCAACTTCGGCGATGTCAGCAATGGCGTTGCGCGTGCCGTCCTTGGCCAGTGCCAGAACCGCTTCGATCACGCCTTCGATATCCGTTCCCGGGATGAAGGCCGCGGCGACTGCGGCGGCAAACGCGCCGGCAGCTTCAAGCCCGAAGCTTTCCTGGTGGCCGGAGGCGAATGCGATCGCCTCGTCATAGGCGGCCTTCGGATCGCAGGCATTGACGACGCCGATCGGCGCCACATACATCGCCGCGCCGCAATTGACCATGTTGCCGATGCCACCTTGGCGCGGATCGCACGAGGTAAGCTGGTGGCGCTGGAATATCCACTTCTCGGGATAGAACAGCCGCTCGATCAGCATCGCTTCGCGCTGCAGTTCCGGCACGTAGCGCGGCACCCAGGCGATCTGCTTGACCATGCCGTCGGCCATGTCCCAGGCATCGAGATGCCTGCGGACCTCGCCATAGATATCCATCAGGCAGAGCGTCATCAGCGTGTCGTCGGTGACGATGCCGTTGCCGCGCACCCGGCCGTTGCGGGCCGTGGCATCCAGCGACATCTTGTGCCACTCGGTGTTAAGCGACGTCACCCGCCCATACCTGGCCGCGATCTCCGCGGCCGGCAGCTTTTCGACCGGCGCCCCCATGGCGTCGCCGAGCGCGACGCCATGGATGAGCGCGCGGACCCTCCCCTTCAGGGAGAGCCCTTGAACGCTACTTTTCTGCATCTAGAACTGTCCTTGCATACTCGTTGAGACGTTTTCCCCCTGCCGCTTCCCACTCCGCGACATACTGGTCCCACTGATCCATCTTGGCGGCGCCGGAGATGAACTTGTAGACCCAGGACCGATAGACGTTTTCGGTCGCGTCGAGATCGGCCGCGTAGTCCGCCGGCCACACGAAGGTGTTGTCCGGCTTGAAGTCCTTCTGGATCGTCGCCAGCGACTGCTGCGCCGCTTCGGACTGCCAAACGACGGGTGGGGTCCAGTTGGCCGCAACCATGAAACGGGCGTACCAGGTCGCGATCTTGTCGGTGACTTTGTAGCTGTCGCCGTCCTTGGTGTATTCCTGACCCTCGAAGCCGAGGCGATCGAACATCTGGCCTTCGGGGCTCGCCATGAAGTCGAGCAGCTTCATCACTTCGGCCTTGTGCTCGGAGATGGCGGAAATCGCCAGCCCGCGCGATTCCTTGGAGACGTCGACCGCTGCAAGGCCCTGCCCGCCCGGTCCCTTCGGTGGCGCCAGAAGCACCAGTTCGGTACCCGGATGGACCTGGCGCATCTTGCCGCCATAGATGTCGATGACTTCGCCGGAGGAGCCGAAGATCACGCCCGCCCGGCCGGTGTAGAACTTGTCTTCCTTCACGTCGAACTTGGTGGTGATGTATTCGGGATCGTAGAGGCCCTGCTCGCGCAGCGAGGCGTAGAAGGCGATCTTATCCTTCTCTTGGGAGGTGATGCGCGACTGCACCCACTCACCGCCTGCGTTCTTCATCCAGGTTCCGGTGATGCCGAAGGCCTGGTTGAAGATCGAATCGAGCTCGTTGGTGTTGTCGGCCGTGGTCACGCCGTAGCTGTCGGCGACGCCATTGCCGTCGAGATCACCGTCCTTGATGGCCTTGAACAAAGTCACATAGTCTTCGACGGTTTCGGGCGCCTTGAGGCCGGTCTTTTCCAGCCAGTCCTTGCGGATCACCGGCTGGGGTCCGCGCACCGGATAGACGTAGAGCAGGTAGGGATAGTTCTTGAGGCGCTCGACATTGTGCGGCCACAGCGCGTCCTTCAGGTACTTGGTGTCGGCCAACATCGGGCCGAGGTCTTCAAGCACGCCCTGCTCGACCATCTTGGCGTCGCCACCCTGAAAATAGATCAGGTCGGGGATATCGCCCGAAAGCAGCATGACCGACAGCTTGTCGGCATAGCCGGAAGACGGCAGGTCGACGAGTTCGATGTCGAGATCGGTGCCCTGCGCCCGGAGCGCTTCCTCAATACGCTGCAGGTGCTTGACGTCGTCTGGGTTGGATGGGGTGAAGTCCTTGGACACAACCCGGATCTTGACCGGTTCGGCCATTGTCGGGGCGGCAGCACCAAGGCTGAGCGCCAGGGCTGTCGATGCCAGCAGGACCATTTTTCTAAGCATTTCGTCTCCTCCGTTTAGATAGGCTTCTTTGTCGTGTCTCGTGTCGTCGTCAGCCCTTGAGCGCGCCGCTCATGGTTCCCTTGGTGAAGAATTTCAGGATCAGCGGGTAGATCGCCAGGATCGGCACGATGGTCAGAAGGATCATGCCGGCCTTGAGCGACCTCAGATCGATCTGGCTCGCGCCGGTATTGTTGCTGGCGTTGTTGGCGCCGACGATCGCGACCTTGTCACCGTCGATGACAAACTGGCGCAGCACCACCTGCAACGGCCACTTGCCCTGATCGTTCAGATAGATCATCGCGCGGAAGAACTCGTTCCAGTGAAAGACGAGATAAAACAGCGAGATGGTCGCGAGCGCCGGCTTGGCGAGCGGAAGGACCAGATGCCAGAACACCTGGAAAGGGTTGGCGCCATCGAGTTCGGCGGCTTCCAGCAGCTCCTTCGGGATTTCCTCGAAGAAGCGGATGAGGATGATCAGGTACCAGGCGTTGACCGCCTTGAAGAGGATCACCGACCAGTAGCTGTCGAGAAGGCCGAGGCGCTTGTTGACGAAGTAGTCCGGAATGATGCCGGGCTCGAACACGATGGTGACGAGAACGAGGATGAACAGCGCCTTGCGGCCAGGCAGGCCGGGCCGCGAAAGGCCCCAGGCCATCAGTGCGGTGCCGACGACGCCGATCACGGTGCTGACGGCGGTGATGAAGATCGAGTTGAAGATGCCGCGTTGCACATTGGGGTGCTGCAGGAGAACGCTCCAGACCTCGAAGGAGAAGCCCCTGGGTATGATGGTCAGCCCGCTCATGCCCGGCACCTTTGCCGGCTCCGACAGCGAGACGGCGAGCAGGTTGAGGATCGGCTGGACCGTGACGACGACGAGCAACAGCAGCGTCGAAACGATGATCGCATATTCGATGCGTTCGATCGGGGTCTTGCGTGACAGGGCCATTACCAGACTCCCTTCCCGGTCAGGCGTTTGGAAACGAAGTGGGCAATCACGATCATCATCGTGCCGAGCACGGCCTTGAACAGGCCGGCGGCCGTTGCCAACGAGTATTCGCCGGTCTGCAAACCGATGCGGTAGACATAGGTGTCGACGATATCGATCTTGCTGCGCACTACGTCGTTGGAGAGGTTGATCACCTGGTTGAGGTCGGCGTTGAGGAACATGCCGGCGTTGAGGATGAACAGCGTCGCGATCGTCGGCACGATGCCCGGCAGGGTGACATGCCTGATCTTCTGCCAGCGGTTGGCGCCGTCGATCTCGGCTGCGTCATAGAGCTGCTGGTCGATAGCGATAATGGCGGCGAGATAGAGCAGGCTGTCCCAACCGGCCGAACGCCAGATTTCCGTGAAGACGAGTACCCAGCGGATAGCGCCGGTATCGGTCATGAACGAGCGGGGCGCCATGCCGGCCATGCCCATGAGATTGTTGACGGCACCGTCGGTCGGCGACAGCGCCGCGATGAAGATGCCGGCGATCACCACCCAGGACAGGAAATGCGGCAGGTAGATCGCCGACTGGATGAACTTGCGCAGCGACCCGCCGCGAACCTCGTTCAGGAGCAGCGCGACGATGATCGGCACCGGCAGGAAGAATACCATCTTCATCGCGGAGATGATCAGCGTGTTGGCGAGCACCTGCCAGAACACCGGTGAGGAGAACAGCACCTGGAAATGCTTGATGCCCACCCAGATGTTGGGCGGCACGATCCGGACCTGTTCGAAGGCGATGCGCGCCTCCCAGATGGGCAGGTAATGGAAGACGAGGAAGAACAGGAGCCCGGCGCCATCATGACGTAATAGGGCCACCAGCGCCGCCAGCCGTCGGCGGCGAGCGCAACGCGTCCCGTCTTGCGGCGTGCGCTTGATTTGGGAACGTTCCCAAACTTAGGCGAGATCACCACCTCGTCACGATTGGTCATTCCTACCCCCTCCCGGAGCTTGCTGCGCGTCTGGGCTGGTCAAGCGACAGATCGGCCAACGAGCCGCGCTCGATCAGCCGGCATGGCATGAACACCCGGCCATGCTCGGGACGGCCGGCGATTTCATCGAACAGGCAGTCGACGGCGCGCACGCCGATCTCACGCCCGGGCTTGGCAACCGTCGTCAGTCCCGGCCAGGAAAATGCGCCTGCGGGAATGCCGTCGAAACCGAGGATCGAGACATCCTCCGGGCAGCGAAGCCCGGCTTCGCGGACTGCGACCATGGCGCCAAGCGCCATCAGATCGTTGGCGGCGAAGACCGCGAGATGGCCGACCCGGTCGCGTTGCAGCAACCGCATCATCGCCGTGCGCCCGCCTTCGACGGTATATTCACCGTCTTCCATTGGAAGTGCTGTCGGGTCGATGTCGCGGTCGACGCAATGTTCGTGGAAAGTCCGCAGAAACCGGGCCCGCGCGATACGCGACTTCGGCCCCAGGATCAGCGCCGGCGCATGATGCCCCTTGGAAACCAGATGGTCCATGCCGAGCCGTACCGCCTGGGCGATATCGGAACCGACACTGGAGGTCGCCGGAAAACGCTCGGCACTCGAGCCGATCAGCACGAAGGGCAGTCCGAACCTGTCGAGATCGTCGAAATTGTCGGCGACCGGATTGATAATCGCGCCATCGACCCGTGCCTGCCGCAGGGCCCGGAGGTGGCTGGCTTCGCGGCTGTGATCCCAATCGGAAGAAAACACCAGCAGCGAGGCCCCGTTTTCGACCGCGCGATCCTGCGCACCGCGCGCCACCTCGGCCCAGAACGGGTTGGTAATGTCAGGGATGACGAGACCAAGCAAACCGGTGCGGCCGGACCGCATGCCGACGGCGAGATCGTTGCGCTCATAGCCGACGGCACGGGCCGCATCGAGAACCCGCTCGCGCGCCTCGTCCGTGACATTGGACGCGCCGGAGAGTGCCCGGCCGGCGGTGCTCTTGGACACCCCTGCCTTGCGCGCGACGTCAATGATCGTCGGCCGCCTCCGCTGCATCAAACACGCCCTCCCATGGCATGAACTCGTGGGAACGTTACCACGGAGATTTCGGGTTCGCAAGTCCACCCCTTCGGATGCGGCTTTGCCAGCGGTCGAACACAGAAAAAGAAAAAGGCCACCGTTCAGACGGCGGCCTCAAATTGAGAGGTGTATAACCTCCAGAGGGAACATCGCTATCGCAGCCGGGAGGATGGCTGCACGTCAAGCGACCCTGATAATGTGACAGCTCGGGCGCCGGTTCTCAATCAATGCAAAACCAGAACGGAAGCCAGAGCGGGATCGCTCTTCCAATATTCGCACGGCGGCCGCGATTTTGTTCCATCTCGTGAGGCTCCCGTCTCACCTTCAGATCCGAGCACGGCCAAACCAGCGTCCACCGTATTTCCGTTCAATTCGGCCGCTGCGCCGCAGTCAGCAACCTTGCTGGGCTGAGACCGGACGGGAGCGGCTGGCACCATTGGGCGGAAGGTCATGGGGAAAGTGCGGCGGTTCCGCACATCCGGCGCATCGCCTTGACATACGCGCCGTCGCAATTACGATAGTGGCATGCTGATCGTGACTTCATATGCCCTTCGAGAACCCGCGCGCCTGAAAACGGGATCGTAACCCGGCCGCGGCTTTTGTCGTACGCGACCGGGGTATGTCACTCCATCCCAGCTATCTCTCTTTTGGCTGAGACGATGAAATCGATCGCCGGCTCGTGCCGCCTTGAGCGGACTTCCTGATAGCGAGCAGGCCCTTAGTTCTCGACAGCGTATATGAAAAACATCCCGCAAATTGACAGCTGGCACTCGGGCCTGTTCACCGAGCTCGAAATCGTCACCGCATTCGGCGAAAGTCGGGCAGCGCTCGGCGAACTTTTCGATTGCGACATGCTGAGGGGCGTGCGACGCCCGGCCGACGCAGGCGATCCGGAGTGCTTCGACCTGTCGGCAACGGCGCGTGTCAGCCTTGCCATCCTCCACGCCCTCTGGCGCGCCGCTGGTCTGCCGCTTTGCGTAGCCGAGCAAGCGCTTTCGAACTGGCCGCAAATCGCGGTCTCGGTCGCACGTATTGTCGACTTCGAGCGCGAAGCTTGCGAGGACAGATGCGCAAGCCGCGAACCGGCATCCACCACAGATCCCTTCCAGTTCTTCGGGCCGTTTGCCGAAGAGCCTCTGCCCGTCGGCAGGATCGACGAATATATCGACCTGATCGACGGACGATATCTGCTGTGGCGCAAACCGAAGGACGATCCGCACAGGATCGGGACGGCGATCCACGCCAGCCAGGAACGCCTTCTTCTCGACCCGCAGGATGCGGCCGCTCAAGCCGACTTTCTTGAGGCCGCGGCCTTTCTCCGGCGCCCCGCCGAGCACGAGCTGATCTGGTTGGGCTCGACGGGAGACGAAGTGTTCCAACCGACGTCGGCGCCAAACGGTTCTCACGCTCCCGAGCGTTTGCCCACCTCCATCCTGTTGGGCGACGCAGGCAGCGCGGCGACATTGGCCACGAATTATCGCTCGAAGCGCTCGGTCAATATCTCGCTTGCCGCCCGCGCCATGAAACGACGGGCACTCGGGCTGCACATCAGATAGCCCTACTCCTTTCACCGACACCGCGAGCTTTTGAAGACACAAGGCACATCATGATCCAGACCCCCTATTACTTGATCGACAAGGCGAAGCTGCTTCGAAACATGGAGAAGATCGCTTACGTGCGCGACAAATCGGGGGCCAAGGCGCTACTCGCGCTCAAGTGTTTCGCCACCTGGTCGGTCTTCGATCTGATGCGCGAATACATGGATGGCACGACCTCTTCGTCGCTCTATGAGGTGCGGCTCGGGCGCGAGAAATTCGGCGGCGAAACCCATGCCTACAGCGTCGCCTATGGCGACAACGAAATCGAAGAGGTGATCGGCCATGCCGACAAGATCATCTTCAACTCGATCGGCCAGCTGGACCGTTTCGCGGACAAGGCATCCGGCATCGCCCGCGGCCTGCGCCTCAATCCGGGAATGAGCTCATCCAGTTTCGACCTTGCCGATCCCGCCCGCCCCTTCAGCCGGCTCGGCGAATGGGATGCGGCCAAGGTCGAGGCCGTCATGGACCGCATCAGCGGCTTCATGATCCACAACAACTGCGAGAACAAGGACTTCGGCCTGTTCGACCGGATGCTGTCGGAGATCGAGGAAAAGTTCGGCGCGCTACTTTCCCGCGCCGAGTGGATCAGCCTAGGCGGCGGTATTCACTTCACCGGCGACGACTATCCGGTCGATGCCTTCTGCGAGCGCCTGAAGGCCTTTTCCGGCCGCCATGGCGTCCAGATCTATCTCGAGCCCGGAGAAGCGTCGATCACCCGGAGCACGACGCTCGAGACCACCGTTCTCGACACACTCAACAACGGCAAGGATCTCGCCGTCGTCGACAGCTCGATCGAGGCGCATATGCTGGACCTCTTGATCTACCGCGAAAGCGCAAAGGTCGAGCCCAATGCTGGCCAACACAGCGTCATGATCTGCGGCAAATCCTGCCTTGCCGGCGATATCTTCGGCGAGTTCCGCTTTCCCGAGCCATTGAA
Organism: Ensifer sp. Root31; assembly: GCF_001424825.1. NCBI lineage: Bacteria > Pseudomonadati > Pseudomonadota > Alphaproteobacteria > Hyphomicrobiales > Rhizobiaceae > Ensifer > Ensifer sp. Root31. The sequence goes on along the minus strand of NZ_LMCO01000006.1, from coordinate 221,458 downwards.
GGTCGGCGACCGCGTCTCGTTCCAGGATGCGGCCGGCTACACCATGGTCAAGAAGAACTGGTTCAACGGCGTCGGCATGCCATCGATCGCCATCCGAGACCTTGACGGCAGCGTCAGGCTCGTCCGCGAATTCACCTTCGCCGACTACGAACAGAGCCTTTCCTAAAGCATCCCGCCTTTAAGTGGCATCACTTAAGGCGGATAAGATGCTTTAGAATCAAAGGGCTATAGCGCCCTTAGCGCGTTCTTCTGAACGCACGGCGCTCTAGGCTCGTCATATCCCAAGGGAAAAGGAGACATCCCCCGAAATGAAAAAGAACGTTCTCATCATCGGCGCCGGTGGCGTGGCTCAGGTCGTGGCGCACAAATGCGCACAGAACTGCGATGTACTGGGAGACATCCATATCGCATCCAGGACGGTCGAAAAGTGCCGCGCGATCGTCGACTCGGTCCACGAGAAAAAGAGCCTGAAAACCGAAGTGACGCTCGAGGCGCATGCGCTCGACGCCATGGATGTCGAGGCGACAAAGGCGCTGATCGAAAAGACCAGGGCCGGCATCGTCATCAATGTCGGCTCCGCCTTCGTCAACATGTCGGTGCTGCGTGCCTGCATGGATACGGGTGCTGCCTACATGGACACCGCGATCCACGAAGATCCGAAGAAGATCTGCGAGACGCCGCCGTGGTACGGAAACTACGAATGGAAGCGCGCGCAGGAATGCAAGGAAAGGGGCGTCACCGCCATCCTCGGCGTCGGCTTCGACCCGGGCGTGGTCAACGCCTATGCGCGCCTCGCCAAGGATGAGTATTTCGACAAGGTCACCGCCGTCGATATCGTCGACATCAATGCCGGCAGCCACGGCAAATATTTCGCCACCAACTTCGATCCGGAGATCAACTTCCGCGAATTCACCGGCGTCGTCTATTCCTGGCAGAACGGCCAGTGGCAGACCAATTCGATGTTCGAGGTCGGCAAGGAATACGACCTGCCGGTGGTCGGCAAATGCAAGGCCTACATGACCGGCCATGACGAGGTTCATTCGCTGGCAAAGCATATGGACGGCGCCGACGTCCGCTTCTGGATGGGCTTTGGCGATCACTACATCAACGTCTTTACCGTCCTGAAGAACCTCGGCCTCCTGTCGGAACAGCCGGTAAAGACGGCCGAAGGCCTCGAGGTCGTGCCGTTGAAGGTGGTCAAGGCGGTGCTGCCGGATCCGTCGTCGCTGGCTCCGAACTATCAGGGCAAGACCTGCATTGGCGATTTCGTCAAGGGCCTCAAGGACGGGCAGGAACGCGAAGTCTTCATTTATAACGTCGCCGATCACAAGGAAGCCTTTGAAGAAGTCGGCTCGCAGGGTATCTCCTACACCGCAGGCGTACCGCCGGTCGCCGCCGCCATGCTGATCGCCTCGGGCGAGTGGGACGTGAAGCAGATGGTCAACGTCGAAGAACTGCCGCCGCGCCCGTTCCTCGACATCCTCAACCGGATCGGACTTCCCACCCGCATCAAGGATGCGGACGGCGACCGCGCATTGACGTTCTCCTGAAACAATAAGCCGAACCATCTCCGGTCGGTCGTCATTTAGGGCGGCTGGCTGGTACATGGACGAAGCCCAGTCATCGCCAGGTGATTGGGCTTCCAACGTTTCTAACGATTTCTCGGCGCGGCACGTCGATGAATCGACCCGGCTAGCGAAACGCTTCGTTAACGCGATTCACTTAGCTGCCCGTACCCCGGCGTCTCGCCGGCCAACCACGTATGAGTTCCAACTGACATGCCCCCATTGACTGCCCCGGTTCACAGTTTTCATCAAAAGATTGCATCGTTTTGCGAGCTCCGGCTTGCCCGCGCCCTTCCCAAGCACGACTACGACAACCTCCGTCACTACATGCTTGATTTCGTCACCCGGCGGGCAATGCCGCCGCAGACCGGCAACAAGCTCGACTGGAAGGAAATCGGCCTTGCCTGCGATCTCGACGACGACAGCCTGCGGATCACCAAGCGCCTGGCCAAGCACGGCTTCGAGGCCATCATTCGCTGGCTGAAGGGGCCGAGCGCCAGCAAGCCCGACAGAAAGGCGCCGCCCGCCCAGGGGTGGGTCAAGGCGCCTGCGGCACCGGCGCGCAGGATCGGCTTGGAGCAACGGCGTTTCGCCACCACGCGGTAATTTTCCGCCCATGGCGTCCCCGAAATCGCTTTTGATTCAGGCCGGGACGCTGCAGACTTCAGCGCTGTAGCTTTTAGAATCATTACATAACAGCAGCGGGCAGGGCCTCCACGATCAGTCTCGCCCGCCGCACTCAGGATGCCGACAGCTCGATCTTCGGCCAGGTCTTTTGGACCGATGGGTCGGTCTCGATCGCTACCGAATGCCGCTCGCGGAAGGCGGCAGCAAGGGTTTGCAGGGCCTTGCGGGATCGCGCGTCGGTCAGGGTCGAATGCAGAACGATCTCCGAGGACGGAAGCGGCGGCAGGCCAAACTGTTTGCTGACTTCGATCGTGTCGGAGGGCGCAAGGCGACAGGAGAATGGGCCGACGGCGAGCCCCGCCGAGACTGCAGCGTTGACAGCGGTCGACACGCCGACGAACACCTCCACCCAGGGAACGCCGGCCGCGTCGAGCGCGCGCGTGGCGATGTCGCGCACGCCGCAGAGCGGCGCCAGCGCTGCCAGTCGCAGCGGCTCACCCGGCCCGCGCTTGAAGCCGGGTGAGGCGAACCAGCCGAAATGTTCCGGCCCAAGCGTCTCGCCATCGCGCCGGTCTTCGTCGCGCCGGATGATGACGGCATCGAGCTCTCCGCGGTCGAACGCGCCAAGCAGGTTTCGCGATGTCTCGAGCCTGACCTCGATGCACAGGCCGGGGTCATGGGCATAGAGCCGCGCCAGCAATGTCGGCACTTCCGGGCCGGCGACGTGGGCAGCAATGCCGAGGCCGAAGCGGCGACGTGTCGACGACAGCCCTGCCAGCGCGCGCTCATGGGCGGCGAGGAATTCGCGCGCGCCCTCGATGAAGACAGCGCCCTGCGCCGAGAGCCGAACCTGCCTTGGTGTACGCTCCAGCAGCCTGACGCCGAGCCGATCTTCGAGCCGCTTCAGCTTGACGCTGATTGCCCCTTGCGTGCTGCCGAGGAACTCCGCAGCACGAGTAAAGCTTTGAAAATCGGCGATCGCGACAAAGGCCTGCACCGCATCCACATCCAGCGTCGTCATCGCAACCATCCGATTTTGTTATCTCTGAAATACCTAACCATCCAATTCAGTTGTGATCAAGGCCGGACTATGGTGCCCCGGTCCCCAAGCGATTTCAATTCGGGCGGAGCGTGTGGAAAGGCCGGAACCGGTTTTCCGCGATGCCCGCCAAAGCATCGAAAGACCGTGAGCATGAACGAACCCATAACCCGCCGCAGTGCGCTGGCACTGGCAGCCGTCTGCCTCTCCTCGCTGATGTTCGGCCTGGAGATTTCGAGCATTCCGGCAATCTTGCCGACGCTGGAGCAGGTGCTCGGCGCAGATTTCAAGCAGCTGCAATGGATCATGAACGCCTACACCATCGCCGTCACGGCGGTTCTGATGGGAGCAGGCACATTGGCCGATCGCTACGGCCGCAAGCGCATCTTCGTCGCCGGCATCATCGCCTTCGGCATCGCCTCGCTGATCTGCGGGCTGACCGACAACATATCAGTATTGATCGTCGCCCGCTTCCTCCAGGGCATGGCCGGCGGCGTGATGCTCATCTGCCAGATCGCCGTCCTGTCGCAGCAGTTCCAGTCCGGCCGCCAGCGCGGGATCGCGTTTAGCTGGTGGGGCATCATCTTCGGGATCGGCCTCGGTTTTGGTCCGATCGTCGGCGGCGCGACGGTCGCGCTCTTGAGCTGGGAATGGGTGTTTCTCGTCCACGTCCTGCTTTCAGGCGTGACGGTGGCGCTTGCGCTCGCAGGCGTCAAGGAATCGCGCGATCCTGGCGCCGAGAGCCTCGACGTCGCCGGCATCGTGACGTTGTCGGCCGCGGTCTTCTGCATCGCCTATTTCATTACCCAAGGCCCCGAACTCGGCTTTGCCAGCCCGACCGCACTGTCAATCCTCGGCATTGCCATCGTCAGCCTGATCGGCTTCGTGATTGCCGAGAAAGTCAGCGCCCGGCCGATGTTCGACTTTTCGGTGTTCCGCATCCGCAGCTTCTCAGGTGCGCTGTTCGGTTCGGTGGGCATGAACATCAGCTTCTGGCCGTTCATGATCTATCTGCCGATCTGGTTCCAGGCGGGCCTCGGCTATGACGGCGTCACCGCCAGCATCGCCCTGCTCGCCTACACGCTGCCCCCGCTTATCGTCCCGCCTTTTGCCGAACGGCTGATGCTTCGCTTTCGTCCAGGGATCGTCATCCCGGCCGGCCTGTTCACGATCGGTCTCGGCTTCCTCATGATGAAGATCGGCAGCAGCGTTGAGAATGCCAGCTGGCTAACGATGCTGCCGGGGTGCGTGCTGGCCGGCATCGGCCTCGGCTTCACCAATACCACGGTGACCAACGCCGCGACCGGCGCTGTCGCCGCGGAGCGCGCCGGCATGGCCTCGGGCATCGACACCAGCGCGCGGATGATCTCGCTGGCGATCAACATCGCGCTGATGGGGCTGATCCTGGTCGAAGGCGTGCTGTCTTCGCTGCAAAGCTCGCTTTTCGGGCGAGTGACCGACACCGAGCTGCGTACGCTCGCCGAGAAGATCTCGGCCGGCGGCATGCTGACTTCGGACTATGGCCTGTCGGAGACGGTCATCCATACGGCGCTCGGCGAGGGTTTCGGCTGGGTCATGCTCTATGGCGCCATCGGTGTCTGGCTGTCGGCCGCCGCAAGCCTGCTCGTCTTCGGTCTCCGCGCCAAGACGGAAGCGGTGCTTGCGTGTTCGACGGCGAAATCGTCGTAACACATATCGCCGGCCAATGACTGAGGGCAAATCAGCGCTTCGGGCCAAGTAGACTGGCTCGAAGCGGCTTTTGCGGTCATCTCGACCTTCGCCTCGCCGACAAAACGCGTCGGCGCGGCGAAAAGTCCATTCACGGGCACGCCGGCGACGGTTATATCGGGACCATCGTTGACGCAGATATATTGGACACGTTGCTTATGACCGACACTGTTATCGATCGCTTCCTCCGTTACGTCGTTATCGACACTCAATCGGATGCCAAGTCGAAGACCACGCCCACCACCGAGAAACAGAAGACGCTCGGCCGACTGCTGGTCGAAGAGCTGCTGGCAATGGGCGTATCGGACGCGCATCTCGACGAACACGGCTATGTCTACGCAACAATTCCCTCAAACGTCGACAAGCCGGTTCCGGTCATCTGCTACTGTTCTCATATGGACACGGCACCGGATTTCACCGGTACCAACGTCAAGCCGCAGATCGTTAGGAATTACCAGGGCGGCGACATCCGGCTAACGGGCGACCCGCAGCAGGTCATTCGCGTCAGCGAGCATCCTGTGCTGCTCGACCAGATCGGCAATGACATCATCACCACCGATGGCACGACGCTCCTGGGTGCCGACGACAAGGCCGGCGTTGCCGAAATCATGTCGGCAGCACAATTCCTGATGGACAATCCCGACGTCAGGCACGGCACCATCCGCATCCTGTTCACCCCCGACGAAGAAGTCGGCCGCGGCGCCGACAAGGTCGACCTGAAGAAGCTCGGCGCCCAGTTCGGCTATACCATCGACGGCGAAACCGCCGGCCATATCGAAGACGAGACCTTCTCCGCCGACGGTGTCGAGATCGCCATTTCAGGCGTTGCCATCCATCCGGGCTTTGCCAAGGGCAAGATGGAGAACGCCATCAAGATCGCCGGCGCCATCATCGATCGCCTGCCGAAGGACATCGCCCCTGAAAGCACGGAAGGCCGCGAAGGCTTCATTCACCCGACCGGCGTCACCGGCACGATGGAAAAGGCCAGCCTCAGCCTGATCGTCCGCGATTTCGAGGACGAGGGCCTGGCGACCAAGGAAGCCATGCTCGAAGGCATCGTCAAGGACGTGATCGCCGCCTATCCGGGGTCATCCTACACCTTCGAGGTCAAGCAGCAGTACCGCAACATGAAGGCGATCCTCGCCCGCAATCCCGAGATCGCCGACAATGCGCTCGAGGCGGTGCGGCGTGCGGGCATGACGCCGGTGCGCGGCAGCATCCGCGGCGGCACCGACGGTTCGCGCCTGTCGTTCATGGGCCTGCCCTGCCCCAACATCTTCGCCGGCGGCCATGCCTTCCACTCGCCGCTGGAATGGGTGAGCCGCCAGGATATGGAACGGGCCGTCAAGACCTTGGTCGAGCTGGCAAAGGTCTGGGAAGAACGCGCCTGACGCTTGTCATCCGAACGAGCGCAGCTTTTTTCGAGATAGGATCGTCGGAAGCAAAAAGAGCCGAAGCACGCGCAACGTGCTTCGGCTCTTGTCGTTTCGGAGAGTCGTCACGGCGACGCCGCGACCGATTGATTTTAGCTGCGCAGACCCGGCGCTTCCTGGCCGGTGCGGGCGACATATTCGGTGTAACCGCCGCCATATTGATGCACGCCGTCCGGCGTCAGCTCCAGCACGCGGTTCGACAGCGCCGCCAGGAAATGGCGGTCGTGCGAGACGAACAGCATCGTACCCTCGTACTGCGCCAACGCCTTGATCAGCATTTCCTTGGTGTCGAGATCGAGGTGGTTGGTGGGCTCGTCGAGCACCAGCAGGTTCGGCGGATCGAACAGCATCATCGCCATCACCAATCGTGCCTTCTCGCCGCCAGAAAGCACCCGGCATCTCTTCTCGACGTCGTCGCCTGAAAAGCCGAAGCAACCGGCCAGCGCCCTGAGCGGACCTTGCCCTGCCTGCGGGAATGCATCTTCCAGCGACTGGAAGACCGTGCGCTCGCCATCGAGCAGATCCATGGCGTGCTGGGCGAAATAGCCCATCTTGACACTGGCGCCGAGCGCCACACTGCCCTCATCCGGATCGGTCGAGCCGGTCACCAGCTTCAGAAGCGTGGACTTGCCGGCGCCGTTGATGCCCATGATGCACCAGCGCTCACGACGGCGCACCATGAAATCAAGGCCCTCATAGATGCTGCGCTCGCCATATTTCTTGTGCACGTTCTTGAGGTTGACCACGTCTTCGCCTGAGCGCGGCGCCGGCCGGAACTCGAACGTCACGGTCTGACGGCGCTTGGGCGGTTCGACCCGGTCGATCTTTTCGAGCTTCTTGACCCGGCTCTGCACCTGGGCTGCATGCGAGGCGCGCGCCTTGAAGCGCTCGATAAACTTGATCTCCTTGGCGAGCATCGCCTGTTGGCGCTCGAACTGCGCCAGCTGGTGCTTTTCGTTCTGCGCCCGCTGCTGCTCGTAGAAGGCATAGTCGCCGGAATAGCTGTTGAGCGAGCCGCCATCGATCTCGATCACCTTGGTGATGATCCGGTTCATGAACTCGCGATCGTGCGAGGTCATCAGCAGCGCGCCTTCGTAGCCCTTGAGGAAGGCCTCAAGCCAGATCAGGCTTTCCAGATCCAGGTGGTTGCTCGGTTCGTCGAGCAGCATCACGTCAGGGCGCATGAGCAGAATGCGGGCGAGCGCGACGCGCATCTTCCAACCGCCAGAAAGCGCGCCGACGTCGCCGTCCATCATCTCCTGGGAGAAGCTGAGGCCCGCCAGCACTTCCCGTGCACGGCCTTCCAGCGCGTAGCCGTCGAGTTCTTCGTAGCGTGCCTGCACCTCACCGTAGCGCTCGATGATCGCATCCATCTCGTCGAGACGGTCGGGGTCGACCATGGCGGCTTCAAGCGCGTGCAGCTCGGCGGCAACCGTGCTCACCGGCCCGGCACCGTTCATCACCTCGGCAACGGCGCTGCCCCCCGACATCTCGCCGACATCCTGGTTGAAATAGCCGATCGTCACGCCCTTATCGACGGCGACCTGGCCTTCGTCCGGCATCTCTTCTCCGGTGATCATTCGGAAGAGCGACGTCTTGCCCGCGCCGTTGGGGCCGACGAGGCCGACCTTCTCGCCCTTGTTGAGCGCCGCGGATGCCTCGATGAAGAGGATCCGGTGGCTGAGCTGCTTGCTGATATTCTCGATACGAATCATATTTTAGGGGCCCGAAACGTTGCGGCGCCCTTATGTCACGGGTGGCAGTCGCGCCGCAAACGTTGATTCGCGACGTCTGCCCACCCAAAAACGCACGGGAAACGGGGCATCAAACGGCTTTGACACCCCCGTTCAGCCACAGGATTACTGGTCAGAGTAAAAGCCGTAGAGAACCGGCATCAGCCCGACCAGCGCCTCGAAGCGTTTGAAATTCTTGCGCTCCGGACGGGTCCAGCCGGTTTCGGCCAGCGCCGACAGCCGCGGGAACACCAGGCGATCGAACACACCGCGATCGGTCATCGGCTCCGACCAGATGCAGCACTGCAGTCCGCGCAGATGCTTTTTCTGGCTATCGGTCCAGCCTTCGATCGGGTCGAACAGGTAGAGTTTTTCCGGGTCCGACCAGCCGGCCCAGCTGCCGCCGGGCTCTGACCAGGCCGGGCTGTTGGCCATGTCGAGATAGTAGACCTGTCCCGGGCAAACGACGATGTCGTAGCCTTCGCCGGCAAGCTCGGCATTGGCTTCGACCGTTCGCCAGCCGAAGAGCAGCGACTTCTGCTTGTCGATGACGTTGCCATGGGCCGCCTCCTGCCAGCCGCCGGTAACGCAGCCACGGCTTGCGAGGAACCCCTGGACGCGCGCCAGGAACTCCGCCTGCAGCACGGCGGCACCCGATCCGTCGATCTCGTCGGCCCCGTGGGTGTTGGTGACGACATTGAGCCGCTTGGCGTGGGTCGTCGCCACCTCTTCGCCAGCCACCGCCCGCAACCGCTCAAGTGCCTCTGGCGAGCCCGACCAGGCGCCGAGCGGCACCTCATCGGCACCGACATGGATGATCTTCGACGGGAAGAGTTCGATCAGTTCGTCGAAGACGACTTCGAGCACACGATAGGTTTCTTCGCGCGCCGGGTTGAGGCAATTGTCCGGGAAGCCCTGCACGGAATAATAGCTGCCGGCTTCGTTGGGATCGCGCAGCTCCGGAATGGCCTGCAGCATCGCGAAGGAGTGTCCGGGCACGTCGATCTCCGGCATCACCTCGATCCCCAAGGTTTCCGCCAATGCAACGATCTCGCGAATGGCTGCCTTGGTGTAGTAACCGCCCGTCACCTGCGGGCCGGAGCCGAGCAACGGCGGGATCTTGCGGCCATGGCCGCGCCAGGCACCGACCTCGGTCAGCGCCGGATAGGCGTCGATCTCGATCCGCCAGGCCTCGTCGTCCGAGAGGTGCCAGTGGAAGCGGTTGAGCTTGTTCCAGGCCATCAGCCGCAGGAACCGCGAGACCTCGGCGGTGCTGTAGAACTGGCGGGCAACGTCGAGATGCGTGCCGCGCCAGCCGAGCGCCGGCTCGTCCCGAATCTCGCCGCCTGCCGGAAACAGGAATGTGCCGGGATGAAGCTTAGCACCCCGCAGGATCTGCCCGAGCGTGATCAGGCCATAGAGGAGACCGGTGCGCGTGCCGCCGGTCACAGCGACGCCAGCTAGCGAGAAGCGGATGACATAGGCTTCCTCCGCAAGGTCGCCCGAAAGCGATAGCGCGGCCGGAAGGCCGCCTTCCGCTACCGGCCGAACAAGTCCTTCGACCGGAAACAGGCTCCCCGTCAGCTCGGCAAATGCGCGTGCTGCGGCTTCGGCTTCTGCCCCTTCCGGCGCAAGGTCGAGCCCTGATGGCGGCGTCAGGCGGCCGGAGACGGATACGTCCTGCGGCCAGGGCACGACCGAAACGGCAACCGGTGCTACCTTTGGCACGGGATAGATGACCGCGCCACGTTTCAGCTCGGCGTTGTCGCCGTGGGCGCGCGACGGCACGACCGAGATCGGCGCGGTGCTGCCGTCGGCAAGGACGAGATAGGCGGAGTTGGCTCCGTCGGTCCAGTGCTGCGGCTCGAAGCTCATACCGTGCGCCTTCACGATCCACACGCTTCCCGGCTGAAGCACCAGGTCAGCCGGCGGCGCGAACTCGGAATAGTTGGAAAGCCGGCTCAACAACTCTCCGCCTTCGACGGCGGCGGCAGGGTCGATGCGTGCAGGTCCCGAAACGCAAAGTCGAAAATCCCGAAGCGGGCGATCGGAGGCGTTCGTCAGTGTCAGCGAATAAACCGCTGGGGTGTCCGTCTTTGCCGGCGTCCAGAGCGTTTCCAGACGGAATACCGGTTTCGTAGCGATCGTCATCATCATCTCCAGAAGGGTTAGTCGTCGATCTTGAGCATGCCGGCATAAATGCCGGGCGCGGAATTCGGGATTGGCATGGCGCCGACGGTCCGCTCGTAAAACGCCGACGGACCAACATCGCCGATGATGGCATAGGCGTAGCCCATCGTCTTCAAATCGAGCAAAGAAGCAAGCAGCAACGCGTGGCCTATTCCTTCGCCGCGTGCTGCTTCATCGACGCCGGTCGGGCCGAAGAACCCGCGCGCGATCGCCTCGTGACAGGCAAAGCCGATGAGCTTTCCATCACGCGTGGCGAGAAGGCAGGTTGGCGGCTGGCGGGTGAGCGCGACGGCGGTCTCGCCGGCCCAGCCCGATCCGAATTTTTCCCGGACCCACGCGATCACCAGCTCGAACTCGGGTGCCAGGGCACGCCTGATCGTCACCCCTGCCGCATCCATCCGCTGGTCGAGGTCGGGCTTTGGGCGAAGCAGAGACAGATTGACGAGATAATCCATGAGCAAACCTGTGATGTTGGAATTAGGCGACGCCGAGTGCGCGCACGAAGTGGTTGGGACCGACCTGTTCGACCACGCTCGAGACCGGCCGGCTGATGCGGCGAACCTCTTCGGCGTGACCGAGAAAGCGGGCGCTGGCGCCGGGCACGAACGGGCGATCCGGGTCGGGCACGGCGGAGAGCAGCAGCTGCGTATAGGGGTGGCGCGCATCACCGATCACGGCTTCCGTCGCGCCCCACTCGACCATCTGGCCCGCAAACATGACGACGACGTCTTCGGCAATATGCGCGGCGGTGGCGATATCGTGGGTGATGTAGAGCATGGCGAGATCGCGATCGCGCTTGATGCCGGCCAAGAGTTCGAGGATGTCGAGGCGGATCGAGACGTCGAGCATCGATGTCGGCTCGTCGGCAACCAGAACGTCGGGCCGAACCGCAAGCGCCCGGGCGATGTTGACGCGCTGGCGCTGTCCGCCGGAAAGCGCGTGCGGAAACTTGTGTGCGGTCAAGCCGGGATCGAGGCCGACATCGCTCAAGAGCGTGTCGACCGCTTCGCGCAATTGCGCCCTGCCCCTGGCATGCCCGTGAAGGGCGAGCGGTCTTGCCAGATGATGATAGACCGTGAACACCGGGTTGAGTGAGGCGAATGGGTCCTGAAACACCATCTGCACCGCGCGGCGATAGGCCTTCTCTGCAGCCGCACTACCGGTGGCGGTGATATCGCGGCCACGAAATTGCATCGACCCCGCCGTCGGGGCGTCCATGCGCGCAATGATGCGGGCGCATGTCGTCTTGCCGCAGCCGGATTCGCCAACCAGCGCCAGCGCCCGCCCCGGTCTCAACGCCAGCGAGATACCGCGCAGCGCCTCGACGTGACCAAAGCTGCGGGTGATCGCATCGAGCTGGACGATGGCGTCCGTCGGCACGGGCGCAAGAGGGGAAGCAACGGGCATGACGTTCATTCTACGGCCCCCACTCTCTTGACGGAAGCAGGCAGCTGCGGAATGGCGCCCCAGAGCTTGCGGGTATAGTCGTGAGCCGGCGCACGGCTGATCTGACGGACGTCGCCGACCTCGACCAGTTCGCCTTTCAGCATCACACCGATGCGATGGCAGAGCTGCGCCATCAGATGCAGGTCGTGGGTGATGAACAGGACAGAGAAGCCATGGGTGCTCTGAAGATCAACGACCTGCTCCAGGATTTCGCGCTGCACCACCACATCGAGCGCCGTCGTCGGCTCGTCCATGATGATCAACTGGGGCCGGAGCGCAAGGCAGATGGCAATGACGATGCGCTGTCGCATGCCGCCGCTGAACTGGTGCGGATAGTCATCGAGCCGGCTGGCCGGGATGCCGACCAGGCGAAACATCTCCTCGGCCCGCGCCCGTGATTGTGCCCGGGTCGCGCCGGTGTGCCGGTGCAGCACGTCATGGAACTGCGCCTCGACCCGCATCAGCGGGTTGAGCGAGTTCATCGCGCTTTGGAACACCATGCCGATGCGCCGCCAGCGTACGTCCTGCAAGGCCGTCTCCGGCATCTGCAGCAGGTTGCGGCCCTCGAGCAGGATTTCGCCGCCGGCCACCCAGGCCGGCGGTTTCGACAGGCGGGTGATCGCGTAGGCAATCGTGCTCTTGCCGCAACCGGACTCGCCGGCAAGTCCGAACAGCTCACCGCGGTTGATGTCGAAGGAAACGTTCCTGACCGCACGAAAGGCGCCGTCGTCGAGCAGGTAATCGACATCGAGATTGCGGACCTGCAGCAGCGGCTCGCTCATCGTCCCACCTCCAGCGCGCGGTTACGCCGCCTGTTGAGCCGCAGCCAACGGCTGAGCGCAGGGCCGGAACGAAGCTGCGGATTGGCAATCTCGTCGAAAGTGAAATTGAGAAGCGCGAGGCCGAGCCCGACCAGCGCGATGCCGGCCGCCGGCGCACCGATATCCCACCAGGCGCCGATGATGATCGCCGACGAGTTCTGGGCGTTGTAGAGCATCGTGCCCCAGGTGACGCGCAGCGGATCGCCGAAGCCGAGATATTCGAGCGTCGTCTGGGCGACGATGGCGTAGATGATGCTGCCGACGACGTTGATGCCGATCAACGGCACGAGGTTGGGCAGGATCTCGACAAAGATCACCCGCCAGTGCGGCTCGCCGACCATGCGGGCGGCAACGACGAATTCGCGGTTGCGCAGCGCCAAAGTCTGCGAGCGGGTCATGCGGGCGCCCCAAGGCCAGGAGGTGAGCGCGATGATCGCCATGATCGCCAGCGGCCCGACCGTGCCGGCGAAGGACGCGAGCAGGATCAGCAGCGGTATGTTGGGAATGACCAGCACGGCGTTGGTCGCGAGATCGAGCGTGGCATCGGTGCGCCCGCCGAAATAGCCGGCCACCAGCCCGACGATCGTGCCGAGTGCTGTGATCGCAAGGCCGGTCGCAAAACCGACGGCGAGCGACGGACGTGCACCCCAGACGAATTGGGAATAGACGTCGCGCCCCATCTTGGTGGTGCCGAAGACATGCTCGACCGTTGGCGGCTGATGCGAGCGCCCGACCCGTTCGCCGGGATCGCCGGGGGCGATCAGCGGCGCCAGAAGCGCCATCAGGCAAAGCGCGACGATGATGGCGAGACCGGCAACGGCCTTCTTCTGCCGCCATAACAATGTAAGACCCGAGGTCATGCGCGCCCCTCCCGGATACGCGGGTCGACGACGCCGTAGAGAATGTCGACAAGCAGGTTTGCCCCGAGCGTGGCCATCGTCATTAACAGCAGCTGCCCCTGGATGACGGGATAGTCGCGCGCGACGCTGGCGGTATAGAGCGTGAGGCCGAGGCCGGGATAATTGAAGACGATTTCGGTCACGATCGATCCGCCGAACACGGCGCCGAGCATCAGCGCGAGGTTGGTCAGCACCGGCAGCATGGCATTGCGGGCGGCATAGCCGAACATGACAGCGGATTCGGACAGCCCCTTGGCGCGACCCATGGTGACATAATCCTCGCCGAGCACGGAGATCATGCTGGAGCGCATGGTCGTCTGGAACTCGCCGATCAGGTAGGGAGAGAGCGTCAGCACCGGCATGATCGCATGCAGAAAGACACTGCCGAAGTAAGTGAAATTGAACCCCGGATCGAGGCTCGGATCGTAGGCATAGCCGACCGGCAGCAGGCGAAGGGTGACGCCGAAGATGAACAGCGTCGCCAGCGCGATGATCACGGGCGGCACAGCGATCATCACCACCGAGAACGGCGAGACGAAGCTGTCGAACCGGCCGCCGCGACGCCAGGCTGCCAAGGCTCCAAGCGAGACCCCGATCGACAGCGAAAAGACGATTGCGGTTACCACCAGGAACGCCGTCCAGCCGGCCGACCGCCCGAGAACCTCGAGCACCGTTTGCGGGTAGTACTTCACCGATACGCCGAGATCGAAATGCGCCAGCCCGACTATGTAGTCGACGAACTGTTGCCACATCGGCTGTTCGATGGCGCCGAACCGCGCCTTGATCGCCTCGATCGCCGCGGGCGTTGCCCGCGGTCCGAGCTGGGCGATCATGCTGTCGACGGGGCTACCCGGCATCAACCGGGGAACCGCAAAGTTCATCACGATCGCAAACAGGAACGCGACGCAGTAGACGGCAAGCCGTCGGCGAGGAAGTCGCATCAGTCAGCCCTTCCCTGAGCCTATTCGGCCGGCTTCAGCCGCAACAGATGCATCAACCGCATGCGGTTGTTGTCGTGATCCTCGGGGTTCATCGCGGGCTCTTCCTTCGAGACCCATCCGGTGAAGCGCTTGGTCGAGAACTGGTACCAGGTCGGACCGTTGAAGACGGGAACGACGGGCAGATTGTCGGCAACGATCAGCTGCACCTGGTCGAACAGCTTCTTGCGGTCCTCGTCCGTCGTCGCCCGGCGATATGCGTCAAACACCTTGTCGAGTTCCGGATTGGAGTAGCGCGAAGGCGCGCTGGTGATCCGTCCGCCGAAGGCGGTCGACAGCGATTGGAAATAGCCGCGGAAGGGGGTCGGCCCGTCGGCGCGCGAATTCATCACGGCCTCGAATGAGCCGTCGAGGATCTGCTTCTGCCATTGCTCGTATTCGGGCGTGGCCACCGAAGCATTGATCCCGATCTTGCGCAGGCCTTCGGTGGCGATCTGGACCGCATCGATCCAGTCGGTCCAGCCGTTGGGGACGATGATCGGGAAGGTGATGGGTTTGCCGCTCGGCGTCGTGCGGAACCCTTCGCCGTCCTTCTTGTAGCCGGCATCGTCGAGCAGCTTGTTGGCCCTGTCGATGTCGTAGGCGAGCCATTCGTCCTGGGCGCCCTCGGCCGCCTTGTTGCGCCAGCTATCAAAGCGAGGCGGCAGGCCGCTCGCATGCGCATTGACGACGGGATAGCCGAAGCCGGCAATGTCGACCATGGAAACGCGATCCATCGCCAGGCTGAAGGCGCGGCGGAAGGTCATGTCGTTGAAGGCTTCGGCGTTGCCGGCATTGGCCGACTTGAGGTTCATCTGGAAGGAAACCGTTTCGGCCGGTGGCTGCCAATAGGCATTGTGCTCCGGGTCGAGGCCGACATAGGTCTTGTCGATCTGCGGCAGGAACGAGCCGAACCAGTCAAGGCCCCCCTCGGGCAGAAGCGCCAGCATCTGGTCATTGCCGGCAATCTGCGGCAGTTTCAGGCAATCGACCTTCAGGGTCGCTGCGTCCCAGTAGTTGGGATTGCGGCATTGCTCGTAGACCTGCGGCGTGAAGCGGCGGATCTCGGTCATCGGGCCGGAACCAACAGGCTTCTCGTTCTTGAAGGCGAGCGGATCGGCAACATCCTTCCAGATATGCTCGGGCACGACAGGAAAGTCGGCGAGCGATTCCGGGAAATGTGTATCGACGCCCTTGAGGTTGATCTTGACCTCCGTGGGCGACACCGCCTCGACCGAAGCGACACTCTCGCCGACGCCGACGATGTCGACCGCCGGGTTCTTGAGCATCAGTTCGAGGGTGAATTTCATGTCGGCCGATGTCAGCGGCTTGCCATCCGACCACTTGACGCCATCGCGCAGCGTATAGGTGATCGACTTCAGATCGTCGGCAAACTTGTAGCCGGTTGCCAGCCGCCAGACCGGCTTGCCGCTGTCATAGTCGTTGAAGATCACGAGCGGCTCATAGACGAAGTCCATGGTGCTTTGGCGCCGCCCGCCGAGGTCGAACGGGTTGAAGTTCTGCACCCAGCTCGTCTGCTCTTCGATATGCATGGTCAGAACGGACTCGGCCTGCGCCTGGCCCGCTGCAAGCATGGCGAATGACGCGGCCATGACCCCGCCGAACACCCTTGCCGAAACTCTGCTGATGATGTTTCCGGTCCCCGTTACAATTGGTCTGGACCGCATTTCCTCGACTGCCGGCATGACGAACTCCCCTCCAGGTTTCGATGACGCATTTAATAAGTCAAGTAATTTGACTTAATGATATGTCCAGGATTGAACGCGTGTCAATCTGCGTCTTTTCGCTACGACTAAGGATGAAGAAGCGGTCGAGGACAGGCATCATTGCTGAGGCTTCGATCGCCGGCGGCGCGGATGCCAATGGCTGGAAGCCGGCTCAATGAAGGCATCGCAGCCATCAAGATCTCTGCGATTGCAGCGACTTGGGGGTACGGCAAACGGGACTGTCGAGCGCGAGCTGCAGCCGACCGGGTCGCTGTTCGTCGGATATCGGTTCTGATCGAAGGGCGATGGCTCACAGGTATGGTCGCCACGTCATGGCGGCCTCTGGCGTTCCTGATTTCGTCGTCGTGAAGACGCCCGCAGCCCGGCGTACCGTGAGCCCGCACTATGATGCGGGCCCGATGCCGGGATGCTTATGCCGCCGCCTGCCTACCGAGTTGCTCAAGGCTCGCCTCGACGATATCGAACATCTCGTCGATCTCGGCGGCGGTGATGATCATCGGCGGGCAGAAGGCGATGGAATCGCCGATGTTGCGGCAGATCAGGCCGTTCCTCTGCAGGATCGCACCAACCCGCGCGCCCGTTGCGCCTGCGGCCGCCCCATCCGCCGCCTCGAGTTCGAGCGCACCGATGAGGCCGACGCCGCGCGCTTCGACAGCCAGCGGATGCCGTTCGAGCGCATTGAGCCGACCGAGGAAATGCGGCGCAAGACGGCGGACATTGCCGACCAGGTCCTTCTCCTCGATGATCGCCAGGTTTTCGAGCGAGACTGCAGCGGCGACCGGATGGCCGCTGGCGGTAAATCCATGCCCGAGCGCACCGATCCGATCTGCCTCATTGGCGATCGGCTCGTAGACGTTGTCGTTGATCATGAGAGCCGCGATCGGCTGATAGGACGATGACAGCTGCTTGGAGAGCGTCATGATATCCGGCCGCATGCCGAAGGTCTCGGATCCGAACATGTTGCCGGTGCGCCCGAAACCGCAGATCACCTCGTCGGCAATCAGCAGGATATCGTATTTCCGCAGCACGTCCTGGATGGCCGCCCAATAGCCCTCCGGCGGAACGATGACGCCGCCGGCCCCCATAACCGGCTCGCCGATGAAGGCGGCGATCGTCTCCGGCCCCTCCTCGAGGATGAGCGCCTCCAGCTCTTCTGCACAGCAGCGCGAAAAGGCAAGCTCATCCTGCCCCGGCTCCGCACCGGTGCGATAATGCGGGCAGGTCGTGTGCAGGATGTTGGGAAACGGCAGATCGAACGATCGATGGTTGTTGGGGAGGCCCGTCAGGCTGGCGCTCAGCGCCGTCACGCCGTGGTAACCCTTGATGCGCGAGATGATCTTTTTCTTTTCCGGTTTGCCTAGCGCGTTGGAGCGATACCAGACCAGCTTGATCGCTGTATCGTTCGCCTCGGATCCGGAGTTGGCGAAGTAAACCTTGGACATCGGCACCGGCGCCATGCCGACCAGCTTCTCCGCCAGATCCGCCACCGGCCCGTGCGATTTCTGCGAGAAGGTATGATAGTAGGGTAGCCTCGCCATCTGGCTGCGCGCGGCTTCGACCAGCCGTTTCTCGCCGAAGCCGACGGCCACGCTCCAAAGCCCGGCCATGCCCTCGATATAGCGCTTGCCGCTGTTGTCGAAGACGTGGATGCCCTCGCCGCGGTCGATGATCAGCGGCCCTTCCCGCTCCAGCTTGCGCGGATTGGTGTAGGAATGGAGATGGTAGGCCATGTCCCGCGCTTCGGTGGAATTAGGCTGTGCGGTCATCGGCGTCTCCCGTTTTGATGCATGATCACTCTGGTGCGTGGTTACAAGGCGATATCATAGGTCAGCCAATCCGTTCTGGTGGCCAGCTGATCATAAAGGCCGCGAGCCCGGTAGTTGTTGTCGCGCGTGATCCAGCGGATGACGGACCAGCCGCGCTCTCGCCCGATATCGGCAACGGCGCGGATCAGCGCCGGTGCTGCGCCGCTGCCGCGCGCCTCGGGCGCAACGAAGAGATCGTCGAGAAAACCCCCGCGCGCCGCCATCAGCGGCCGGATATATTCGCGAAAATGGGTCAACCCGATCGGGCGACCCGAGCCATCGAGCGCCAGCCGGCATTCGAGCTGGCCGTCGCGGATCCAGCCCCAGACCCGATCCCGCATCTCGTCGGTCTGATCAACCCCGTAGAAGGCGGCAAATCCCGCATGAAGCTCGTTCCATGCGGACCTATCGGCCTCAGCGGCCGCAACGATCGTAACACCCGCCATGACATCCCCCCGTATTCGGGTAGGCGAACCGCCCACCCACCAAGCATTTGCGTTGCTACTGCCAGGCAGCCACTGAGCGTTTGCGATACATGTTGCGAAACTGTTCGGTGGAGACGGGTAGCAGATCGCCCGTATCCCAGTCGAGGATCACGGCATAGCGGCGCACCGCGTCGAGCGCATTGATTTCCCCCGCCTTGAACTTTGCCGAGACCTCGGCCGGATCTGCGCCCAGCCAACCCAACCGGTCTGCCCGGATCTGTCGCCGCAGTTCGGCCGTCGCGGTGGCATCGATCTCGTAGGCGCAGATTTCCGGATCGACGGGATCGATGACGACGCCATAATCCTTCGCCGCCCGCTCGACCGAGACGTAGTCGTCGATGACATCGGCCAGCACCCGTTGCGGATCGCGCTCGAGCGGATCGCCGAAGCCGCCGCCGCCCGCGGTCGGGCGCGAGAAGACGTCCCCCGCCTCGATTGCCACATCGGAGAAAGTAGCGCCGAGCCATTCCGTCTTGCCGGTCTTTTCACGGGTCAGCGTTAGCCCGTGCGGCATCGACGGCAGCCCGCCCTCGATGCCCCAAACGATGGCGCGCTCGCGGTCGCAGATATAGGAAATGACGGTATTTTCGGCTTCGAGCATGCGGGAAGTCTTGAGCACACCGGCACCGCCGCGCCACTTTCCGGGGCCGGCAGAATCCGTCAGCACCTCGAACTCGGTGGTCAGGATCGGATTTGCCCGTTCCTGTCCCTCGACCGGCTGGGCCATCAGGCCGGTTCCGAAGCAGGCCGTCGTCACATTGCAGCCGTCCATGCCGTTGCGCCCGCCCCAACCGCCGGGAAGCCAGTCGTAGAACATGAAGATCGGCTTTTCCGCGGCGCGTGCATCACGCCCGCCGGTCAGCAGGTATTCGAGGTTGAAGGCACAGGCGATGGCGCGCTCCGGGATGATCTTCGACCAGATCTCGTAGATCGCGTTCATGATCTTCTCGAAGGGCATGAGGAAGCCGGTGACGGCCACCGGCCACTTCGCATCGACGATCGAGCCTTCGGGCGCGATGATTTCGAACACCCGGTAGAAGCCGCTGTTGAGCGGCAGGTCGGGGAAGAAGGTCTTCATCCCCGCGGCGACCGCCGAGAAGGTCGCGCCGAAGGCGGAATTGTAGATCGAGCCGATGGTCGGGTGGCTGCCGGTGAAGTCGTAGATCGCCCGGTCACCCCTAATCGTCAGCTTGACCTTGATCGGGATCATGCCCTCGTTGCCCGCCGGATCACGGTCGATGAAGTCCTGCGTTTCCCATTCGCCGTCCGGCAGTGCGGCGATCCGCTGGCGCATGGCGCGCTCGACATAGTCCTGCACGGCGCCGAGCCCCTGTTTCACCGTGCCCTCGCCGTATTTGCCGACCAGCCGCAGGATCTCGCGCTCGCAGACCTGGGTCGCCTGCGCCTGGGCATGGATGTCGCCGATGATCGAGGCGGGGTCGCGGGTGTTGGAAGCGATGAGGTGGGCGACATCCTTGCAGAACCGCCCCTTGTCGAACAGGCGGATCGGGGTGATGCGCATCCCCTCCCTGAACATCTCCTTGGCGGCGACATCAAAGGAGCCTGGGACGCTGCCGCCGAGATCCGACCAGTGTCCGTTCGACTGGCTGAAGGCGATGATCCTGCCGTCGACGAAGATCGGCCGGATCAGCCGGACGTCGTTGAAATGCGTGCCGCCGGCATAGGGATCGTTGATGGCGTAGACGTCGCCGGGATGCATGTCGCCATCGAAGGCGCGGATGACGTCCTTGCAGGTGAAATGCAGGGTGCCGACATGCACCGCGATGTCTTGGTTGCCCTGAGCGGCCGAATTGCCTTCGGCATCGTGAAGGGCACTGGAGAAGTCGCGGTTGTAGATGACAAAGGAATAGCAGGTTCTCAGGATCTGCTCGGCCATCTGATCGACGCTGGTGATGAAGGAGTTCTTCAGGACCTCGAAGGTCACCGGGTCAAGGTTTTGCTGTTCAGACATTCGCTTCACCTTCGATGCGGATGATGATGTTGAGATAGGTGTCCACTTCCGCGGTCGTTCCCGGCGGGACGACGACGGTCGAATCGAGTTGCTCGACGATGGCAGGGCCCTTGAAGACGAACCCTGCGGGCAAGGTTTCGCGATCGTAGACGGGCGTATTGAGCGCGGCCTCGGCTTCAAACCATACGCTCCGCCGCGTCTTCGGCTCGGGGATCACTCCCGTCGGCTCGTGGCGTGCCAGCGACGCCTTCGGCACCATGCCGACGGCCTTCAAGTTGATGCGGAACAGGCTGACCGGCGTTTCGTCGCGACGGAAATTGTATTCGCGCTGATGCTCACGGTGGAAGGCTTCGACCAGCGGCGCGATGTCGGTGACCGGCGCTGGTGCGGTGACGGAGAGCGAACGCCACTGCCCGAGATACATCATGTCGATGCTGCGCTGGAGCACCACGTCCTTAGCCGCGACACCTTCATGGGCAAGCCGCTCCGATGCTTCCTGTTCGAGGCGGAGGAAGGCCTCTTCGATCGCCGTTGCGTCGGCGTCGGCGGCCGCCTTCAGGTAGCTTTCGGAAAAATCGTGCTGCATGTCGACGAGCAGGCAGCCGAGCGCCGAAGTGACGCCGGGGTTCGGCGGAACGATGACCGCGGGGATCGACAGTTCGCGAGCGATCGCCGCGCCATGCAGGGCTCCGGCACCGCCGAAGGCGACGAGCGCAAAATCGCGTGGATCGTACCCACGGCTGATCGAGATCAGCCGCACCGCGTCCGACATATTAGCATTGGCAACACGGATGATCGCATCGGCGGCCGCATGCGGCTCTAGCCCGAACGGCTCGGCGACCCCTTCGCGGACGGCCTCGAGGGCAAGGTTCGCGTCAAGCGTGATCTTGCCGCCGGCAAGGCTGGTACCGAGGCGACCGAGCACGACATTGGCGTCGGTGTTGGTCGGCTGGCGGTTGCCCTTGGCGTAGCAGGCAGGGCCCGGACTGGCGCCGGCCGATTGCGGACCGTTGCGCAGCGATCCCGCCTCGTCGGTCCAGGCGAGCGACCCGCCGCCGGCACCGATCGTCAGAACCTCGATCGAGGAGAAGCGGATCGGATAGCCGAATTCGATGAACCAGTCCTTGGTGATGCGCGACTGGCCGTCATAGGCGAGCGACACGTCGGTCGATGTGCCGCCCATGTCGAGCCCGATCGAATTGCGGAAGCCGCAGAGCTCGGCGATGTATTTGCTGGCGATAGCACCGGCAGCAATGCCGGAACCGGCAAGCCGTGCGGCAAAGTCCTCGACGCTCTTCGGGGTCATTACCCCACCGCCTGTGTGCAAAAGCAGAAGATCGCGTTCATAGCCTTCCTGCTGCAGCCGCTTGCCGAGCCGCGATGTATAGTCGACGACAACGGGGCTTAACGCCGCATTGGCGACGGTCGTGGAGAACCGCTCATGCTCGAAGATCTCGGGCAGGACTTCCGACGAGGTCGACACCGGCACGCCGGGCATCACCTCCATCAAGATTTCCTTCATGCGGCGCTCGTTGGCGCCGTTCATGAAGGCGTTCATGAAGCAGACGGCGACGGCCGCGACATTGCGGCGCTTGAGAATGCGTGCGACCTCCCGGGCCTCGTCTTCGTCGAGCGTGGCGACGATCCCGCCCTGCGCGTCGACACGCTCCGTCACCACCAACCGGTCGCGCCGCGGCACATAGGGCGGCACTACGTCCTTGTAGGTATCCCAGAGGTCTTCCTTGTTGGCGCGGCGGATCTCGATGACGTCGCGGAAACCTCTCGTGCAAACCATCGCCGTGCGCGGCAGGCGCCGCGTGATCAGGGCGTTGGTGGCAACGGTGGTGCCATGCGAAAACAGCGCCACCTTCGACAGGTCGATGCCGGCTTTTTCGACGCCAGACATGATCCCGTCGATCGGATCGGCGGAGGACGACGTCTTTTCGACCCGGATCCGGCCCGTGGTCTCGTCCATGATGCAGATGTCGGTAAAGGTGCCACCGACATCGACCGCAACTCGAAGGTTCTGCAAAATCCGTCTCCTGTCTTTCATCCGTTTAAAAGCGGGCATCCGTTGAAAATCGGGCAAGGCTTCGCCCTTCGCCCGGTCGGGCGTGCGACCGCTCACGTCCGTCTGGGGTTTGTCGCCGTCCGGCTCAGCCGGGGCTGCTCGGGCTCGTCAGATGGGAGCGCTCGCGCGCTTCGCTCGGGCTGTAGCCGAAATGCGCCTTGAAGTGGCGGCTCAACTGCGCGTGGTCGCTGAAGCCGAGTGCATAGGCGATTTCCGAAACCAGCTTGCGGCAGGTGGGATCGCGCAGCATCTCGTCGCAGCGCAGAAGCCGCTGGACCCGGATCCAATGGCACACGGACGTGCCCTGCCTCTTCATCAGTTGGTGCAGGTAGCGCACCGAGATGCCGCAGGCATCGGCGATCACCTGCGGACCGAGATCGGCCCGGGCGAGATTGGCGCGAATGTAGCTCTCGACGCGATGCAGGTGGCCGACCTGAACCGAGCCTGCGTCCGACGTCAGCATGCGTTCGTCGGAGATCAGCGACATCGCGAGGATATCGACCAGGTGCTTGCCGGTCATGTCGCGGGCGGGCGCATCCATCTCGACAAGCCGCGGCGCAACAAGCCGGATCATGTCGACGAACAATGCGCCGGTGCCACGGGTGGAATCGAAGCTGAGCGACGCGATACGTTCGGGAAGGCCGACACGCGGACGCAGCGTGGCAATCGGCACCTTCAGCACCCAGAGCGTGTTCTTGGCCGTATAGCTGAATTCGTACGGCAGATGGCTGCGCTCGACGAGGAAGGCCCCCGGCTTGCAGCGCACTGCCTTACCGGCCTGCTCGAAGCTGATCTCCGCCGTCTCCGGCACGGTGATCAGATAGCTTTCTTCGCGCTCATGCAGCAGGTGCCGTTTCTGTCGGCGATAGAGCAGCCCGTCGGATTCAAGCCGCGACAGCGATACCGCGCCGAGATCCCAGACGTTCAACTCGCCGGAAAACTCCGCCGAGTTCTGGAAGCGCAGATCGAGCGGGAAGTAGGTGCTCGATACCGCCTCGTCCCAATAGCGCTTGCGCTCGAACGCAACCGTGCCTGCCGTGGAATAACTCACGTCCATGCGAAGCTCCCATCCAGTCCGCCGTCCGTCTGCTTCAGCTGTTCCCGTGTTGCCAAGGCGACGGCCGATCGCGGCCTATTCTTCCTGACCGGCTGCCTTGAATGTCGCGGCCTCTTCAGGGCCTTTGCGACCGGCGTTTCCGGAAGGTCGTCAAGCAGTAGACTATCTCTTTCCCGCCCCGGCTAGTCGCAAAGTGCGCTCGCTCTTGTCGGTAGGCGTAGTTTCCGAGCGACCTGCCCCTCAATCGGCACGAACGATTGCCTCGGCCGCAAGCGCCATCGACAACAGATGCGCATCGTGATGCGGCTGGGCGGAAAGCAGCAGGCCGACCGGCATACCGGCGGCGCCAATGCCGCACGGTAGAGAGACGCCGCACCAGTCAAGGAAATTGCCGATCGAGGTGTTGCGCAGGGTCCGGGCGTTGGTTTCGACGAACAGGGCGTCGTCATTGAGAAGCGGCGCCGTGGGTGGCGCCACATGGGCAACGGTGGGATAAGCGACAAGCTCGTTCGACCCAATATGGGCGGCGATCTCGGCGATCAGCGCCTCCCGCGTGTTTAGCGTCTCGACATAATCGGAGAGGCTTATGTTTTGCCCGAGCCGGGCCCGTGCCACGACGCGCTGGTCCATCGATGCCGCCTGCGACCCTTCGAGCCGGTCGCGATGGAGCGCGAAGGCCTCGGCCGTGACCAGCGGTCCGTGCCGCGCCATGGTCTCGAAAATGCGCTCGAATGCCGGAAACGGCTGGCGGCGCACACGGGCACCTGCCCGTTGCAACCGGTCGAGTGCTGCCTCGAAGGCCGAAACGACACCGTCTTCCGCACCGTCGAAAACCACCGTTGTCGGCACCATGAGCGACAGGCCGTCGAGACTGCCCCGCCGGATTTCCGGCGCGGGCAGACCTCGCATCGCCGCATCGACCCAGACGGCGTCCTGCACCGTCCGGCAGAGGGGACCGAGCGAATCGAGGCTCTTGGCGAGCGGAAAGACGCCACGCATGGAATAGCGGCCGCGCGTCGCCTTGTAGCCGACGATACCGTTGAAGGCGGCCGGAATGCGGATGGATCCGCCCGTATCCGTGCCGATCGAAACCGGCACGAGGTCGGCGGCTACGGCGGCACCGGAGCCGGAGGACGAACCGCCCGGCAGGCGGTCGACATCGCGCGCCCGCGGATTGCGCGGCGTGCCGTAATGCGGGTTGATGCCGAGCCCGGAGAAGGCAAATTCGCTCATGTTGACGCGACCAACGCTGACCATGCCGGCATGGCCGAGCGCGGTCACCATCGCCGCGTCCTCTTGTGCCGCCGGCGCGTCCTTCAGCACCACCGATCCCGCCGTCGTCGCCACGCCTTTGATGGCAAACAGGTCTTTCCACGCAACGGGAATTCCGTCGAGCAACCCAAATGAACGGCCGGCGGCGATGCGCCGGGCGGAGGCCTCCGCCTCCCGCATCGCCCGCTCCGGCAGGATCGTGGTGAAGATCGCTTGGTCGTCGTGACTGCGGATCCGCTCAAGCGTCCAGCGTGTCAGCTCACGCGGATCGAGCGCACCGGACTGCAGCAGCACTGACAGCTGCGCGATCGACCGTCCACTGAAGTCCTGCGTCATCCCGTTTCCCTCTATCGTTCGACCAGCTGCATCCAGCGGCGAACCAGATAATTGTGCTCGTCCATGGTGGTATTCCAGACCGCGATGCAGTTGGCACGCTGCCAGTAGGAGCCGCCGCTCCTGACCGATCCTGCCCGAATGCGTATGGTGCCGTCCGGGCCCGGCAGGTCGCATGCCGCCGGCAGACCGCCGTACCAGTAGTCCCATTCGGCCACCGACATGAATTGCCGCGAACGCTCCGGCGTCGAGATGTAGTAGCCTTGCCGCGCCACGACCGAGCCCGGCCAGCCGGATATCCACCAGTTGAGATACTCATAGGCGACGTCGCGCATGCGGCCCGACAGATGGCGTGCGAGACACAGGCCGCCATGCCAGGCACGATATCCCTCAGCCGGCACCGCCTGTTCCACCGGAACGCCCTGGCCGTTGAGGATGCTGATGCCCGTCGACCACATGCTCTGGATATCGGTCTCGCCGCGCACCATCAGCCGCGCTGCATCCTCGGCCGTCCGCCAGAAGGCGCGGAAATAGCCGTTCTTCTTGCGCTCCTCAAGCAGACCGATCAGCCGGTCGATCTCGTCAACAGTCATGGCGCCGATATTGTCGAACGACATCAGGCCGGATGCCTGCGCGGCAAGGGCTGCATCGAAGATACCGATCGCCGGCTCGTCGACAAGCGCCGCGCGTCCGGCCCAGCGCTCGTCGAGCAGCGCCGCCCAGCTGTTCATCGAAACCATATTGGGGGCAACGTCGGTCCTGTAGGCGAAGCTGTCGAAATTATGCGTCGTCGGCAGCATCGAGATCGTGCTCGACGGCGTGTCGCCCAGTTCGAGATTGGGCTGCACGAACAGCTTCTTTACCGGCGCATCCCCCTGCCCCAGCCTGGCATTCGGGCCGATATGGCCGGTCTTCGTCAGATCGTTGATCTCGTCCCAGAGCGCGATGCGGCCAATCTCGATCGGCTGGATCGCCCGCCAGTACCAGACGATATCCAGATTATGGAAACACTGGTCGTAGATGTCGTAACTATCCGGCTCCTGCGCCGCCTTGTGCTGAGTGGTCAGGAAGTCGTTGTTGTCGAATACGACCTCGATGCCGAGATCGGCCTCGGCGCGAACCCGCAACTCCTCGAGCAGAGAAATCGCCGTGCCAAGCACGCGCAGGCGTGGGCGACCGGAGAGATGGAGGGATGGCGTCGCCATCGTCGCTTGGTCAGGCAGGTGCTTGTTCATGAAGACGACTGACGTTCCTGAAGACTGCGTTTCGGGACGGCCGCATCCTCGACGGAGGACCGGTCGAGGGCAAAAGCCTCGAACGACCGTTTCAGCAGTTCGACATCCAGACCGTCAACAATAAACACGATGCGCGAGCGGCGATCTTCGTCCGGCCAGCGCTCCATATGAACAGGCGTGTGGACCAAATGCTGAACGCCATGAATGGCGACAGGGCGCTCCTCGCCTGCGATGTTGAGAATGCCCTTCACCCGCAGCACCTTCTCGCCGTGACGGTTGAGCAGCATTGTCAGCCAGAGGCCGAAAGCCGTCCAGTCGATGGCGCGCTCCACGGTCATGACGAAGGAGGTCACCGCGGACTGGTGCACGGAGCC
Source organism: Ensifer sp. Root31 (assembly GCF_001424825.1). Classification (NCBI taxonomy): domain Bacteria; kingdom Pseudomonadati; phylum Pseudomonadota; class Alphaproteobacteria; order Hyphomicrobiales; family Rhizobiaceae; genus Ensifer; species Ensifer sp. Root31. The sequence goes on along the minus strand of NZ_LMCO01000006.1, from coordinate 194,648 downwards.
TTCCGCAGTTGCCAATTGAACCGGCGCCTCGCAATAGAAACCGCTGGTCGATTGCAGCGCGGCGGCGCGCAGGCCGAGGTTCTCGTCGACAAGCTCGGCAACGGCGAAGGACAGATCGGTCGCCATCAGCAGCGGCGCGTCCGGATTGATGTTGCGCAATTTCTCGACAAGACGGGCGACATCGGCCGGCAGCGCCAGATCGGCCTTGGTGACGACCAGCCGGTCTGCAACAGCAGCCTGCCGGTTGGATTCGACATAGGTGCCGAGTTGGCCGAGCCCGTTGACGGCATCGACGGTGGTGATGACGTTGCCCGGGCGGAAATGGTGGCGCAGCACCGGGTCGGATTTGATCGTCGACAGCACCGGGAACGGATCGGCAAGCCCGGTGCTTTCGACGACGATGCGGCGGAAAGGTGGAACCAGCCCGCGCTCCCGCTTCGAATGCAGATCCTTGATGGCATCGGCAAGCTCGCCGCGCACCGTGCAGCAGAGACAGCCCGATTGTAAGAGCACCATGGTATCGTCGATGCGCTCGACAAGATGATGGTCGAGCCCGACCTCTCCGAATTCGTTGATGAGGACCGCTGCATCCGAAAGAGCCGGATCGGCGAGCAGTCGCGCAAGCAGAGTCGTCTTGCCGGAGCCGAGGAAGCCCGTGAGCAGGTTGATCGGGGTCAGCAGCGGGATCTGCGGCTCAGTCATCGATCGCGGCCTCAGCAGCAGTAACCAGGGCCACATCGAGCGGATCGCAGGGACGGCCGCAAAGCCGTTCGGCGGCCGGCCAGAGATGACCGAGATCCTCGATGATCTCAGTCTTGCCCGTCCGTGTGGACAACACGAAGGACGCGCCCTGCCAATCGGAGATGGTCAGACCGAAGCGCGCCAGCATTGCATTGGCGATGCGCACCCGGTTGGCGCGCTCGCGCCTTCGATCGATGCGCTCGACATTGCGGGTATAGACGCCTGGCCGCGCCACCGCATCGGCCCAGTGTTCGTTGCCTCCAAGGACGCCGCAGAGAGAGCACATCGTTTGATCCAATCGGTGTAAAAAGCGGGGACGGCGCTCGGACCGCCCCCGTCAGTCGCTCACTTCTTGCGCGGGAAGCGCTTGGCGAAATCGTCGGCGATCTCGTTCATGGTCACGAACTTCACGCCCGGATGCTTGATCATGTGGGCATAGAGCCGCTCCAGCATCATCAGCACCTGCGGCCGCCCGGCAACATCAGGATGGATCGTAATCGGAAACATCGCATAGTCCATCTCGCGATAGACCCAGTCGAACTGATCACGCCACATCTGCTCGATGTCGCGCGGATTGACGAAGCCGTGGCTGTTCGGGGCCTTCTTCATGAACATCATCGGCGGCAGGTCATCGAGATACCAGGAGGCCGGAATTTCGATGAGATCGGTCTCCTTGCCGCGCTGCAGCGGCACCATCCATTCGGACGGCTTCTTGGAGTAGTCGATCTTCGTCCACTTGTCGCCGACGCGGACATAATAGGGCGTGAAGTCGTCATGCATCAGCGAGTGATCGTACTTGATCCCGCGTTCCAGCAGCAGCTCGTTGGTGACGTTGGAGAACTCCCACCATGGCGCGACATAGCCGGTCGGGCGCTTGCCCGAGAGCTTGGTGACGAGATCGATGCTCTTGTCGAGGACTTCGGTCTCCTGCTCGCGCGTCATGGCGATCGGGTTTTCATGGGTGTAGCCGTGAATGCCGATTTCGTGGCCGGCGTCCGCCACAGCCTGCATCTGTTCCGGGAACGTCTCGATCGAGTGGCCGGGAATGAACCAGGTGGTCTTGATGCCGAAGCGTTCGAACAGTTTCAACAGTCGCGGGCTGCCGACCTCGCCGGCAAAAAGGCCGCGCGAGATATCGTCGGGCGAATCCTCGCCCCCGTAGGACCCGAGCCAGCCGGCGACCGCGTCGACGTCGACGCCGAAGCTGCAGAGGATTTCCTTGGCCATGGTATGTCTCCTTCGTGTTTTCTCTTCTCGTAAGTCAGAGCGGGATGCGGGCGGAAAACCGCACACATTGTTCCTCATCCCGCTCGCGTGATCAGGCTGGGATGACCGTGGCTTCGCCCGGCTGCCAGCTCAAAAGAATGTCCGCGCCTACGGGGAAGGCGTCGGGCTGGTACTTGTCGACATGGGCTTCGAGCGAAACGGTGCGTCCGTCCGCAAGTCCCGCCGTCAGGTGGGATACATGGCCGACCACGTCGAAGCGGCGCACACTGGCGCTGACGACGTTGCCGCCGACCGCATGGGCAATCTGGTCACGCGAAACCAGGGCCGCCGGATGCACCTCGATCGCTTCGGCCGGGATGACGACATTGACCCGTGACCGCTTGGAAAGGGCCCCGTTCGGCCGGCCGGAAAGCTGCCCGAGCGGCGTCGAAACCAGCGTCCGGTCGTCCGATGCGCCTTCGACTTCGCCCTGGAAGATCGTGTTGTTGCCGATGAACTGGGCAACGAAGGCGGTGTTTGGCCGGGTGTAGAGCTGGTGTGGCGGGCTGATCTGCTCGACCCTGCCCTGGTTCATCACCACGATACGGTCGGAAAGCGCGAGCGCCTCGGACTGCGCATGGGTGACGAAGACGAAGGTGACGCCGAGCGTTTTCTGCAGCAGCTTCAGTTCGTTCTGGATCGCCTTGCGCAGATTGGCGTCGAGCGCGCCCAGCGGCTCGTCGAGAAGCAGAATATCCGGTTCAACGACAAGACCGCGGGCAAGCGCGATGCGCTGGCGCTGGCCGCCGGAGAGCCGGTCCGGCTTCTTCTCGGCGATATCCTCGAGCCCAAGCGTTGCCAGGATACGATCGACCTTGGCGTCGCGTTCGGCTTTGGCCATGCCCTTGACGTCGAGCCCGTAGCCGACATTGCGGCGCACGGTCATGTGCGGAAAGAGCGCGTAGCTCTGAAAGATCATCGACGTCGGCCGGTGTTCCGGCCGGATGTCGTTCATACGCTTGCCCTTGATCAGCATCTCGCCGGAAGAGATCTGCTCGAAGCCGGCGATCATGCGCAGCGTCGTCGTCTTTCCGCAGCCGGACGGGCCGAGGAACGCGATGAACTCGCCCTTGGAAACCGACAGGTTGAAATCGATCACGGCGGGGGTGCCGTTGTCGTAGACCTTGCCGACATTGTTGAGTTCGAGGTCGAAGATCACGGTCGTTCTCCGGTTCTAATAGCGGATGCGTTGGGGGAAAGGCCGGGGCGGGTTTGCGCCCCGGCCGTCCTTCATCAGGCGTTGAGGAATTCGTCCCACTTCTGGATCAGGTGGTCGTATTCGTCCGGCCACTGGTGCCAGTAGGCGACGTTCTTGGCGCGTTCTTCGAGCGAGCCGCCGTCGCGCAGGTCGCCTTCCTTGATGCCGCGCTCCTCGGCGCCGACCCAGGGTTTGCCCTCGTACCAGAAGGCATATTTCTCCGGCGCCATGACGTTCTTGATGTTGGTCGACGGCGAGTAGTAGCCCTGCTCGGAGACGGTGATGCCCGGCTCGCCCGAAAGCCAATAGTCGGCATAGGCAATGACCGCCTCCTTGTTGGCAGTGCCAGCAATCATCGCCGGACCAATCGCCCAACCGCGATAGCCTTCCTTCGGCACGGCGTAGCGGCAGGGCTTGCCCTGCGCCTTGACCGCCATGACCGCCGGCTGCCAGGCGTCGCAGACGACCATTTCGCCCGACGCCATGAGGTTGACGAGTTCACCGAAATCGCCCCAGAGCGCGCGGAACTGGCCTTCCTTCTTCTTGGAAATCAGGAAGGCGGCAGCCTCGTCGATTTCGGCTGCGGTCGCATTGCCCGGGTTCTTGACGTCGGAAAGGCCGAGCGAGTTCATCGCCATCATCGCCTGGCCGATCGCGATCAGCGGGTCGGTGTTGATGCCGGACTTGCCCTTCCACTTCGGATCGAAGATCGCGGTCCAGCTGTTGGCTTCCTCGGCCGAGAGCACATCGGGATTGTAGCCGATGGAATCGTAGTTATAGACGGCGGGCACCATGTTCAGCGCCGTCTGGCTTTCGTCTGTCCAGATCTGGCCGATGATCTGCGCGCTACGGTCCCACTTGTCACTGGCGGTCGTGAAGGTATCCCGGATGTTGGCCCAATTCTTCAGCGCCGAGGCCGGGATGGGCTCGACATTGTTGGTCATGACGATCGACGGCAGGCGCTCGGCGATGATCTCCCAGCAATCATAGTCCTTGGAGCCGGAGAGGATCTTCGTCTGAGCGTCCGGGAAAGTTGCTGCCGTTCCGGACGTGCCGCCGACGCCGGCAGCAGCCTTGAACTGCTCGAGGATGCGCTCCTGAACGGTGACCGAAAGGCCGATGGTGCGCAGCTGCTGGCCTGCGAGGTCGGCGGCCTGCGCAAAGGCAGCGCGCGACGACAGGAACGGCGTGCCGCCGCCCATCGCCAGCGCCATCATCCCGGCGGATCGTTTGAGGAGGGAGCGGCGATTGATTTCCATATTTGGCATTGTCTCTTCTCCAGTTGTTGTTCCCCGGAGCCCGTTTGCCACGCGCCCCATGTTCATTCGCCGCATCGCGCAGCGTTTCAGTAACGCCCCACCAGGAGGCCCCCATCCACAACCAGCACCTGGCCGGTCATGTATCTCGCGCTGTTGGATGCCAGGAACGCGATCACGTCGGCGATATCCTCAGGCGTTCCGAGCCTTTTCATCGGGATGAAGGCGGCAGCGGCTTCCGCGCCGTCAGGCCCGAGCGAGTTTTCCTCCGAAAGCAGCTGGGCTGTGCGGATGTAGCCAGGCGCAACGCCGTTGACGCGAACCCCGTCGCCGGCAAGCTCAACGGCAAGCCCACGCACTAGACCGACGACGCCGGACTTGGCGGCGGAGTAATGCACGTGCTCGTCCCAGCCATAGGCAACGCCCATGATCGAGGAGAGCGCGACGATGCTGCCCTCGCCGCGCTGGCGCATGCCGGGTGCGACGGCACGCGCCAGTCGGAAGATGCCCTTGAGGTCGATGTCGAAGGTCAGATCCCACTTGTCGTCGGTCAGCCTGGCAAGCGGGGTGCGATGGGCAATGCCGGCATTGGCGACGACGACATCGATGCGACCGTGGCGTTTTTCCAGATCAGTGACCAGCGCGTCGGTCGCCGACGTCGAGCGGACGTCGTAGTAGGCGAACTCGGCGGAGCCGCCGGCATGCCGGATGGCGTCGACCGTGGCCGATGCCTCACGCTCGAGAATATCGGTCACGACGACATGGTCGCCTTTGGCGGCAAAAGCTCTGGCGGTCGCCTGGCCAATGCCGATGCCGGCACCGGTGACGATGACAATGCGGGACGTCTTGGGAGGATTTGGCATTTTCATCTTTCCTGTCAGAGCATCACGTCGCCGGAGTTCGGTCCGAGCGTCTGGCCGACGAACAGGCTCGCCGACGGCGAGGCCAGAAACGCGACCGTCGCGGCGATTTCGTCCGGCTCGCCGAAACGCCCGAGCGGCAGCTGCGCCTTCTTGGCCGCGCGCCAATCCTCGGACAGCCCCATGACCAGCGGCGTATTGATGGGGCCGGGCGCGACCGCATTCACCCGCACGCCGCGTCTCGAAACCTCGCGCGCCAGCGCCTTGGTCATGCCGATGATCGCGGCCTTGGCCGACGAGTAATGCACGAGTTCGACGCCACCGATCTGGCCGAGCTGCGAGGCCATGTTGACGATCACACCCTCGCCGCGGGCAAGCATGGCCGGCAGCACCGCCTTGGTCATCAGGAAGGTGCCGCGCACATGCACCGCAAACATCCGGTCGAAATCGGCGACCTCGAGATTCTCGAACAGCGCCTGATGGGCGATGCCGGCATTGTTGACGAGCAGCGCCACGGGGCCGTGGAATTGCGCTGCCTTCTCGGCCGTCGCGGCGGCGTCGGCTTCGCTTGATACGTCGCCTGATATCGCGAGCGCCACTCCGCCGGCAGCAGCGATCTCGTCCGCAACCGCTTCGCAGCGCTCCGGCGAGAGATCATTGACGACGACGGCATAACCGTCGGCCGCCAACCGCAGCGCGATGGCGCGACCGATGCCGGAACCGGCACCGGTGACGATTGCCGAACCAAGAGCAGAGCTGGCCATCACGCCTCCTCCTGGATCGCCATACGCTTGGCGCGGCGCACCGAAAGCATCATCAGCGCCGCATAGGTGCCGAGCAGCGCGAAGGAGAACAGCGTCGTCAACACGCCGAAGGCAAAGACGTTCGGATGCACTTCGACGGAGAAGGTGCCGTAAATTGCCAGCGGCAGCGTCAAGTCGCGGCCGGAAGCGAAGAGCGTGCGCGAGAACTCGTCATAGGAGAGCGTGAAGGCAAAGAGCATGGCGGAGAGCACGCCGGGGAAGATCAGCGGGAACGTCACCTTGCGGAAGGTGCGCGCCGGCGTGACGCCGAGCGACCAGGACGCCTCCTCCATGCTCGGATCGAACCGGTTGAAGATTGCCAACATCACCAGGAATGCGAAGGGGAAGGTGTAGACCACGTGCAGCACGAAGGCCGTGCTCCACCAGTGACGGTCGACGCCGAGCGTATTGGCGACGAGCGCCATGCCGAGGCCGACAAGCACGCCCGGCACCATCATGCCGAGAACGATCAGGTAGAAGACCACGCCCGAGCCGCGGAACTTGCGGCGGAAGGCCTGGGCCGCCGAGACACCCAGCACCGTCGAGACGATCATGGTCATCACCGCAAGCCCCAATGAGCGGACCAGCGCCTGCTCGATCGGCAACGGTGCGATGCGCGACGGCGGCGTCAGGCCGAAGAGGTGATTGTACCAATAGGTCGACCATTCGATGATCGGAAACTGCGGCCCGCCTTCCGGCCCCGTCTGGAAGGACAGGATGGCAAGCACGACGAGTGGACCATAGAGGAAGACGAGGAAGAGCGCTGTGTAGGCGCCAAGGCTGAGTTTCATGCCGCTGGCATTCATGATCAGAGCTCCTTCCTGAGATCGACGACCCTGAGCAGCGCGGCCACGACCGCGCCCATCAGAATGGTAAGCACGACCCCGGCGACCGCCGCGAAGGCCCATTTCAGCGAACCGACCTGGGTGACGATGATGTTTCCGAGCAGGTTGACCTTGCGGCCGGAGAGGGCGGCCGAGGTTGCGAATTCACCGAGAACCATGACGGAGACGAAGATCGCCCCGACGACCACGCCCGGCATCGACAGCGGCAGGATGATCGTGCGGAAGATCCGCCAGAAGCCGGCACCGAGATCCTGCGCGGCCTCGATGATCGAGGTGTCGATACGGCCGAGCATGAAGGCGATCGGACCGACCATGAAGACGCAGTAGATCTGGGTCATGCCGATGATCACCGACAGTTCGGAAAACAGCAGCACCTCGATCGGCGCGTCGGTGATGCCGAGGTTCATCAGGATCATGTTGATCGCGCCCTCCTTGCCGAGCATCGGCCGCCAGGCGAGAACGCGGATCAGGAACGAGGTCCAGAAGGGGATGACGCACAGCACCAGAAGCACCGTCTGCAGCGCCTTGTTCTTGACGAACAGCCCGACGAAAAGGGCTGCGGGATAACCGACCAGCACGGTGGCAACGAGCACGATCAGCCAGATGCGCACCGTCGTCCACAGCGCCCCAAGATAGGTGTCGCTGGTGAAGAAGGTAATCCAGCTTTTCAGCGTCAGCGTCGGTTCGATCGTGAAGGTCGTCTGCGTCCAGAAGGAGACGTAGACCATCATCAGCATGGGCAGGACGAGGAACAGGGTCATCCAGATGACACCGGGTGCCAGCAGCCAAAGCGCCTTTCCCGGTGGTTTCTTCTCGGCGACGGTCTCTGTTTCCGTCTGCTCCGCAACGGCCATCATGCTCATCTCTCATTCTCCGGGCAGGAACGGTGCGGCGCGCAGGCGCCGGGTTTTTCCAAAAGGATTTCAGACGTAGACAAGGGCGTCCTCCCGCTTCCACACGAGCGCGTAGCGGCCCTTTTCGGCATAGGTCTCGGGCGCTGCATGGCTGAGATGGCTTTCGACCTCGAAAACCCGGCCGTCATCGAGCGCGAAGAAGGAATTGACCGCCGCGCCGGAATATTCGCTGGCGACGAAATTGGCCTCAATGCGGATCTCGTCCTCAGTGATGGCTGCCTCGGGCGGCCGGACCGAAACACGATCGTAGCGGATCGCATAGGCCGGCGACGTCGCCCGCGTCGGCGCCGCTGCCCCAAGCGCAAACCGGCCGACGCCGCCGACGAAGGCGCCGCCTTCGATCCGCCCGGGAAAGAGATTGTAGCAGTTGAGAAAGCGGGCAACCGCCGGAGAGGCGGGCCTGTTGTAGACGGTGTCTGAATCCGCCGACTGGGCGATGCGGCCGCTTTCCAGCACCAGCACCGTGTCGCCCATGGCCAAGGCCTCGGCCTCGCTGCCGGTCACATGCAGGAAGGTGACGCCGCAGCGCTCGCGGATAGCCCTCAACTCCGCCCGCATCCTGGCGCGCAGATTGGCGTCGAGCGCGCCGAGCGGCTCGTCGAGAAGCACCATGCGCGGCTCGGTGACCAGCGTGCGCGCCAAGGCGACGCGCTGGCGCTGGCCGCCGGAGATCTGGGTGACGGCCCTGCCTTCCAGACCGGAAAGGCCGACGAGGCTGATAATGTCGCGCACCCTGGCTTCGACGACGCGCCGGTCGGTGACCGGCTCGTCCTCCCTGTTTTCCAGGCCGAAGGCGATGTTCTGCGCGACGGAGAGATGCGGGAAGAGCGCGAAGTTCTGGAAGACGAAGCCGATGCCGCGCTTGTGCGGCGCCACGGTGTCGATGCGCTTGCCGTCAAACAGGATGGCGCCGCCATCCGGATGTTCAAAACCAGCAATGACCCTCAGGAGCGTCGTCTTGCCGGAGCCGCTCGGCCCCAGAAGCGAGATATAGGCGTCGCCGGGCAAGGCAAGATCGATGCCGTTGAGCGCGCGCATGTCGCCGTAGGTTTTGGTGATGTTCTTGAGCTGAAGGACCGTCGACATTGGTTTCCTGCCAGTTTGCCGTCCGGACGTTCTCCGCCCAAAGCTTCGCCGTCGCTGGAGCCGACGAGGCATCCGAACGGACATGCGATCGCGTTCGCGCATGGTCACATGCGCGTCGGGGATGAAGGTCCTTTGCGGTTCAAAAAATAAGTTCCACCTGCACGCTTCTTCTGAGCGCTTGCATGTCACGAACAATGACATGAATGATTTTTGTATGCAATAGACTTTTATTCGTCATTTAGACCGGAATGAAATACGGCTTCGCTCCGCTGGCAGCCATCCAGGCTAGAACACGCATCAAGCCGCCCTAAACACCCTGCAATCCCGAAGGTAGAACGATTCCACCCTTCCGTGTGGGCGCTACCGGATTGCGCCTGACTCACCGAAAATCCATTCACCGGCAGCAGGCATCCACCCCATCAACACCAAATGCCGCAAACAGATGCACATTTAATTTGCCAACGTGTATGCAAAATGCATTTATTTTCAGCTGTCACATTCCCCGGCAAGTGGCGTAAAGAAAGAGGACGAAATTGCCAGCCAAACGGAAGACGCCCGACCGCATGAGCGAGCCACGCCTCGGCCAGAATACCCAGCGCCGCTACGAAATTGCCGAGGACGTTCTGCGCAGCAACATCGCCGAAGGCATCCTGCCGCCCGGCCTCGTTCTTCTCGAAGGGCCGATTGCCGAGATCCTGCAGATTTCGCGTGCGCCGGTTCAGCGTGCGCTCTTGCAACTGGAAAGCGACGGGCTCGTCCACCGCTTCAAGGGGCGCGGCTATCTCGTCGGCCCACCAGGCCGCGCGATCGAACCCAACCGCACCGACATCAAATCGCTCGGGCTCACCATTCCGCAACACGCCGACGAGGCGCTGCAAAGCCGCTCGTCCTGGGAGCGCATCTACACCGAGATCGAGAACGACGTCGCCGGCTGCGTCATCTTCGGCCAGTATCGCATCATCGAAAACGAACTCGCCAACCACTTCAGCGTCAGCCGCACCGTGGTGCGCGATGTGCTGACACGGCTGCGCGAGCGCGGGCTGGTGCGCAAGAACCAAAGTTCGCACTGGATTGCCGGCCCGCTGACGGCCCAGACCGTCAAGGACCATTTCATGCTGCGCCGCCTGCTCGAGCCGCAGGCGCTTGCGCTCGGCGCCGGCCATATCGACCGTGAGCGACTTGCGGCCCTCTTCGTCCGGTTGACGGAACTCGACGGCCCGCAGGCGGCGGACGCCTGGCAGAGCCTTGAGGAAATCCGCACCCAGTTTACCGAATGCTGCGTGCTGGCGATGCCGAACGAGCGGCTGCGCGAACTGATCCGCAACAACCTGCTGCCGGTCACCGCGACCGAACGGCTGCTGCGGCAATTGGGCCTTCCCGGCGATCCCGCGGTGATTGCGGAAATCCGGCTGATCGTGGAACTGATGACGCGTGGCGCGACCGCCGCAGCGGCGGCGATGCTGGAGAACCATATCGACGCCTCGATGAACCGCACGATCGCGCAGATGAAGATCGTCGCAATCATTCCGGGCCCGAGCGTCACCGCCGCCTATCTGACACGCGTGGTCGAATAGCCGCCCGCAATTGCGACCCGAGGGAGCGAGCGCGGCTGCCGATCTCTTGCTTCGATGCCCGCGCTCCATCTTTCCCTCCGTTTTCCCTGAACCGTCAGCTCAGCGACGCGCGCAGCGCGTCCAGCCGGTCGTTCTCCTCAGCCCGTGCGGCGAGGGCCTCATCCATCGTCACCTCCACGAACCGGGTCGGTGTATGCGGCTGCATCTGGCCGATCAGGTCCATGTCGGCGGAGATCACGGTTCCGAGCATGAAGTAACCGCCGCCGGAAACCGCGTCGCGATGCAGGATGATCGGCTCGGTTCCGCCGGGAACCTGGATCGAGCCATAGGGATAACAACTGTCGACGATGTTGGACGGGTCGGAACCGGCACCAAACGGCTGCTCGCGCTCGACGAAGGAGAGTTTGCGGCCGCCGCGGAAGCGGTACCCCATGCGGTCGGCTTCCGGCGCCACCTTCCATTCGTCGGCAAAGAAGCTCTGTTTCGCCTCGTCGGAAAGACGATCCCAGTAGAGACCGGGCAGGACACGCAGCGCCACGGGTGCGGCCGGCAGGCGCCGCAACTGCGCGCCGACCGAGCGACCCTTACCGGAGGTATTGCCGGCACCAACCGGCAGTTCGTCACCCGGTGCCAGCGGCCGGCCGTTGTAGCCGCCGAGCGCGCCGATCGGGTAGGTCGAGCGACTGCCAAGCGCCAGCGGCACGTCGATGCCGCCCGCAACCGCGATATAGATACGGGCGCCGGACTTGAGAAAATCGAACGTCAGCGTCTGGCCGGCGCGAACGGGGAAAGCCGTCCACCCGGGTTGCTCGACCCCGTCGACCTTTGCCGGCATGTCCGCTCCGGTGACCGCAACCAGCGTGTCTTCGGTAAATTCGAGCTTCGGGCCGAGGAACACCGCTTCCAGCCCGGCAGCACCCTCGTCGTTTCCGACCAGCAGGTTGGCGGCCCGCATCGCATAGCGATCCATCGCTCCACCGAGTGGAATGCCGAGATGGAAGTAACCGGGACGGCCAAGGTCCTGGACGGTGGTTGCCAGACCGTGATGCAGAACCTTAATGGCCATTGAGCATGCCCTCCAGCCGGGTGTTGTAGCCAGTGATATCCTTCTGGAACTCGCGCAGGTCGAAGCTGACCTCGCGGACCGGCGGGCTGAAGCGCCCCTTGTCGACATCCTCGACTGCCTGATCATAGGCGTCCCGGTCGATCGGCTTGAACTTGACGATGTCGCCCGGACGGAAGAACACCATGAAATCGCGGAGATAGCTGGTGGTCTGCGTCGGGTCGAAGATCGGCATCGGCGTGATGCCGAACATCTGGTAGCCGCCCGCACCGCGCACCGAATAGATGCAGCCGAAGCAGCCACCATGGCCGACGGTCAGCCGCGGCGTGTCGGTGCGCGGGCGCAGATATTTCGGCACCTGGATCTGCCGCTGCCGCTCGACCATCTGGTACATGAACGGCAGGCCGGCAACGAAGCCGACCATCGACACGAACCAGGGCGAGCCGGAATGGGCGGCGACGAAATCGTCGACGTCACCGTAGCCGTTGATCCGCGTGGCATAGTCGAGGTCAGTTCCTGACGGTTCCTGGTGGCGCTCGCGAAAGCGCATCAGCGTCTCGTGCGTCCAGGGGTCGTTGTAGAAGACCGGGATTTCGACGATACGGGTGCGGATGACGGGTTCGGCCCGCTCGGCCGCGCCCTCGATCGCCCGCACTTCCCTCAGCACGTCATCGGGCTTGATCTGATCCGGGTCGAATTTAATCTGGAAGGACGCATTGGCCGGGCAGATCTCGGTGATCCCCTTGACGCAGCTCTCCTTGACACCGTTGGCCATGGAGAGGCTCTTGAAGAAGGCTTCCAACGACATCTCGTCGCTGCATTCGACGAACAGGTGCTCGTCGCCTCCGAACGTGTATCGTGTCGGCATCACGCGACCTCCGCGGCACAGCCGCCATCGGCGGCAAATTCAGTTTCAAGCCATGTCTCGAGAAAGCGCGTATGGAAGGCGCCCTTGGCGATCTGCGCGTCGGCAGCCAATGCCCGATGCAACGGGATCGTGGTCGGCACGCCCTCGATCGTGAGCTGCGCCAGCGCCTGCGAAAGGCGGGCGAGGCACGCCGCTCGGTTCTCGCCCCAGACTATCAGCTTGCCGAGCAATGAATCGTAGAACGGCGGGATGACGTAGCCTTCGTAGAGCATGGTGTCGAAACGGATGCCTTCCCCCTCAGGTACGTCGAGCCTTTCGATCCTGCCTGGCGCCGGCATGAAACCGCGCCTCGGATCCTCGGCATTGATCCGGCATTCGATGGCGTGGCCGTTGACGGCGATGTCGGCCTGGCGGACAGAGAGCGGCGCGCCGGCGGCGATGCGGAACATCTCCTCGACCAGATCGATGCCGGTGATCATCTCGGTCACCGGGTGCTCCACCTGGATGCGGGTGTTGACCTCGATGAAGTAGAACTCGCGGGTCTCGTCGTCGTAGAGATATTCCACCGTTCCGGCCCCGCGGTAGCCGACGGAGCGCGCCAACGCGACGGCGCTGTCGCAGAGTTTCTGCCTGACCTCGGGCGGAAGCAGGAAGGACGGAGCCTCCTCCCAGACCTTTTGCCGGCGGCGCTGCAGCGAGCATTCGCGCTCGAAGCAATGCACGACGTTGTTGCCGTCGCCAAGGATCTGGACCTCGACATGGCGGGCGCGGGTGATCACCTTTTCCAGATAGAGCCCGCCGTCGCCGAAGGAGGCCAGCGCCTCGGCCGATGCCTGGGGAAACTGTGTCTCCAGCTCGACCGCATTGTTGACGATGCGGATGCCACGACCACCGCCGCCGGCTGCCGCCTTGATCATCACGGGAAAGCCGGTGCGCTCGGTCACTTGATGTGCATCGGCAAGGCTGGAGATACGGCCGTCGCTGCCGGGAACGGTCGGCACGCCGGCCTTCTCGGCAACGGCACGGGCGGCGACCTTGTCACCCAGAAGGCGGATCGCATCGCCTGATGGCCCGATGAAGATCAGGCCGGCGGCAACCACGGCGTCGGCGAAGTCGCCGTTCTCCGACAGGAAGCCATAGCCGGGATGAACCGCATCGACATTGGCGCGTTTGGCCGCCGCAATCACGGCCGCGATGTCGAGATAGGATTTCTTCGGCGCCGGCGGTCCGATCTCGATCGCCTCGTCGGCAAGCTTGACGGCCAGCATGTCGGCATCGGCGGCGCTATAAATCTGAACCGTGCGGATACCGAGCGCCTTGGCGGCGCGGATGATGCGGACGGCGATTTCTCCGCGATTGGCGATAAGGACCGAGCGAAGTTTCATTGTTCGACCTCGGCGATCACCTGGCCTGCCATCACAGGTTCTTCGTTGTCGACGAGAAAGCGGATGCTGCCGCCCGCGACACCGGCCTGGATCTCCTGAAAGGTCTTCATGACTTCGATCAGGCCAATGGCATCGCTGGAAGAAACATCGTCGCCATCAGATTTGAAGGGCGGGACATCCGGAGCAGACGAGCGATAGAAGGTTCCTGGAAGGGGCGATCGGATTTCGTGCTTGCTCATGGTTGCCTCCGCTATGTTATCTGGTTTTGACCTGAGAGACGGGAGCGATGCGAATGCCCTCGGCACTCAGCCCCTCCCGCATGAGGCGCACGATATCGAGCGCGCCGAGCGTATCGGAATGAAAACAAATGGATTCGAACGGAACCGCGATATCGGCGCCCGTGACCGTGCGCACCCGCCCTTCCCGACAGGCGCGAACGACCTTGCGGGCGATCGCCGCGGCATCGGGCCGGCCGGCATCGCGGGTAAAGACGATCGAGCCGCTGTCGTCATAGTCGCGGTCGGCATAGAACTCGCGAATGACTGGCTGGCCGACTTCCTGAGCTGCAAGCTCCGTCGCCGATCCGGCCATGCAGAAGACAAAAGCATTGGGCGCGACCGTGCGCATGTATTGCATGAAGATCTGGGAGAGTTCGCGGTCGACGGCCATCTCCATGTAGAGCGCTCCGTGCGGCTTTACATGCTGCAGAGGGGCACCGTGCCGGCGGGCGAATTCGCGGATCGCGCCGACCTGGTAGACCATGTCGTTGACGAGCTCGCGGGCAGTGCCTGCTATCTTGCGGCGGCCGAAACCCTGCAGGTCGCGATAGCCGGGATGGGCGCCGATGCCGACGCCATGTTCGGCGGCGAGCCGGACCGTTTCATCCATCAGATTGGGATCGCCTCCATGGAAGCCGGCAGCGATATTGGCGGAGCTGATCAGCGGCATCAGTGCCGCATCGTCGGTATCGCCGATGCGCCAGCGGCCGAATGCTTCTCCCATATCGCAATTGATATCGACGACGTCGAGCAATGCCTCATCCCTCTGTTGCAGGTCGCTCTCCTGGAGATTGCTCTCCCGGCAACCCTGACCTCCAGGGAACGCTAGGGTGAAACAGAGCATTTGAAAAATTCTATTTTCACATGCCGAGTATCTGAATTTCAGAATTCGCAGTTGCAAAAAACGCCTGCGAAAATTAGCGTGTTTAGAGCGGCTTACGGTGAAATGCCTGAGGGATGACCAGACGACTGCTCAAAGACGTGGCAGACTTTCTGATTTTCCGAGCCGCTGTATAAAATAATCAGATGGGAGATGGGCTTTGTCGATCAGTCTTCGCCAGCTTCGCTATTTCGTCGCGACGGCAGAACTTGGTCAGATATCCCAGGCGGCGGTCGATCTCTCGATCTCCCAGTCCGCGGTGACCACGGCGATCAAGGAGCTGGAGCGCATCGTCGGCACCAACCTGTTCCTGCGCACGCCAAGCGGCATGGACTTGACGATGGCGGGGCGGCAGTTTCTCTCCCATGCCTACGAGATCCTGAAGAAGGTGGACGAAGCGACCCATCTGAACATCGTCAGCAGCGCCGTCGAGGGTACACTTGCGATCGCCGCCACCTATACCGTCATCGGCTACTTCCTGCCGCAGCATATCGAGCGGCTGCGACGCCTGTTTCCGAAACTCGAGCTGCAGTTGTTCGAACTCAAGCGGGAATCGATCGAGGAGGGCCTGCTCACCAACCGCTACGACATGGCGGTGCTTTTGAGCTCGAACATTCTCAACCCGGCACTGACGACCGAAAAGCTGATGAGCTCGACGCGACGGCTCTGGGTGCCGGCCCAGCATCCGCTACTGCAACGCGACAGCGTCGGTTTTCGCGAGATCGCCGAGGAGCCCTACATCATGCTGACGGTCGACGAGGCCGCGCATTCGTCGCTGAAATACTGGAGCACGTCGACCTACCAGCCGCGCGTCATCCTCAGGACCTCGTCGGTGGAGGCGGTGCGCTCGCTGGTCGCCAATGGCCAGGGCGTTGCCATACTCTCCGACATGGTCCATCGCCCCTGGTCGCTCGAGGGCCGGCGCATCGAGACGATCAACGTGCGCGATCCCGTCCCAGCGATGGATGTCGGCCTTGCCTGGCGGCGGGGAGCGGAATTCACGCCGCCGATGCAGGCGCTGCGGTCCTATTTCCAGCAGACGTTTCACATTCCGGGCGTGCGCGACGCGTCGTTTACCACGCCCTGATGCGGAAACATCCTCGGCTGGCGATCAGTTGCCGAGGGCCAGTTCCAACGCCCGGCGATGCGCAGCCGCGGCCGCCCGCTTCACCAGATCGGCCAGACTTGGCTCAGCCGTCAGGACCTCGAGCGCGGCGGCGGTCGTGCCGTTCGGGCTGGTCACCTGCTGGCGCAGCTCTGCCGGCGAAAATGCGCTGGTGCTGGCAAGAGCAGCGGCGCCATTGACCGTCTGCTTTGCCAAGGCAAGAGCGGTTTCCGGCGGCAGGCCGACGGCAATTCCCGCGTCGGTCAGACACTCGATGAAATGGAAGAGATAGGCCGGCCCTGAACCGGATATCGCCGTTGCCGCATCGACAAGCCGTTCCTCCGCCAGCCAGTGAACACTGCCGACGGCCGCCAGAAGATCGGTGACAAAACCCGTCTGATTGTCGTCGATGTGAGTGCTGCCAAAGGCTGCAATCACCCCCATGCCGATCGAGGCCGGCATATTGGGTATGGCGCGCACGATCGCGGCGTTGCCCAGGGTATTCTCGAAGGTCGAGATCGGCACGCCGGCGGCGATGCTTACAAACACCGACGTGTCCCTGAACCGGCGGTAGGCGCCAAGCATCGAGCCGACGACCTGCGGCTTGACGGCGATTATGACGGCGCGCGGCCGCAAGGCAGCCGGCAAGCCGGCCGCATCATCATAAACCGTTGCGCCACGCGCGGCGGCGCGGTGGCGAAGAGATTCCGCAGGCTCGACCACATGAATTTGGGCTGCAGGAATACCGGCCCGATCAAGCCAGCCTTCGAGCAAGGCAAAACCCATGTTGCCGCAGCCGACCAACACGATTTCCTCTGACTGTTCCATCTCGTCGCCTCTCTTCATTCGCCGTGTTCGCCCTAGACACCTCGGTCCTACTGTCGTGCCAGCCGATCCCAGCAATTGTCGAGACCGGCGGGCAGCCGGTGTTTCATGATGCGCTGGCTCGGCGTGCGCTCGAATTCGTCGACGACGGCAATGTAGCGCGGGTTCTGGTAGGGCGCGAGCCGATGGGCCAGCCATCCTGACAGATCGATCGGATCGATGGCGCTGCCGGGTTTCGGCTTGACGAAGAGCTTGATGTCCTGCTCGCCGACATCGGCGGCAACGCCGATCATGGCGCAATCCTCGACCGCTGGGTAGGCGGCGGCAACATGCTCGACCTCCCAGGCGGAGACGTTTTCGCCCTTGCATCGCACACTGTCGGTGAGCCGACCGTGGAACCAGAGATTGCCGTCGACATCGAAGGAGCCGGAATCGCCAGTATGAAGCGCACCGTTGCGAAGGGTCTTTTCCGTCGCTTCCGGATTGCGCAGATATCCCTTGAACAGTGCGCCCTCAAGCGAGGTGCGCACGACGATCTCGCCCTTGTCGCCTGCCGGCACCGGCTCGCCCTTTTCGTTGAGAATATCGACCGAGAACCAGGGCATCGGCTGCCCGACGGCGCCGACGACGCCGGTGGCGTTGCAGGTGGTGATGCTGGAGGCCTCCGTCATGCCGTAGCATTCGCGCATTTCGACACCGAAGCGTTCCTTGAACTGCGGCCAGACCTCCTTCGGGCAGCCGCCGCCCCAGGCGATGCGCACCGGATGCTTGCGGTCATCTTCGCTTTCCGGCTGCTTCAGCAGGATCTGCAGAATGCCGCCGAGATAGTGGATATGGGTGGCACCATAGGTGCGCACCTGATCCCAGAAGCGGCTGGCGCTGAACTTGTCGACCATGGCGAGCGACAGGTCCTCGATGATCGGCAGCACGATCAATTGGGCGCCACCGATATGATAGAGCGGCTCCCAGACGAAGAAGACGTCGCCCGGCCCTCCCACCGAAAGCGTGCGCACCGCCTCGCCCGCAAGCCGGATCATGCCGTGGGTCACCAGCACGCCCTTCGGTCGGCCGGTGGTGCCGGAAGTATACATGATCGCAAACAGATCGTCGGCCGCAGGCGGCTCCTCATTGAAAGCGACACCACCCGACGACAGAATTGCTTCCAGCGACGCCGGGCCAGCCTGTTCGCCTGCAAGGATTATCCCGGCAGCGGGCACAGCAGCACCGCTTTCATTGATGGTTTCGGCAAGCTCAGCGTCGCAGATGACGACGCCCGGCTCGCAATGCTCCAGGATATAGCGCAGGCCTTCGCCGCGAAGCTGGGCGTTGACCGGGACCCAGACGACACCGGCCCTGGCAAGTCCGAAGAGCACGGCCAGCGACAGGCGCGAATTGCGCATCATCACGGCGGCGCGGTCACCGGATTTCAGGCCGCGTTGGCGGAGGTCGGCGGCAAGTGCTGCCGACATCGTATCGAGGGCGGCAAAGGTGATCGGCTCGCCATTGAAACGGGCGAACACCTGTTCCGGTTTGCGGGCAGCCTTGGTCGTGAAGCTTCCGAGGAAGCCTTCGAGAGATACGGTCATGGGAGGATCTCGGATATGGTGTCAGGTGGAGCGGCGGAGTTTTTCCGCCGCCAGGAGAAGTGTTGTCACGACGATGAAGACGACGACCGAAACCGCCGCGAGCGTCGGGTTGAGCTGCAGGATCATGTCATCCCACATCTGCTTCGGCAGGGTCGTCTTGACGCCGCCGCTGACGAAGATCGCCACGGTCAGCTCGTCGAACGAGGTGATGAAGGCAAAGAGGAACGCTGCCGTCAGGCCGCTCTTGATCAGCGGCACGGTCACGAACCGCAGGGCCTGAACCCGATTTGCCCCAAGGGTTGCCGCAGCCTGGTCGAGCCGCCAGTCGTAGCTCTTCAGCACAGCGGCAATGGCGACGAAGGCAAAGGGCAGCGCCAGCACCGTGTGACCGATCACCAGGCCAAGGTCGGTGGCAACAAGTCCCATCTGGGCAAAGAGGTAGAACAGGCCGACGGCAATGACGATACGCGGCACGATCATCGGCGCCAGGAAGAAGGCGAAGATGATGCCGCGCCAGCGCGAACGCGAACGGGCAAGCGCCAGCGCCGCAAAGCCACCGATCACCGTTGCAACGATGGCGGTCGCGAAGGCGACGCCGAACGAGCGGATGGTGGCCGCGACCCAGAGGTCGGAGGTGAAATAGGTCCGGAACCATTCCAGGCCATATCCCGGCGGCGGGAACTCGAGGAACTGCGAACTGGTAAAGGCGATCGGCAGGACGACGAGCGTCGGCAGCATCAGGAAGGCGAACAGCAAGACGCTGTAGATGCCGAGCATGCGGCTTGAAACCGCCGCTCCCAACAGCCGGTGGCTGCCGGACGCAATGGCGCTGCTGATGCTCGCCACCCGATCGAGGATCGCCAGGCCAAGGGCGCGCAGGAAACCGGTTTTGCCGGCCTTGCCGTCGGACGGCTCGCCCGAAAGGCTGGAGAGCCCGAACACCCGATCGTAAACCCAGCACGTCACCAGTGCCGCCAGCAGCATCATCGCGGCAAGAGCCCCGGCGAAGGCCCAGTTCAGGATTTCCTGAACCTGGACGATGATCAATTGAGCGAGCATCGTCTGCTGACGCCCACCAAGCAGGGCCGGAACAATGAAGAAGCCGAGCGAGGAGATGAAGGTCAGCAGGCCGGCAGCCGCCGCACCCGGAAGCGAAAGCGGGAAATAGACGAGCCAGAAGCCCTTCGCAGGCGTCGCGCCCAACGTTGCCGATGCTTGCGTCAGCCGGCGGTCGATGCCGGTCATGACAGGCAGCATGGTGAGGATGGCGAGCGGCACCATGGCATGAACCATGCCGATCATAACGCCGAGTTCATTGTGCAACAGCTCCAGCGGCTGGCTGAGCACACCTGATCCCAGGCCGATCTGGTTGATGATCCCGGTGCGTCCCAGCACGATGACCCAGGCAAAGCTCTTGACGAGGTAGCTCGTCCAGAAGGGCACCATCACGAGCAGGATCATCGTGCCGCGCGTCCGATCCGGCAAGCGCGACAACCAGTAGGCCAGGGGATAGCCGAGAAGCAGAGAGAAGAGCGTCGTCAGTCCGGCGATGCGGAAGGTGATCAACAGAACGCGGAAATAGACGTCGGTCTCGAAGATCCTCGCATAGTGGCTGGCGGTCATCGCGCCGGTGTCGGCGTCCTCGAGGCTGAGGCCCATCAGCCTTGCGACGGGAACGAGGAAGAAAATCAGAAGGAAGGCAAGGCCGGGCGCTGCCAGCCAAAGCGGCCCAAAGCGGAAGCGGTTGGAGCGCACAGAGCGCGGAGTGGAGACAGCCGCCGCGGTCATGGCGTCACCAACACGGCGGCTTCCGGCGCCCAGTTCAGCGTGATGTTGTCGCCTATACCAGGCAACGGCTTACCGGGAAGGACACGAACCGTGACCAGCTCACCGACAGAGATGTCGACGAGCAGTCGGGTTTCAGAGCCGGCATAGACGACCTCTGCGACGCGACCGCTGATCTCGTTTGCGCCAGTCGAGCCGAGTTCGAGATGCTCCGGCCGCACCACCAGCGCCATCTCGGCATTGTTGGAAAGGCCGGTGCCATCGATCCGGAAGCGTCCACTCGGGGTCGAAAGGTGCGCGACACCGCCCGAGCCAAGCTCGACGCGGCCGCGGAAGATGTTGGAGATGCCAATGAAATCGGCGGCAAAGGCGGTGCGTGGCCGGGCGTAGATTTCCTGCGGCGGACCGATCTGCTCGACCATGGCATGATTCATCAGGCAGATGCGGTCGGAGAGCGCCAGTGCCTCCTCCTGGTCATGCGTCACATAGATGATCGTGGCGCCGGTCTGCCGGTGCAGCCGCTTGATCTCGAACTGCATATGCTCGCGAAGCTTCTTGTCGAGCGCGCCCAGCGGCTCGTCCATCAGGATGATCGACGGCTGGTAGACGAAGCAGCGGGCAAGCGCCACGCGCTGCTGCTGCCCGCCGGAAAGTTCGCGCGGGAACCGCCCGGCCAGATGGCCGAGCTGAACCATGTCGAGTGCGCCTTTGACCTGCCTGTCGATCTCGGCAGTGATCTTGCCGCGCATCTTCAAGGGAAAGCCTATATTCTCGGCGACCGTCAGATGCGGAAACAGGGCGTAGTGCTGGAAAACGAGGCCGATGTCGCGCTTGTGTACCGGCGTTTCCGTCTCATTGCTGCCGTCGATGAACAGGCGGCCCTCCGTTGGCAGGACCAGCCCGCTGATCATCTGCAGCAAGGTGGTCTTGCCGGAGCCCGAAGGCCCGAGAAGCGTCAGGAACTCGCCGGTCTGGACCGCGACGTGCGTGGGCTTGAGAGCAACGGTGGCGCCGTAGCTCTTGGCCAATCCGTCGACGAGAAGTTTTGGGCGAGTGGCTTGTTCGGGCTTCGCGAGCATCAGATTTCCCCTTAACCCAGGATCCAGGCGTTGAAGCGCTCGGTCATTTCGGAACGGTTGGCGCTCCACCAGTCTTCCCGCGCAATGGTCATGACCTTCAGATTTGCCTCGGAGGTGGGCAGGGCGGCAGCGCGTTCTGCCGGAATATGCTCATAGGCCTTCAGGTTCGTCGGGCCGTAGGCGAGGAACTCGGTAAAGAGCGCCTGCTGCTTCGGATCGGCGCAGAACTTGACGAACTGCCGGGCGATATCGGCACGCGGCGAGCCCTTCGGAATGCCCCAGCCCTCGATCGAGTAGAGCCCCTGGTTCCAGCCGATCTTGACCGGCGCACCACCGTCGATCACCGCCTGGGCCCGGGCGTTCCACAGGGCGATCAGGTCAACTTCGCCGCTCTGGATCAACTGGCTCGACTGGGCGCCGCCTGTCCACCAGACATCGACATGCGGCTTGATCTTTTCGAGGCTGGCATAGGCGCGCTCGATGTCGAGCGGGTAGAGTTCGGCGATCGGCACGCCATCGGCCAGCAACGCCTGCTCCAGCGTATCGATCGGGTTCTTGCGCAGGGCACGCCGCCCCGGGAATTTCTCGACATTCCAGAAATCGGCCCAGGAACTCGGACCGTTGGCCGCGTCGAAGTGGTCGGTGCGATAGGCCATGATGGTGGAATAGACGTCGACGCCAAGCCATAGCTCGGTCAGGGCGTCGGGCATCAGCCCGGGAACGTCGGCTGCCGGCAGGTTGATCGGCTCGAGCAGGTCGCGCTTTTCGAGAATGTCGCGGGCGGAAAGCGTCAGCGTGCAGACGTCCCAGCTATAGGACTGGGTCTCGACCATCGCCCGGAACTGGGCGGTCGGTTCGGCGTCGCGGGCAACATTGATAACTTTGATACCGGTCGCCTGTTCGAAGGGATCGTAGAATGCCTTGCGGTAACCGGGGCTGTAGGGGCCGCCGGGATCGGCGACGGTCAGGGTTTCGGCGGCAAATGCGGACCGCGTGAAGACGGCAGGCGCGGCCAGGGCGACGCCCAGGCCTCCGCCGATTTTCAACAGGCTGCGGCGGTCAATCAGTATGCGTTTGTTGCTGGTCATTGTTCTACCCTCTTGTTTTGGATTGCGCGCCGCCTCCCATAAGCGACCTGGCCCTTGTCAGGCCTTGCTTGCCGCACGCCGTGCGAGAAACTGTTCCATCATCCGCGCCGGTTCGCCGGAGGCGTAGGCTTCGCGCTGGATGCGAGCGCCGGCTTCGAGGCAGTCGCGGAAACCAGCCTCTGTCATCTCCCTGAAGCGCTGTTTGTCAAGCCGCATGGCGACCGGCGGCTTGGCGGCGAGTTCGCGGGCAAGCGAGAGGGCTTCATCCATGACGTGTTCCTGCGGAACGATACGGTTGATGATGCCGATGGCCTGGCATTCATCCGACTGCATCAGGCGACCGCTGAGCGTCAGGTCGATGGTGCGGGAAAGACCGATCATCTCGCGCATCATCCACGGGCCTGTGGTGCTGGCGATGCCGGAATTGATTTCCGGCTGCCCCATACGCACGCCCGGATGAGCGACGCGGAAGTCGCAGAGAAGTGCCACCTGAAACGCAGAACCGGCAGCAACGCCGTTGAGTGCCGCGATCAGCGGCTTCGACAGCGAGCGCATCGCATCATAGAGCCGTTCCCATTCGCCCACCCATTCCTGGCCACGGGCACCGTCGAATGTGCGCGTCTCGTTCAGATCCTGGCCTGCGCTGAACGCACGATCACCGGCACCGGTCAGGATAATGGCGCGGACCGTCTCGTCTTCTTCGAACGACGTGAAGGCAGCAACCAGCTGCTGGCGCATCGGGCTGTGCCAGGCATTGAGGATTTCGGGGCGGTTCAGCGTGATGACGCCGACCTCGCCACGCCGTTCTGTCAGGATGAAGCGGTCCATGATTTTCTCCGTTGCAATTAAACAACTATTGCAATGCGATAATTGTTATGTCATAGTGTGATTAGGTTTATTTTAGCTGTCAAGCACCTTTTCCGATGCTTGGCGATTCTGTTATCGATATGTGGGAAACCGCAGGGAACGGGGATACATGGCGCGCAAGGCGAACAAGGCTGCGACAGACGAAAACGAAACGCCGGGAGAAGACCGCGATCCCTTGCTGGTGCAGTCGGTCGAGAAAGCCTTCAGGGTTCTCAGAGCCTTTGACGGTCGCCGCCCGAACCTCAGCCTGTCACAGATCGCCGAGGAAACCGGGCTCGACATGAGCGCCGCCCAGCGCTTCACGCACACGCTCGCCAAGCTCGGCTATCTCGGCAAAAACGCCGATACGAAGCGCTTTGAGCTGACGGTGAAGGCGCTTGATTTCGGCTATCACTACACCCGCGCCAGCGGCTTCGTCGAAAGGGGCATGCCCTATCTTCTGCACTTGAGCAAAGCCACCGAAGAAACCGTCAACCTGACCGTGCTCGACGATACCGACATTGTTTTCGTGTCGCGCTTCATGAGCCGTCACGTGCTGAACAACGACGTCATCACTGGCACGCGGCTGCCGGCCTATTGCACGGCTCCGGGGATCGCCATCCTCTCGGGCCTGCCGGAGGAGACCGCCCATGCAATCCTCGAAAAATCGGATCTCTACCCGTTTACGCCGCACACGACATGGGACATCGATGCGCTGAAGACAAAGCTGAAACAATCGGCGACCAAGGGCTATGCCACCGCATTCGAGGAATATTTCCACGGCGACCTGTCGATCGCCGCACCGGTGCTGGATGCCAATGGCACGCCTTACGGCGCGATCAACATCGCGGTATCGCGCAGCCGCTACACGCCGGAGGAAACGGAAGAACGCTTTGCTCCGCTGGTGACCGCCGCGGCGCGCTCGATCTCGCTCGTTGGTGGCGCCCGAAGATAGCTGTTCGACGCCCTGTGCCGCGTGGATGATGATATCGCCCAACCGGCGGGCGCCCGGTCCGGCACCATCAGGATCGGGATAAACCAGATACATCGCGCCCCAGCGCTCCGCCCCTTCCCTGAGCGGCAAGGGCTTGAGCTGGCCTGCGGCCAGTTCTTCGCGGATCCAGTCTTCCGGATACCAGGCAAAACCCATGCCAATGCAGGCCGCCCGTATGGATGTTGATTTGTGGCTGACGGTGAGCCGCTGTCAGTCACATTCCAGACGCTATGGCGCACGCGTTGCAGCCCGCTGTCACGGATGACGAGGTGGCGGTGCCCTTTCAGATCCTCCATTGCCAGTTCGCGGCCGATCTGATGCAGCGGATGGAACGGGGCGGCAGCCGCGATCGCCCGATAGCGCATCAGCACCTCGCCCCTGTGGCCGGCCGGCAGGGTATCGGCGCAGATCGCAAGATCGACGGCGCCCGAGAGCAGCATTTCGTCCGTGCCGCCCATGACGGTTTCGAAAAGCTCGATCCGCGTCTCCGGGTATTCGGCTGCGAACTGGTCCAAACAGCGCAGCAAGAGCCATGTGGGAAACAGCCCCTCCACCGCAAGGCGAAGTTCCTGCTCCTGGCCCTTGGCGAGGTTTCTCGCCGCACGCTCCAGTCTTGTGGCTTCGTCGACGAGCGATTTGCCGCGCCGATAGAGCACATGGCCCTGGCGCGTCAGCAGGGCCTTGCGGCCCTCGATCTCAAAAACCGAGACGCCCAGGCGCTCCTCGATATGGTCGGTTGGCTGAAGGCGGGGCAGGTCAAAATCCGCGAAACCGTGGTCGACGGTCTCGAAAATGCTCCCTCCGCCTTCATCGACCTCTTCAGGGGTGCCAACCACGGCAAGATGCTGGTGCGTCTGGTGGCGGACGCCGCCTCGGGAGAATGGGGACCTTAGCGGCCCTCCTCGATCTCTCCACCGCCTGCTTTCCGGGCGGTGGAGAAAGTCGATTGGGTTACAGCGGTCCCGACCGATATCGTCTTCCAACACTACCCGGCACTCGCGGTCTCGATGCAGACACTTCGCCGACTTGCACTTTCCCGACTAGACAGAGCTGGAGCGCCGCTTCACATTCCCCACCGATACCGGGGCTCGATCGACACGCCCCACCGAGGCGGACACTGGTTGGGATATTGCGCATGTTTTTGAATGGTGGCGAACTGGACGAGATCACCGCGTTTCGGCGTGAACTCCATCGCAAGCCGGAGCTATCAGGCGAAGAGGTCGAGACGGCCAGAATGGTCGCACGGGCGCTGGGGTCGAGCCAACCGGACGAGATCGTCACTGACCTCGGTGGGCATGGGGTGGCGGCCGTTTATCACGGAGCGACCCATGGTCCGACCGTGATGATCCGCTCCGAACTCGATGCCTTGCCGATCGAAGAACTTTCAACTTCGCCGCACCGATCCGAGATCACCGGCAAGGGGCATCTCTGCGGACACGACGGCCACACGGCAATCCTAATGGCGCTCGCCAAAGGGCTCTCCCGGAAAAGACCGGCACGCGGGCGGGCGATCCTGCTTTTCCAACCGGCCGAAGAGAATGGTGCCGGTGCCGCCGCCGTGTTGGCGGATCCTAAATTCGAGCCGCTGAAACCGGACTTTGTGTTTTCGCTGCATAACTTTCCCGGCCTGCCGCTGGGGCACGTTGCGTTGGCCGAAGGGCCGGTCAATTGCGCCTCGCGCGGCATGAGGTTCGTGCTTTCGGGCAAGACCGCGCACGCGTCCTGCCCGGAAGATGGCGTCGCCCCGACCTCCGCCATGGCTCATCTCCTGAGTGAGTTGACTGCACTTGGCGCCGGCGGTTCGCTCGATGCCGATTTCACGCTGGTAACCGTGACCCACGCGCGCCTCGGCGAACCCGCCTTCGGCATCAGCCCCGGCCATGCCGAGATCTGGGCAACATTGCGCACGCTGACGGACGAGCGGATGGGTGAGCTGGTGAGGCGTGCCGAAGCTCTCGTCCATAAACATTCGACGGCCGGCGGGCTCACATCGTCGATCAGCTACGAAGATATCTTCCATCAGTGCAGCAACGCGCCGGCGGCCGTCGACCATTTGCGCCGCGCTCTTGGCGAGGAGCGGATCAGCCACGACGCGGGCCCGACCGCCCTGCCGATGAAGGCATCGGAAGATTTCGGCCTTTTCGGCCGCGTCGCCCCCTCAGCAATGTTCTTCCTCGGTGCAGGTGAGGACCACCCTCGCCTGCACAATCCGGACTACGACTTTCCCGATGCACTGATCGAGGTGGGCGCTCGCGCCTTCATGCGGACGATCCGCAACCTGCTAGGCTGATTGCCGACAGGGAGCAGCGAGCGGCAGGCATTCGTTGCCCCCCGGATCAAGACTGTGGTCTGGATCACCTGTAGGACTATGCCGAATAATCGGGCTGCGCTGCGATCTTTGCTGCCCGCCGTCGACCGTGGCACCGTCGTTCAAGGATCAAGAGCTGACGCCTGAGTTGACCTACAAAGATTCCATGGGGAGTGAATAGCGGCCGGCGCTCTGGCAGAGTGAGGCTGCAATAACGCACTCACCTCATAGGAGACGCCGTCATGGAAGCTGGAACTTCCCAACCGCATTCGCCGACCGCTATCCGCACTGATCTTGCCGCAATTTTCGTGTCGTTGGAACTCTCTCGCTCAACCTGGCCGATCACATCGTTGTCGCCGGGAAACGGCGAGAAGATGTCGAAGCACTCTGTGGTTGGCGGCGATGTGACGGCATTGCTGGGTCGTTTTACTCAGCTCCAGGAGAAGGTGCGATCTCGTACGGGCAATCAGGTTCCGATCGTGAGCATTCAGGAAGCCGGGCTTGACGGCTTCTGGATCGATCGTGTGCTGAAGGCGAACGGGATAGAAAGATACGTCGTCGATCCAGCCTCGATAGCAACCTCGCGCAGGCGCCGGCGAGCGAAGACGGACAAATTGGATGGTGAGGCGCTGGTCCGAGCGCTGTTGGCTTTCAAACGCGGAGAGCCGCGGGTGTGCGCCATGGTCAATGCGCCAAGCCCCGAGGAAGAAGATCGCCGTCGCCTTTGCCGGGAGCGCAAGGTTCTGATCGCCGAGCGCGTCAAACATGTCAATCGCATTAAAGGCCTGCTCTTCGGTCAGGGCATAAGTGGTTACGAGCCGCTGCGCAAGAACCGGCGCAAGCAACTGGACGAGCTTCACACGGGTGATGGCCGTCCTTTGCCGACCCACCTCAAAACTCAAATAAGCCGTGAACTTGATCGCCTTGAATTGTTGCTAGAGCAAATTACAGCGGTGGAGAACGAGCGCGATACGCTCCTGGCGGCGCAAAAGAACAGCGTGGCGGCAACGCTGATCCCAACTGGGGCGATGTTGTGCGAAGTCAAAGGCGTTGGTCTGGAATTCGCGGCTGTTCTCTGGACCGAAGGGCTGTTTCGCCATTTTGACAACCGGCGACAGGTTGCTGCGTACGCGGGGCTGGCACCGACACCCTGGCAGAGTGGAACCATCGATCACGAGCAAGGCGTCTCGAAGGCGGGCAACCCGCGCCTGCGTACCACGATGATCCAACTGTCGTGGTTGTGGTTGCGCCATCAGCCGCAATCAGCGTTGAGCCAGTGGTTTACGGCCCGCGTGCAATCCAGCGGTGGGCGCGCGAAGAAGAGCGCGATCGTGGCGCTGGCACGCAAATTGTTGGTTGCTCTATGGAAATATGTGATCGCCGGCGTTGTCATCGAGGGCGCGGTGTTAAAGACGGCCTGACAATGCACACAAGCCACATTCTCTAATCTTCCAGGAGCGATCAATCCTGGCGGATCCAGGGGGGACGAACCGATCCGCGACATGGCTTCAAACGCCGCTACTAAGAATGGTCTCGTCCTCCTGAGCCTTTGCCGCAACGCAAGCGGAATGATGGTGCAGCCGCTCGGCGCGGCGACCGAATGTGAGTTTGAACCGGCAATGGAAACAGGCCCGTTCACGCGAACAGGCTCAGCCTTGGATGCCGAAAGAGCGACCGAAGGAAACATGCGATGGACCTTTAAAAGTTCTTGACCCGAAGTTCCCCATGTAAGCCGCGGTGAGCCGAACATCCGGTCAAGACCGTTTGCCGCCTGTGCAACTGCGCAACCGGCTACAATATCCCCCAACCGCGGTAACGCCCCCTGCCGGTCATTTCCTTGGCCCCAAGTTCGCGGACAAGATTGAGCGCGCCCCGCTGGGTGACGCCGACATGACGCGCCACCAGCCCGGCGGAAACGATCGGCCGAGACAGCAGAAGCTCGATCAGGCCTGGCAGGCTGCTATTTGAGCGACGGTCGCGCACGCGCATTTCCATCTGGGTCTTGGCGAGAAACAGTCGATCCAACTCCTTGAGGCCAAGTTCGCCGGTGAGGACTAGAGCCTCCAGAAACGCCCTCAGCCGAACCTCCTGATCTCTTGCACGACGCCGTTCGTGGCGAATTGTCTTCAGGCCCGTATGGAAGCTGATGAGATGCGACGTCACTTTACCACGCGCGCGCAGGTAGGCGCCAACGAGCAACCCTCCCAGCCAATGCTGCCTGCGAAGCGGCTCGATCTGCTCCCAGGCATCGAAGAGCATCGCCGCGCCAAGGCAGGCCGGCATTCGGTCCGCAGCCGCAATCAGGGATCGCCACGCCTCGAGCCGCGCGCCCTCGTCCCATTCGTCATCGAAAAGCAGCCCCAACTGTCCCTTGGGCTCTGAGGCGGACGGGCGCTCTGTCCCCCCAAATCCGCTGTCACCGACTTCATCCGCCTGTTCATCGAGCAGACGTTGCGATCGCGCGATCGCAGCATCGATCTCCGCGAACTCGAGGGAAAGCGGATTGTCGTCGTCATCGCCGTCAGCGATGACATTATCGTCATCCGCCGTCCCCGGCGGAACGCCTCGGTCCATCTCGATCGACGGTGTCTCGCCGCCGACTTGTTCGCCGCGAAGGACCGCCAGACCGGCGGACGATAGCGCCCAATCAGGGTCGGACAACCAGATCCTCCGGCGCGCACGCAAGACTGCATGCGCGATCGTCAACTCGTGTGTCGGCGCACGGGCATCCATATGCGCATCATGCAGCACCAGATCCTCGACATGGACCAACTCGCCGGCAACCCAGAGGGCACCGGCCGCATCGAAGAACTGACCACGCTCGCGAAAGCCTTCGGCGACGGGATGGCGGCCGGCACGCTCATCCAGCCGCGCCAACCGATCTTCAGCTTCGATCGTTGCGGAAAACAGCGTCTGCAGCACTAATTCCGGGATTTGGTATCGCATTACAATCACACGCTATTTCTGGCAAACGGAAGGAAAACGGACAGTTTTCTTCCGACACACATGACATGCCGTTTTAGCGGATACCGGGATGTTTGTCGTCGGGTTTCTGCGTTGACCAGTACGGAAGGGTAGAATCGCCTTCTTAGCGCTTCAAATGAGCGCAAACCGGATTCGAATCGACGAATTCGACCATCACATTGTACGCTCTTGAGGGCCATTCGCAACGCAGGAAGGCCAGCATTGCCAACATAGCAGCATTTCCTTTCCATTCGGCTAACGTCTCGAAAGACGGTCGTGAAGGGATTTTGG
Source organism: Ensifer sp. Root31 (assembly GCF_001424825.1). NCBI lineage: Bacteria > Pseudomonadati > Pseudomonadota > Alphaproteobacteria > Hyphomicrobiales > Rhizobiaceae > Ensifer > Ensifer sp. Root31. The sequence continues at coordinate 164,760 of NZ_LMCO01000006.1, read as the reverse complement.
TCATCGAAGTCGACAGGGGTCAGGCCGGACAGGATTGCGGACGGATAGCGGTTCGAGCTGGGGATGCCAGACGAACGCCTGCGTGTTGACAGCTGTCAACACGCGTCTATGCGACAGGTGGCCCCTGCCCTTCTCTGGGCCGAAAAGGCATTGCGCAACCTATCACGCAGGCGCTTTCTCGCTCTGGCGAAACTAACTCGCCTTAGCATCGCGATGGGCATGGCGCCCACGCAGCAGCTTGCGTTCGTTCATGCTGCCGAATGTGTAGGAGCGATACTTTCCGACAAAACGGCCCGTCACGCGTTGACAGCTGTCAACATCGGCCCCGCCAGAGGGTAACAACAAACTCAGGCCAACGACCAATCACATCTATCGACGGTTTATATGGCAACCCTCCGGCATGTCCGGAGCCTCAATGCATTAGAACTTTGCCGGATCGCGTTTCGCCCCGTCACACCCCGAGCGCGTGGGGAAAATCACCCAATGCAATGCCTGACAGAATAATGCTCGTCTGAAGGTGCGGTTGGGCAGCTTCATGCCTGCACGGCCTCAGGACGCGGTTGAGGTTGTGACCGCTTGCGGGTGTAGACACCTTGCAGCCTCAGCGTTTGTGCCATCTTTCTGCCGGGGAGGACAGGAGCCGGTGGGGCAGACCTTGATCAGAAGTCCGCGAACTGGACGACCCTCTCGTCGATAGAGGTTAAGTGTACGGATCTGCAGCGGGCTGGTGGTTGTGGTATTTTCCATTCGAATGGCCTGACGTGAAACCGTTGACAGCTGTCAACTCACCAAGGGACCGATCTAACGTTGCCCGTCGCAAGCCGGTACTCAGCGCCGCGCACGCTGCAATTTGGCAGGGATCGGGATCAGCTGCTGCGAGGTGTTGGACCCGGCAAACTCGATCTCAACATCCTGCACAGGTCGGCCACCAGTCCGCCTCATTGGACATTGATTGCCGAATGAGGCGCACAACTAGCCGCAGTTGACAGTTGTCAACGTCCGTCGAAACAGCCGCGTTGTTCTAGCTCAGCTGGCTAGCGCCATACTGCCGGGATTGGCACGCAACAACGCCATGACCATCGGCCCAACCACGAACTCCTGTCGCATAGATCGCCGCGTCAGGTCCCGCAGGTAACCACCGGCAGACGCGATGTGCGGCGAGCGCTGCAGGATACATGCGAGCACCGTCGCGGCCGCTTCTGGGCCAAGCACCCGGCACGCTTCATCATGCGCTCCCTGACTGACATTGAGCATGGAACGGACCACAGCGGCAGCTATCATCAGATCACGCCAGGACTGCACCTTCCCGCCAGGACCATAGTCGACGATATCAGGGCAGGCTTTCAGCACGGTTGATAGCGGGAAGGTTTGCGGAGGTCGATGCGTTTTACCCCGGGTTACCTCCGGTGTTTCGGTCTGGGAGGCCGCGTCTGTTGCAATTGCCGTCCGATTGCTTGCCTGCACAACGGCCATGCTGTCGGACGTTTGGCGTGAGTTCGAAAACGTCACAGCTTCACTTCCAAAGCCCGGTTCAGCTTCAGTAGAAGAGTCTGGATGTGAACTCTGTATGTGGCAGCCATTTTGGCTATCATTGGTGTCCGAATTTTCAAGATTTACCAGTTTTTCCAATTGGTTGAGCACTTCCGCGCGCAACGCGTCCAGTTGCTTGAGAACAGGCTCGATTTCAGCGAGGCCAGGTTTCCGCGGAAGGGTGTCGACGGCGAGAAGATAACGGCTTTGAAGGTCGTCCCAGTTGGAAGTTTGGTCGGTTTCGCGCAACACGTCTATGAGCTTAGTCAGATCGCGACGGCAAAGGCTGAGACGCTCACGGGCAAGCTGCGCCTCCTGTCGGGCCAGAGCGACTGCGGCTGCGGCCGTTTGCAATTGATGGGCGCGTGCAAGCAGCGGTGACAGATCGAACCCGAAGGCGTCGCCGATGGCGCCCTTTGTATCTCTACGGGCGTAACGCTTGCCATTTGGGCTATCCTTGCGAAGGATAAGGCCGGCCTCCACCAATGTTGCCAGGTGGCGACGCAGTGTGGTGCCTGCCATGCCATGGGTGCGCAGGGCCAATTGGTTGTTTGATGGAAACACCACCAACCCCTTGCCTGACGTCAGCTCGACCTTAGGGTAGAAGCTGAGCAGCGCATTGAGTACGGCCAAAGCACGGTCGGACACGCCGACGACAGCCTTGGCTTCACAGACGGTCCGAAACAGTTTCCATTTATCGATCGGCTGCTGCGAATCGATTTCGCTCGCGATGACTTGGCTTGCGAACATGCCAAGCGTCATCGCGCGCCGCCCAAAGGGCGTCGTCACATTTCCACGCTCCATCTCTCTTCACCTTTTCAAAGGCAAAAGAAGTCCGTTCGCCGAAACGACGTTAAAAACGCTTGACAGTGATTCGCGGAAATGGGATTCTCTAGTTGCTACACGAGAGAAGGGTTTTCCGCTGCGCTAGTCGTTCGGAAGCCTTTTTCTTTTGCTCTGTTAGTCTCCTGTTTCCTCTTGATATTCGAGGTACAGAGATTTGAGCCTCTGCCTCACGAAATCTGCAAAACCGGGCGCGACCTTCTTGTTGAAGGAAAGCGTCGTTTCGCTGTTTGTTTCTCGAATGCGCACCGGGCGCGTATCATCTGGCGCCACCCAAGGAACTGCCTGGCTCCGGGCCTTCACAGTGCTCAGGAAGGAAAACAGCGTCTCAAACCGTTGATCGCTCTCCCTTGCCAGGAATTCAGTGCGCCCTAAGAACGCGTTGGTCTTGATGAGCGCATCGTCGTTCTCAACAAGCTCTGCAAGCTCCGCCCAGCGCCGCCGTCCGATGGCCGGCGCGGCACCGATTGCCTCGATCACATCGATGGGTAGCCGGCGCACGATCGCAATCATCTTCGACAGGGCCGCCTTGTCGACGCCAAGCGATGACATGATGACGTCACGCGAGAATTCGCGGTCTTCGAGACGGGTGGCGAACAGCGACCGCTCGATGAAGGACAAGTCCGTCCGAGCGTTGTTTTCCTGCCCTTGCGAGATCACCAGCTGTTCGTCGCTGAGGTCGCGGACGACAGCTCTGACCTTGCTGCCAAGCTCACGCGTGGCGGCAAGACGACGATGGCCGTAAGCGACCTGATAACGCCCGTCCTCGTTGGGATGCGGGCGCACGAGGATCGGCACCTGTTGTCCGTGATCCCGGATCTGTTCGAGCAGCGAGCGTTCGACATCGGCCGCGACGCCGAGGCGATCGACGACGAAGGAAACGTCAACCAGATCCGGGTCGAGCTCTATCACCGCCAGGCCTTCTGCAAGCTGGCGTTCAAGTTCTTGAGCTCGCTCCACCTTCTGCGTGATGTTCGACAGAGACCGGGTGATGCCGCCGATCGGGCCGTGTGGTCGCTGGCCGGGATCGAGGCCGATGATCGGCCGTCCGGCCAGCGGACGATTATCCTCGCCATCTGCAGCATGACTGTCTGAAACACCGATCAGGTTCTTGCGGGCCATGGGTTACTTCCTTCCCCACACCTTGCGCAGGAGGTCCTCGATCTCGCCATTGACGAGCGTCAGGGAATCCATCGCGCGGTCATAGGTGCCGCGGACAAACTGCGAGCGTTCCACCTCATATAGCGTTTGCTTGGTCACGCCGGCGTCGGAAACGGCCGTCGATTTGACCATGGCGTTGTGCAGCATGCGATTGCCGAAGATGGAGCGCATGAAACCGGTCATCTGGCTTTGCGGACCGTCATTGGGTTCAAACCGGGTGACGAGGTAGCGCATCCAGTCATAGCTGGTCCGGCCGCCGGCGTTCTCGACGACGCGCATCAATTCGCTGGTCATCGAGAGAAACTGGGACATGGACATGACATCGAGCATCTGCGGGTGCACGGTGATCAGCACCGATGTCGCCGCGCACAGCGCCGACATGGTGAGAAAGCCAAGCTGCGGCGGGCAATCGATGATGACGATGTCGTAAAAGCTCTCGATATCGGCCAGCACGTCGCCGATACGCGCAAAGAACATGGTTTCCGCCGAACCGCTGGTCATGGCCTTCGGCGTTTCGTGCTCGAATTCCATCAGTTCGAGGTTGCCGGGGATCAAATGCAGATTGGGCAAATGGGTGGAACGGACAATCTCTGCGATCGGGCGAGGGTTCTCATAGCGAATGGCGCCATAGATCGTTTCCGCCTCGCCAACGTCCAGTTCCGGCTGGTGACCGAACAGGGCCGAAAGTGAAGCCTGCGGATCAAGATCGATCGCCAGCGTGCGGTAACCTCGAAGTGCGAGGTATTGCGCAAGATGCGCCGAGGTCGTCGTCTTCGCCGATCCGCCCTTGAAGTTCATGACCGAGATGACCTGCAGCCGCTCGTCGCCGCGGCGATGCGGAATGTATTTTCCCGACTTGCCACCTTCGTCGAGAACACGTCGAATGCGCTCGATATCCGAGATCGCATACATGCGGCGTCCATTCGGCAACGGCTCGGGCCCATGGCCCTCCGAGGCGATCTGGCGCAGGTAGCCTTCGGCGATCCCGATAAAGGCGGCCGCCTCGGCCGGACTGAAAAGTCGCAACGTCTTTTGCGCTTGCGGCGGGAAGATTTTCTTCTGATGCTGCTGGAGTTGGTGCGCAAGTTCCATGGCATCGGCAGCCAGGAGCGTTGGCAAATGCTCCTGTACATCGAGGCCGTGGATTTTCTGCTGCAACATCGAGTTCTCCAAAAACTGCGCAAATATTGTCATATCGAGGCAATATGCGCAGATGCACTATGATCCGATTCGGCCTGAATGTACAAATGGATAGCCGAATGGCCGTGTTGCCGGTTCAAGCAACGGAGGGCGCGCAATGGCGCCAGTTGTCCGCGGACAACTCGTGCGACGGCCGACCAGGTTGTTAACATGTCGGCCCGATTCCAACCAGCAACTACAGCTCCCCGTGAACGGCGCGCGCACCTGTTTTGCAGCCGAGGGGGAGAAGAACGCTGCCTTGATGCTCCATCGCAAACTGTGGCTATTAAAATATGGATTTAGTCGACTATTGACAGCGAGTTGAATTGTGGCAAGATCGTGGTGCGATGACGATGATGTCAGGTGGACTGGAAGGGATGCAGCATGTTCTATCTCGGCGGGATGACACTTGGTTACCTCGAGCCGCCAGCGCCGAAGGCCGTCGTGCAGTCGGTAAAGCCGCGCATTGAATTGACGCCACACGAACCGGCTGACGATCGTGAGCGCGAGCGCGATCAGGAATGGGCCCGCGCCTTCCTGACGCCCTGGCATCTGTTTTATTGATACGACCCTGGTTGCCCAAAATGTGCGGTGGCCAATGCAGCCGTCGCACAGGGTCCGGCCCGAACGCCGCTTTGCCGCTGGACCTTCTTTTGATTGCGTCTCCTCGTTGCGAAACAGGGAGCTTATGACGCGCCCAAAATGATTGGCCGTCAACGTTGACAGCTGTCAACCGCCCGCGCTCTTCTTGTCCAAGAAGCGATATCGAGCCAACTCGGCGGCAACGGCTGAACGCTCGGCTTCGAACAATGCCGAACACGAAAATAAAGCCATAAATTACAATAAGTTAGTATGGTGGAGGCCGGCGCCGGAATGGGCGAGCCGCGGGGCAGTTATCGCCCAGCTTGGGGTGGACGCCGCCGAAGTGAGGCTGATCTCGGCAAGCGTCATTGGTGCTGCCGTTAGCTGTGTCGCGAGGATTTGCGTCCGCGGTTGGAAGTGCGTGCGCCGCTTACATAAGCTGCAGCCACCCGTCGCGTAACCCGAGGGCCGAGGAAGCTTTGGCGAAAAAGCGGGAAAGGGCGAGGGGAGGGCTGTCGCGGCGCCGGGAAATGTTTAAGCTTGCCGGCAACAGCAAACCATTTGAGGGTGCCGACATTCCGAGCGATCAGCCAGCCGACGAAGTGGGCAACCAGCCCCAGTCGCTTTCGTTGCACCAGAGAATCCTCGGGGATGTGGAAGGTTACATTCTTTCCGGCGCGTGGCCACCTGGACATCGCATCCCGTTCGAGCATGAATTGACCGAGCAATATGGCTGTTCGCGCATGACCGTGAACAAGGCGCTGACCGAACTGGTCAAACGCGGACTGATCGAGCGGCGGCGCAAGTCGGGGAGCTACGTCACTTTCCCGCATGTGCAGTCGGCGGTGATGGAAATCCACGATGTCAAGCTGGAGGTTCAGTCCCTTGGACTGGATTACAGTTTTCACCTGGATGAACGCAGCATCCGCAAGGCCGAGGGCAGCGATGCCGGTCGGCTCGACCTGCCGCCGTCTGCAAGACTGCTCGAAGTGAGTTGCCGGCATTTCGCCGGCGGTCGCCCCTTCTGTTTCGAGGAGCGGCTTATCAGCCTGGCGGCTGTTCCCGAAGCCGAGACAGAGCTTTTCGAGACGTCAGCGCCCGGTTCCTGGCTGCTCGGAAAGGTGCCGTGGAGTACGGCCGAACATCGCATCCGGGCCGTGGCGGCAGGACGCAACGCGGCGCAGGCGCTCGACATTTCGACAGGCGCCGCTTGTCTCGTCATCGAGCGGCGCACCTGGAGCGGTCGCGCCCCGGTCACCCATGTGCGATTGACTTATCCGGGTGATCGACATGAATTGGTGGCGCAATTTGCGCCGAGCCCGCTCGGTTAGATCGAGCGCCGCACGGTTGCCGCGACACGACGCGCTGTCTCACGCCGCTGGGTCGGCTCGCCGTTTGCGTTTCTTGCCGACGGCATTTGAAATTTTCTGGTGAAGCGCGTGATCGTGCGCATCTCGCGCATGCTGCTTCAGGAGTTCCGTCAGTCGTTCCAGCTCATGTTCCTCAAGTCTCTCGATCCCGATATATTCGTTTTCGGCCGAGCTGGTCAGGATCAGTTCGTCGAGTTTGGCCTGAAGGGCGGCGCTGTCGCGGTTCTGAGAGTTCTGAAGGACGAAGACCATCAGGAATGTAATGATCGTCGTCGCCGTGTTCACCACCAATTGCCAGGTCTCGGAAAAATCGAAGATCGGACCTGTGGCCGCCCACAGGAGAACGGCACCGACTGCGAATGCGAATGTGCCTGGCTTGCCGGACTGTTTCGAAACGGCATTGGCAAATCGGGAAAAGGCATCGATCTTGCCGGACATCTGAGCACCTGAACGGCTTTCAACTGTTCTTTAACAGGCAAGTCACGAAGAAAGTTCCGTTCAGTGTCACAGCGGCCAGAATAGCAAGACGGGAATGATCTGCGGATGAAGGAACATGAAAAACCGTGGGAGCCGCTGTTGCCCGAAGACATCGCGGTACTCTTCGCGCCCGCACCCTTTCCCTGGTGGATCGCTGGTGGGTATGCGATCGAGCATTTCGTCGGTCGCCCTTTTCGCAGTCACGGCGACATCGATATCCTCGTGCTGCAGAGAGACAGCGCGCACGTTCGTTCCTTTCTTCGGCAATGGGATTGCTGGGCTGCGGATCCGCCGGGGCATTTGCGCCGGTGGAGCGAAACGGAAAGCCTGCCGAAAACGGTAAACGATGTCTGGTGCCGTGGCGAGCGGCAAGGGCCATGGCGCTTTCAACTGATGTTCGACCACAGTAATGGGGAAAGCTGGCGTTCGCGCCGAAATCCTCTGGTGACCCGGCCGATCAGCGCGATGGCGGCTGGCGGGGATCCACCGTTCCTCGCTGTTGAGGTCCAGTTGTTCTACAAGGCAAAAACGCCCCGACAAAAAGACGAGTTCGATTTCGGGGCCTGCCTACCGCTATTGAGTGCGTTGCAGCGCGACTGGTTGCGGCAATCGATCGTGACTGCTTATGGTACGCTGCACCCCTGGCTCACGGCGCTCGACATGCTACAGCGCCGCGCGTCTTATTTAGACGCGCAAAGGTTGCTGTAGCACTTTGAATTGCTGCATGTTTCCTTAAATCGGATACGATTTAAGGAAACATGCAGTAGAAAACACGTTGACCCACGAGCCACGTCGACCAAAAGACGCTGGCGCAGCATAAAAGTCAGCATTTCATTGGCGGATACGCCGGATGGTGTCGAGATGGAAAAGACGATGTTGTTTGATGGGCCAGAGAATGCGCCGGTGACCATCTTGCTGGCGCATGGTGCCGGCGCGCCGATGGATTCGGCTTCGATGACCGCATCGGCCAAAGCGCTGGCTGCCGAAGGCTTTCGTGTGGCCCGGTTCGAATTCGACTACATGGCGGGGCGTCGATCAGGCGGCCGCAAACCGCCACCGCGCGCCGAAACGCTCAATCCGGAGTTCAGGGCCGCCGTGGCGTCTCTTGGTGCGGTCGGCCCGTTGCTAATCGGCGGCAAATCGATGGGTGGGCGTGTCGCCAGCATGATTGCTGACGAGCTCTATGCCGAAGGCAAAATCATCGGCCTGCTTTGCCTCGGCTATCCGTTCCATCCTCCAGCAAAGCCCGATCAGCTGCGCACCAAACACCTCGGGGAGTTGAAGACGCCGACGCTGATCTGCCAGGGCACGCGCGACGAATTCGGCACGCGCGAGGAGGTCCCCGGATACCCCCTGTCCGGTGCAATAGAAATCCTTTGGCTCGAAGATGGCGACCACGATCTCAAACCACGCAAGACGATCTCCGGCTATTCCGCTGCAGATCATCTGAAAACGATGGCGCAGACCGTGGCGCGTTGGGTCGGCGAGCGGTTGCCTTAAACGGTCGCGCCCGCCCGATTAGCAAAAACCAAGACTCTGCACCGATCATTCCGCCGCCTGAGCGGTGCCGGACGAAAATGCGAAGACGTCAATCGGATCGTCGAGGCCCTTCACGGGAAAGGCGCCCAAATGCTCCATGTCGCGCGTGCGTCCCGCCAATTCGACGAAGGCGCGTGACAGCAGCACCGGGCGCTTCGCCTGCTTTGTCAGGTTCTCTAGGCGCGAAGCGATATTGACGGCCGGTCCGATCACTGTGAAGTCGAGCCGCCGGCGAGAGCCGATGTTGCCGTACATCACATCGCCGACGTTGACCCCGATGCCGTAGCCGAGGGCCTCGCGCCCCCTTGCCAGATTTTCCTGGTTCAGGGTGGCGATCGCGACCTCCGCCTCACCGATTGCCTGCAGCAGGTTTTCGCAGGCCCGCGGATTGCTGAGCGGGAAGATCGCCAGCAGGCCATCGCCCATGAATTTGAGGATCTCGCCACCATGCCGCTCGATCGGCTCGGACATGGCATCGAAGTAACCGTTGAGCAACTCGATCACATCGTCGCGCGGCCAGAGGTCGGATAGTTTGGTGAAGTCGCGAAGGTCGCAGATCAGGATCGCGGCGCTGACGGTCACGCCGCTCCCCCGTGTCGTCGCACCGGCAAGGATCTGCTCGCTTGCATGCGGCCCGACATAGGTTTCGAGCAGCGTTCGCGCCATCCGGTTCTTCAGCCGGATTTCGCTGACAAGGGCCAGAACCGGCAACAGACTGGTGAGAACCTCGAGATGAACCGTCTCGAAGCCGCCCTTGCGATCACTGGCGAAGGTCACCACGTGGCGCTTGCCGAGCGTGTGTTCCAGCGGCAAGGCGACGTAGTCGGTGAAGCCGTCGGCACGGAGTTCTTCATAGAGCGAGTTCGGCACCTCATCGTCGGTTGCCGCCTCGAGGTTCTTGCGAACCTGGCTGGCGCCGTTGTTGACGGCATAGAGCGGGCTGTTGAGATACTGCGTCGTGTCTTCGACACCATAATCGAACATGCGGATATCCGCCTCCGTCAGGCCCTTGCGCCAAAGGATGCGGGCGCCGAGCCACTGCGGGTGATGGATCCGGAAATGCAGGGTGGCCCGCGCGAGCGGAACGCCGGCCCGGACCAGTCGTTCGCACAGATCCACGAAAATATTGTCGATGAAGCGCTGGTCACGGGTCTCCATGATCAGCCAGTCGAGAATTCCCTTGCTGTCGATGGGACGGGCGCCGCTGTCGTGCAGCGGTCCGGCCATTGCCTCGGATGAAGTCTGCATCGCAATTCTCCACTCTGTTCTGACGGCCTTGCTGCTCTCGAAGCGGAAGCTCCGGAGAACGCTGACCTCGAAACGCCGAGACATATGTGGACCATCGGCCGACCGTTGATAAGGGCTAAGGCGAAAAGTGATCTGAAAAGTTGCAAAGCCGTTGACGCCTTGTTCGACCGACCGACTGCCGCCCGGTGCTGTTCAGGCGGAGGTGGTCGAAAGCGCCGCGAGGTGATGCCCGTCGACCACCGGCAATTGCAGCCTGATCCGCGCGCCGGACCACGAACCGTAGAGGATATCGATACGACCGCCATGCAGCCGGGCGATTTCGCGGGCCAGATTGAGCCCGAGGCCAGCGCCGCTCGAACGCGGGCGCAGGCGGTAGAAGGGTTCGAAGACACGGTCTCGCTCGTCCTCAGGAATACCGGGACCCTCGTCATGGATCTCGATCCCGCCGCGGGCGTCGACCAGTACGGTGATCGTTCCGCGATTGGCGCCATGCTCGACGGCGTTGCGCAGGAGATTGGCGACCGCCTGCTCGATTTGCTGAACATGAATGCTGACCGGCACTGGCCGCGTCGCATTCGTCTCGAAGGCCAGTTCGTAGCCGGCCTCGAAGGCGAGCGGCGCGAAGTCGGCGGCCAACGTTTTGGCGAGCGCCACAAGGTCGACGACCTCGCGGGTGCCGCTGCCGTGCTCAAGCACCTGGCGTTCCAGAAGCTGTTGGGCCAGATGCGACAGCCGCTCGATATCTTTCCTTAGCCGCGCACTCTGCGGATCTTCCTGCAGCAATTCGGCGCGGGTGCGAAGGATGGCGATCGGCGTGCGCAATTCATGGGCCGCGTCTGTCAGGAACCGATTGCGTTGGTCGTAACCCTCGTCCAGACGAGAAAGCGCGTTGTTGAAGGCATGCACCATCGGCGCGATTTCCGTCGGCACCTGGGCGGTTTCGAGCTGCACCGCGCGATTGTCGATATCGATCCGCCCGGCCTGATCGGCTGTCGCAACGAGACCGGCAAGCGAGCGGCGCACAACGGCCGGCGTGGTGACCAACGTGGCGACGCCCATCACCAGGATGATCGGCAGCAGCAGGCAAAGGATAAGCAGCGCCAGGACCGGCAGCACGCGAAGCCAGTCCGGATTGCCATTGGCATCCTTTGCCATCTCGGCGTTCACGTTGATCTCGACTTCGAGCCCATCGTTCTCGTCGCGCGACGAGATCGAGGAGGCAAGGATCTGCACTCGGCCGACATCGGTGTCGACATTGGCAAGGGCGGCTTCCGGTCGAAGGTCGCCCTGATCGAACCGCAGCGTCGCGCGGCCGATATTCTTCAACAGCTCTCCACCAGCCGCTTCATAGGCGGCCGGAATGCTGCCTTGCTCGACCACATGCCCGTCGGCATCGCGGATGATGAACCAGAGATTGGGGAAGTCTTCCCGGAACGCACGAAGCTCCTCGGTGTCGCGCACAATGAGGCCGCCGCTCTTGTCGTGCGCCACCGCCTCGGACAGGTGCTTGATGGCCGCCTCGTTGTCGATGATCAGCCGAGGCTGGGCGATCGTCAGGATCGCAGCCAGCAGGGCGATGAAGGCGACGAACGTTGCCGCCTGCAGCAGGATCAGGCGGCGCACCAGGACCCATTGAAGCGAGCGAGGTTTTCTCATGCCGTTGCGCGCAGGAGATAGCCGAGGTTGCGGATTGCCCTGATCTCGACGCCGGCCGCGACCTCTTCGAGCTTTCGTCTCAGCCGCGAAAGGTGGGAATCGAGCGCGTTGGAATCGATCTCGTCTTCCATGGCATAGACGGAATCTTCCAGCGTTGCGCGCAGGACCGTGCGGCCCGGGCGGCGCATCAGCGCCTCCAACGCCAGCCTTTCCCGCCGCAGAAGGTCGAGCGGCTTGTCGTCGACGACCGCTTCGCGATGGCGGAAATCATAGGTCAGGCGGCCAACCATGATCTGGTTGGACTTGAGCGTGACGGGACGGCGACCAAGTGCACGAAGGCGCGCCATCAGTTCCTCGACCGCAAACGGTTTGGCGAGATAGTCGTCGGCACCGCCATCGAGACCGGCGACGCGGTCGTTGATGGCGCCGAGCGCCGTCAACATCATGATGGGTGCTTCGACGCGCAGCGCGCGCAGCTTCGGAATAAGGCTGAGGCCTTCGCCGTCGGGAAGGCGACGGTCGAGCACGATCACGTCATAGGACCAGAGCTCGACCACGGCCTCTGCGTCGGCGAGCGTCGAAACATGATCGACGATCACCTGCCGACGCTCGAGCGCGGCCTTCAGGGCCGACGCCATTTCGGGCTCGTCCTCTAGCAGCAGGATGCGCATGCCGATCTCTCCTGAATGCGGTTCCGAAAGCGCCGGAGCCGCGGTGTCGAATGCATCATTTCTCAAATCGGGGGCGAGTTGAAGCGCTCACTCGCATTCGAGCTTCGGTTGACGGAAGTTCGTCACATACCAGCGGCCGCCCTGCTGTCGGGCGTAGAATGTATAGAAGCACTCCTGCTCCTCGACATAGCCCGGCGTTACGGTCTCTTCATAGCGCTGGCCGCGCCGCGTGTCGCGAATCTCACCGCTCGTCGAGCCGGAAACGACGTTGGTGGAGATCTTGCGCCATTGGTAGGCGCGCTGATCCCATCCGAGGTCAAGAACGGCGGTCGGCGGTCCGTAGTCGATGACGACCGATTCCACCGGCTGGCCGATATAGTTCTTCATCACGGTGGAGGCGCAGCCGGTCAGAATGAGGGCTGCGGTGATAGCGATGGCGGCGAAGGTGCCGCGCGCTTTGCAAAAGGGCATGTTCGATCCCGGGTTCGAATTGTCTACCCCGGAGCTAATCTGCCAAGATTACATAGACATTGCGGTCCTATTCGATAGCTTCCCCGACACTTCGACCGGTGTCAGGCGGCGCGGTCTGCAGAAGCGACGACGTCGTCGCCGATACTGGCATAGACCAGCCCCGGTTGAACGATCCATTCGCCCTTGCGCAGCGACTGTACGTCCGGACCTCCGGCAGCGTTGCGCGCGGCGACGCCGACGAACTGGTATCGAAGCCCGCCGCCGTCGGTCGCTATTTCGCGGATTGGCCGTCCGGCGAGGTATCCGACGACCTGCCCTTCGAAACGCACATTCGCCAGAATGAAATACTCGGTGGGCAATCTCCGGCTCTGTTTTGGCGCAAGCCTGAATGCGTTTCTCATCTTCATCGTCTGATACTCGTCATAGGATCTGTCGTTTGCTCCTTGAGGCATCGCTGCTGGCCGTGACGCCGCAAAGGAAAGGGGGCCGGCGTCTCAAGCCACCCGAAAGCCGCGCAAGCATGGCAGCGGCGTTCGAGCGCCGCCTCGGTTGTCATTTCATTGGCGCACTGGCTGATCACGCGTCGGGGCGCGGCAACACTTAGCGCGAGCGTGTATAGAAAATCGCTTGGGAAGAGGGGAGGTGGGAATAAGGAGACCGTAAAGCGCGGAGCTACAGACCATCCGTGTCAACGGGGCAAGTGGTCTTGGCGCGCGACGTTGACGGGGCGCTATCGAGGCTGTTTGCGGCGCCGGTGTCGCCGCACACTTTTTGCGCGACATGCTACGGCGGCATCGCTCAACAGGGTCGACCGGACGTGCACTAGGATTGCTGGACGCAGAAGATCGCGAAATTGAGAATGAACAGCACAAGAAGGGTCGCGAGAAAGCTTCCGAGGGAGACAAGCGCCCTTTCGCCGGCGGCCTTGCCACGGTGCTTTCGGGAGAAGATCGTGATGATCGCAACGCCCAGGGATATGCCGGCGACAACCGGCATGGACATCAGCTGCATCGTGAATCCTGTTTGACGGTGCGGAATCTATCGGGCGCGCGCGGTGATCTTGAACGGACCGCCGTGGATGGGACCTACGGAATTCATCCGTTCACCGGCCGGCCGGTGGTCCGACCGCGGATACGCAGAGCGCCTTCGAGTGCATCCTTGACCTGCATCGCGCGGCGAAGCCCCGGAGACTGGGTCTCGCCCGCGGCCTCGATCGCGTTCTGTGCGTGGGAGATGGCGATACTGATTTCGGCATCGCTGACCGAACGGTCGAGCGCCAGCGCCTGGGCGGCTGCCTCATTTTCCATTGACATCATGTCACTCCATTCAATCACCCAGCATCGGGTGAGGAGCGTGTACTTAGGTGAAGCTGTGCGCGTCCCCAAGTGCATCGGGCGGCCCGATTCAAGCTATGCTTAATGAACCTTTAACGCGCGCGGTGAACTGCCGAAGATCGGCGGAGTCGGGCCACGCAGCCTCATGGCCGTCACATGCGTTCGCCGGGCAGTTGGCTGGCTTGCCCTACCCAGTCGGTGAACTGCTCTTCATCGAGTTGGTCGTCTTCGCGAATGTCGAGGTAGCGAACCTCCTTGTGCTTCGACTGGCCGGGCGGCATCGGATTGAGAGACGAGCCGCGGAAGAACGCCACCTTGACGTACTTCGTGAAGACATGGATGCCGAGGAACCAGCCCTCACCCTCAATGCCATAGAGCGGAGAGTTCCATTTGACGGCCTTGTAGACGCCGGGGACTGTGCGTTCGATCAGCGCGTCGAGGCGCCGGCCGACATCGCTCTTCCAGCCCGGCATCGCGGTGATATAGGCCTGGACGGGGGCGTCGCCATAGCCCTTGGCGATCTGCGGGTTGCCACCGGACAGCAGGGGCACGTCGCCGGCCTGAGCCGGTGCCGCGGCGCGTGGTTTGTCTGCCTTTGCCGCCGCCGGCTTCTTGGATGTCTTGCTGGCCATCGCGCTTTCTCCTATCCGGCGGTGCGTCGCCCGCTAAGGTAAGGCAGCACGAACATGTAGAGACCGGTGGGCACGAGAATGGCGAGTGGGAACAGGGGTAGGAAATAGACCCATTCGGCGGGCTGCTTGCCTACGCCCAAGGCGATGAAGATGGCGGCGACCACCACTGCGAAGACAAGCGACGTCCAGCGGTGAATTTGACGAATCCAGTTGTTCCAGTTCATTGGCACCTCCTCACAATACCAGCCGCAACGGATCGGGCGATCCGCGTGGCGCGAACTCAAAGAATAGGGTTGGTCTTCAGTCCATCCGGCCCAGGACCGCCTCGAGCGCCGAAAGGAATCTCGGCCATCCGGCCGTTGCACCCTGATAGTACGGCTGCTGATCTGGCCGGAAACCGGACTGCTCCATGCGCAGCCGGGTACCGGCGCCCGTCGGGGTGAGCGTCCAGGTCACGAGGCTCTTCAGATCCTTGGTGTCCCAGCTATAGGATAGCGATTTGTTGGGTTCGACCGCCTGCACCTGACAGTCGACGGCGCCCCAGTCGGCAGTCAGATTGAAGCGGTGCCCACGGTCTGGCTTGAAATTGTTCTTCATCAGCCACTCCTCGATCAGGTGAGGCTGGGTGAGCGCGCGCCAGATCTTCTCCGCCGGATAGGGTACCTCCCGTTCGACGATGACGGTGAGCGTTTCGGTTGATGTTTCGGTCATTGGTCCATCCTTTTGAGCAAGTCTTCGAGGTCGTCGAAGCGGTTGTGCCAGAACCCGGCCATCTGGTTTGCCCAGCCGATCAACGGGTCAAGCGCGCCGTGCTGCGCGCTATAGTGGGTCAGGCGGCCTTCGTGCCGATCTTGCACCAGGCCGGCGCGCTTCAGGATCCCGAGATGTTTGGAAACGGCCGGCTGCGATATCCCGGCGTGCGCCGTAAGTGCCCCGACCGTCTGGTCGCCGTCGCGGCACAGCCGCTCAAAGAGCGCCCGTCGCGTCGGATCGGCAAGGGTTTTGAACAGGATCTCGTGCGGCTGTGGCGTCACAATTCAATAACTCGTTGGCTATGGATTGGATCAATAACCGCCGAGCTATGGGTAGTCAAGCCCGGTTCTGACGTCGTCGACGTTAGGTACAGTGGCAATCCTTGCGGAAGTCCGTGGCGTTGGAACCCTTCGTGCTCGAGGGCCTCAGGGCCTGCCATCCGTAAACTGCACAAGATCCCAAAGGTTGCCGTAGAGATCCTTGAAGACCGCGACGGTCCCGTAGGGTGCATCCTTGGGTTCCCTGACGAATTCGACGCCGCGTGCCACCAGATCGGCGTAGTCGCGCACAAAGTCATCGGTCCGCAGGAAGAGAAAGACGCGGCCACCCGCCTGGTCGCCGATATAGTTTTCCTGGTGGGGACTGGAAGCGCGGGCGAGTAGCAAGGAGGTGCTGCCGTCGCCGACCGGTTTGACGACGACCCAGCGCTTGTCCTGTTCCGGTTGATAGCTGTCCTCGACCAAGGCGAACTTCAGCTTGTTCACATAGAAATCGATCGCTTCGTCATAGTCTCGAACAACAATAGCGATGAGTGCGAGCGTCTGGTTCATTTTACCCTCTGTCCTGTGCTGGAAGTGCGCGGCGTTGCCGGCGTCAGTTTGATCGAGCATCGGCCAGCGTTCTGTGGAAAGCCACCATCGGTGATCGGCGCGGCCGGGCATGAGGCAGCAGACGGCGTCTAATTTGTCGGATCTACGATGTTGCAATCTTTGCTGGCGGTACCCAGCTAACACAAGCACTTTTGAGGTCGCGGGAGTCTTCGCATTGAGTTTGTCACATGAATTCTTCGGGCGTTCGCCCTTCGAATGGGTGCCGGTCGTCACGGGAGAGTCCGGAGATTTCGTCTATCAGCGCAGCGACGGACGAGCCTATGCCAAGGTCGCGACGGCGGCCCGGTCGGCCGAGCTTTCCGGAGAGCGCGATCGGCTCCTGTGGCTGCAGGGCAAAGGCATCCTGACGCCTGAAGTGACTGATTGGCACATTGCCGACGAAGGTGCCTGCCTGATCATTTCTGCAATCGAAGGCATCCCGGCAGTGGATCTTTCGGCTGCCGACCTACTCGAGGCCTGGCCGTCCATGGCCTGGCAACTCGGCTCTCTCCACGCGCTCGATGTCGGCCAATGCCCATTCGACCGCGGTCTGGCGCCCATGTTCGCGCGCGCCGCGGACGTGGTGGCCCGGGATGCCGTGAACGCCGATTTTCTTGCGGTCGATGATCAGGAGACACCCGCCCACGACCTTTTGGCGCGCGTGGAGCGCGAACTTGCGGTTCGCCTCGAGCAGGAAACGGGTGACAGGGTCGTCTGTCACGGTGATCCGTGCATGCCGAACTTCATGATTGACCCTCGAACCCTTCGCTGCAGCGGCATGATCGATCTCGGTCGTCTCGGAACGGCGGACCGCTACGCCGATCTGGCGCTGATGACAGCCAACGCCCGTGAAAGCTGGACGAGTCCGGATCAGGAGCAGCGGGCTTTTGCCATCCTGTTTGATACATTGGGAATTGTAGCACCCGATCGTGCGCGTCTCGATTTCTACCTGCGTCTCGATCCACTGACGTGGGGCTGATGGCGCCACCCGTCGATGGGCCGGTTCCAGCGTGAGCCTGATGGCTCGGCTATGATGTTTACGTCGCGTCCGCGCGGCAGGTCACGGGCACGACTTGCATCGTGCCCGTGTTGCGCTATGGCGACAACCGTCTTGCCCGTCGGGCTTGGCGGTTGCCTTCCACCTCAGTTGATCAGAACCGAGGGGGCCCACCGAGGTGATCCCCACGCAGCGATCCAGGGGTCGTCGGGCGGTTCGTCGACTTCGGGAAGCCCGATATCGCGGCGCATCCGGTTGGAGAGGCCGGTTGTCTGGTTGACCAGTCGGTGATGCCGCCAGGCTGCCCTGACGAGGCCGGCTGTTGTTCTCCAGATGCCAAATGTACGGCACAGTTCGTCGAGGGCTGCCGGCAGGGTGCCGACAACCGGAAATGATGTTTCACGCATGTGTTCATCCCGATGCTGCGACGCGATCGGGTCCTCTAAAAGTTGATTTGGGCTTGGACGCGAATGGTCTCGCGGTGGGCCGGTAGCGTTAGGTCAGTTGGGAAATGCCGAGCCGTCGAAGGTCAGCGTTTAGGCGCTTCGTGAACCCGATGGGTCGACGCAGGATGCGAGATGCATCCCGAGCACAGCAACGAATCCACCAGAAGTGCGCATATTAAAGAGAGTATATGTCATCTCACGCCTCCTATAGTGTGGGTTGCTGACAATGCAACGTCGCATGAGAGTATTCTCTCCGCAAGTCGCAATTTCGAATTGCAAATATTGATGTGAGATATGTTGCTGAGTTGCAACACCGTTCTGTTGCCCGGGCATCGATAAACCAGCGCACGCTTGCTCTGCCGTTTCTATGAGACAAGGCTGCTGCCGCAAAGACTGTCTCTGTGCTAACGGCCGCTGGCGCCCGTCGCCTGGAGCGGTGATCGCGGAAGCGTTCCGCCGTTCTTCTCGCTGCCTTTGCTTGCCGAATTTCTTAGTGAAACCGGAAGGACGAGGCTTGTCTGGTCGGGTGTGCTTTTCCGGAGCGTGGCACCTGTTGGCCGATTGATGGCGACCGCATTTATCGGCCGGGACCCAAGGGGGATGATCCCTGCATTGGATGGCGACCGCTACCCGCGCCTAGACAGTGGCAGGCCAGGCCGGCTTCGCTGTTCGAGCGATGCCAGCCTGGCCGAGACCATGCATAGGAGTGTGAGCAAAGGCCGCCGATCGCACCGGAAGGGCCGGTCCCACCTGCGGTCGCCTAAGCGCGTCGCGATGTCAAAAATTCAGTCGCTGCGCTCTGCGCCTTGTCTTTCCATGTCGCGCAAAACTGCTGGGCTTTTTTGCGCGACATGCTTCTGAATTACTTCAGCTGGCCGGCAGCCTTTTCGATCGCGGCCGCTGCGCAGGCCTCATCGAGATTGCCACCAGGAGCGCCACCCACGCCGATTGCGCCAATCGTGACGTCACCGGCCTTGATCGGTACACCACCGGCGAGCACGAGAAAGCCTTCGATGTTGACCAGCTCGGCTGCGGCCGGGTTCTTGGCGACGTTCTCTGCCATTTTCGAGGTCGGTGTGCGCGAGGATGCGGACGTGAACGCCTTGGCGCGAGCCGCCTCAACCGTATGCGGTCCGGCGTTGTCGGCGCGCACGAGCGCGCGCAGCACGCCGGCGCGATCGACCACTGCTGCCGTCACGTTGTACTTATCGGCGGCGCAGGCCTGGACCGCATTCGTGGCGATCTCGACGGCGAGGTTCGACGGGATATTCTTTTCGGTCAGCAGTTCGGCCTGGGCGGTGCCGCTGACGATGACGAGCGCGGAAGCCGTTGCGAGAAGGGTCTTGATCATGGCGTGGTTCCTGTCCTTTTTCCGGAGGAAGCGTTTCGCTTTTCCGAAACCAGAACTATCCAATCGGCCCCGCCTGCTGAATCCGCGATGGCACCACCTGGCATAGGTAGGACAACCTATGCCGGTCCCTTATCCGCGAGCGTTAGCCGCACGAACTCGGCCACCGAACTGGTGCCAAGCTTCTCGGCTATCTTCGCCCGGTGCGCATCGATGGTTCGTGCCGATATGTTGAGCGCTGCCGCAATCTCCTTGCTTGCCCAACCCAAGGCGACCATATCGAGAACCTCGCGCTCGCGTTCGGTCAGCCGTGCGAGCTGCAGTCGTGCCTCGCGCTTTTCGAGCCGTGCATCGAAGCTGGCGAATGCCTGCTGCAGCGCCTCCACCAACACCTCGCCGTCCACCGGTTTGGTCAGGAAATCCTGGATACCGGCCTTGAACGCCCGTCGACAGGCTGCGACGTCGCCATGGCCGGTGATCATGATCGTCGGCCAATCAATGCCGCGCGCGGCCAGTTTCGCGTGCAGTTGCAGCCCCGAAACCAAGGGCATGCGCAGATCGACGATAAGGCATCCCGGCTTCTCCTCATCGATATGCGTCAGGAAAGTCTGGGGATCGCCAAATGTTTCGACATTGATGCCATAGGTGCTGAGCAGAAAGGCGATCGCTGTCCGTACCGCCTCATCGTCGTCGATCAGATAGACCCGGTATTTGCTCACTGCGGCTCCTGTTCCTGCGCACGTGGCAGCGTAATCGTAAACCACGCCCCGCCACCTGCAGCATTTTCCGCTTCTATTCGGCCGTCGACGCGCTCGATCAGGGTCGAACACAGCGAGAGCCCCAGGCCCATGCCATCGGGCTTGGTCGTAAAAAACGGTTGAAACAGCTTCGGAAAAGCATTTGCGGCGATCCCCGGTCCATTATCACGCACGATGATCTTTACCTCGTCGCCAATGGCTCGTGTCTCGATTTCGACCTGCGCGTCTTTGGTCCCTGCGCCCTCCAGCGCGTCGGCCGCGTTGCGGATCAGATTGTGTAATACCTGCTCCAGCTCAATCGGGTCGACGTCGGCTGCAAGCGGATCCTTCGTCAGGTCGAGGCTAAACTGGATGCCGCGTCGCTGAAGATCGGAGCCGGTAAGCGCCGCGATTTCGGCAACGATACCATTGATCGCGCTGGTGACGGGCTCGGGCGTGCGGTTGGAGGCGTAGTCGCGCATCCGCCGCAGCATCTCTCCCGCACGCTTCGCCTCGCGGACATTGACTTCAAGCGCGTCTGAGATCAGCCCGATATCGGGCTTGTCCGTGCCGGCCAATCTGAGCGCCGCCTGGCTGCGGCTGAGCATTGCCGTCAAGGGCTGCGTCAGTTCATGCGCTATGCCTGACGCCAGTTCGCCCATGGCGTTGACACGCGAAGCATGAGCAAGCAGCGCCTGTCGCTCCTGCAAGAGCGCTCGGGCTTCGGCCTCTCGCGTCGACTTCTGGGATTTCTGGACGGCGGCGCGCTGGCGCAATGCGAACACTAGCGCGAACGACGCCAGTCCGGCCATTGCCGCAAAGCCGATCAACGGTCTCAAAGGCAGGAGCGCCTCAGTCGGCATCGGCCGGTCGAGTGACAGCGAGATCCTTTGGCTCTCACTGTCGATCGTCGATTCGAAATGGGCGGGCGCGACGAAAGATGTGTTGCCACTGACGGCATCCTCGGCCGGCAGGTCGAGCAACAGCTGCTCGTTGAGCGTAAGCCTGACGTGCGCCCATCGCGGTTGTTCCTCCTGCTCCAGCAGATGGCGCGCGTCGATGGAAATCACCAGCGCGGTGTCCGAAGGCGCCTGTGCCCGCTTGGCCAGCAGATACCGGCCATTACTGCCGACATAGGCCCCTCCCTTGCCGCGCTGTTGTCGCGTGATTGCGTCGCGCAACGGGGAAAGATCTTCGCCCCCGCCGGAGGGGACTTCGAGCAACAGTTTAGGTGCACCGCCACTTTGTGCCGTTGCGGCGCCTTGCAGTCCGACCTTGTCATCGAGCGAAACAAGCGCGAGCCAGGCGATGCGCGGATAGAAACGCGCAACACTTTCCATCACCTGCCGGGTGGCGTCCAATCGTGTGGGGTCCGTGTCGCTGGTCAATGCGATCAAGCTGGTCATGTGGGCGTCGTGCTGCGCGGCACGCTGGGATATCAAGCGGTGCAGGGTCCGGCCCGTCACCGCCAGTTCATCGGTCAGCCGCTGCCGCGACGCTTCGACGGAATAGAGCGCAAATGCCGAGACCGCAGCGAGCCACAACGCCACGCCGAACAACCAGGACTTCAAGAGGGTGTTGCTCACTCAAACTCAACCAGGGTCAAAGATGACGTGGCTGGTCTGCTGCCGATGTCTTCGGCCTGATCCAACACGCGTAGCGTAAAATGAGCACTCAATTCAAACATGTCTCTGCTTCGCCGGCTACCGCATCCCAATCTGATGATTGACCCCAAAACGTTGGGGCCGTGAGACGTCATACCACACGCACGTGATGATGAAACCTGGCGGAACCTGACGCGCGGTGGCACACACCGCTGCAGCCCCACAGCGCCGCGCGTCTTATTAGACGCGCAAAGGTCGCTGTAGCACTTTGAATTGCTGCGCGTGCCATGCAGCAGCCGCATGGCCGGCATGATTTGCTTATAGCCGCTGCGATTTCCATATGAGGTGCAACACCAGAATTCGAACGTGATACCAGCGCCGCGGCTCATCCTGCCGGGCGCGAAGGAGATAACATGGTCGGGATCCCAAAAACGCTTGAAGACATGAGCATGCGCGAACGGTGCTGCATGCTCGAAACGGTCGCCGGTGCGCTCGATGCTGTCGCCGAAGAGGCCGAAGACCTGGGCGACGCCCGTTTTGCCGCCAACTCGAAGTGTGTTGCATGCACGATCCGCGGATATGCCGACAACCTCGGAACGCAGGATCTCAAATCTGCCGAGCTTCTTCTCGAGCTGGGGATTACGCTCGTGCATCTGTCCTCGACGAGATCAACTGCTGCCGTGGCTGCTGTGATGACCCACACACCGGAAGCCTGCCATTAGAGGATTTCCAGGAAAAGCGCGAAGCGGTTTTCCGTCCGGAAATGGGTAAAACATGGCGTTAGAGCGTTTCGCGGAAACGCTCTGGCCGTCCTGGCAATGCCGTCATTGGCATCGCCGAATTGGCGAAAGACACTGACGGTTTCAACGGTCGCTGCACCGGGCAGATTGGCGCGCAAGTCCCGCAAGGGTATCCGCACGCTCGTTGCCAACGAGCCCGGAATGGCCCTTGCACCACGCGATAGCCAGTTGGGGATTGCGAGACAGCTGAAGATCGATCGCCATCCAAAGCTCGGCATTGGCTATTGTCCGGCTTCTGGCCTTCGCATTCGGGACAATCTTTTTCCAGCCGTTGTTCTTCCAGATCTGGCGCCAGCTGTTGCAGCCATTTACCGCGTAAACGGAATCGGACCAGACGATTGCGCGTTCGCCTGAGGCATTGCCGTTGACCCACAGCGCTGCCTTGAAGAGCGCGGTCAACTCCATTGTGTTGTCGGCGGAAGGTCGGGCGCCGCCAAACTCGGATGCTATTTCCGCGCCATTGCGATAGACGACGAATGCCCATCCGCCTTTGGCAGAGGTCGGTTCATACGAGCCGTCCGTAAAGACGTGAAGGCCCTCGGAAATGGGCAGTATCTCGGCGGTGTGATCGGGAGCACAGAGCTTGGTGAAAATGCCGTTCATCTTGCCATTTAATCCTGTCGCGTACATCTGCCTAACGTTTTACATTCTGAAGTGGGCTCAAGGCAGAAGCCGCCGTACGATCCATACGGGGTTTGTGGAAGCGGATGCCGCTCGAAATAGGCTGGCGACGCCACGATCGCGATTGGGACGCGCTGAAAACGCAAGTTGGGCAGGAGCTGGAACGCCTGTCGTTCCAGCTCCTCACGGCGGTTACTCGGCGAAATGAGCCAGCCAGTGGCGCGGCTTGTTGTCCGCCAGCTGAGCGACCCGGTCGATCTCATTGCTCATCGCCCAGGCCATTGGCTGCTGGTGCAACGGCAACATGATCATTTCGTCCTTGACCATCTGGAGTGCCTTGGTCTGCAATTCGAGCCGCTTCGTTCGATCCATTTCGGTCGATGCCTGGATGATCAGCCTATCAATATCTGGATAGCTCCAGCCACCCCAGTTGAAAACGCCCGCCTTGTCGCTCCTCGTCTCGATCATCTGGAGCAGGATCGAGTAGCTGTCGAGCATCGGCTCGTTCGCCCAGCCGATGAGGTAGACATCAGATAGACCCCCCGTGCGCTTGGGCGCCTGTGCAGCCGTCGGGCCTATGTCGAGCTGCGGCTTGAAACCGGCGCGGCTCAGCATGTTGACGATACTCTGGCAAAGCTCCTCCTCGTTGATATAGGCCTCGTTCGTGCAGACGAGGGTGAAGGGGAGATCGCTGGCGCCGGCTTCGGCGAGCAGCTTTTTTGACAATTCGGGATCGAACGGCACCACCATGTCCAGTGCTTCGGCATACCCGGGAATCTCAGGCGCAATGATCGTCCCCGCGATCCTCGACTTGCCGCGCATGACCCGCTTCTGAATGAGGTCCTTGTCCAGCGCATGGGCGACAGCCTGGCGGACACGCAGGTCGTTGAACTTGTTGTCGACGCCGTTGGCCAGGTTCGGTTTGCGGTTGAAACCGACCATGATGGTGCGCAGGTCGGTGCGCTCCATGACCTTCAGGTCCGGCTGCGCGACAAGGCGCGGGATATCCTGTGCAGGCGCATTCTCGGTGAAGTTGATCTCGCCCGACAACAGCGCGGCTACTCGCGTCGCTGCCGAGATGATCGGTGTGAACTCGATGCGATCGATGTTGGACTGCGACGCGTCCCACCACTCGGCGTTCTTGACGAGAACGGTTTTGCTGTCGGGCGCGCGGCTCTCGAGCTCAAACGGACCAGTGCCGTTGGCGTGGTAGGTGGCGTAGCCTTCGATCCTTTTGCCGACATCCGTTGGCTTCAGCGAGTTGTTGTCGGTGAGCCAGGTAGCGTCGAAAATGTGGATATTCGTCAGGTCGTTCAGCAGCAGCGGGGAGGGTCCGACCAGTTCGATATCGACAGTGTGGTCGTCGACCTTCTTCGCCGACTTGTAGGCCGGAAGGTTGCCGCGGAGCGGGGACACCGGATCGCTGACCCGAGTAAGAGAGGCAATCACGTCGTCCGCGGTGAAGTCGGCGCCATCATGGAACTTCACGCCCTCGCGCAGATGGAACCGCCAGACCGTATCCGATACGGTCTCCCAGGATATCGCCAGCGCCGGCTCGATCTTCAGTTCGGCGTCAAAGCGGACAAGCCCCTCATAGACGTGATTGAGAAAAGACAGCGTGTAGCTGTCGCCATAAGAATAAGGGTCGAGCGAATAGATGTCGCGCGAGGCGCCCCATTTGAGCGTTTCCGCGTGACCAGCCGCGGAAAGCGCAGCCGACATGACGGCCGCGAGGGTCAGTTTCTTGAGCATTCTGCAGTTCTCCCTGGTTGAGGTCACCTATCCCCTTGACGGGAATCTTTTTCGTAAAAGGCACGGACGGCTCGCAGCCGATACGTCGGATCGCCGGGTCAGCCAGTGGCGCGGCTTGTTGTCGGCGCGGACACGATCTGCTCAATCCTGACGGTCATCGCCCGAGGCCACCGGCTGCCGCTACAGCGGGAACATGAGCAACGCGTGCTTGAACTGAGCGCCCCCGTTTCGATCGCCAGACGCTTTGGCGGTCGAGCTCCTTAGCCAGCAAGGTAATCAAGTTGTCAGCGTTGAAATCCGTATCGTTGCCAAACTCGCCACCTTGCGTCGCTTGAAACGCCAAATCTTGTTGTCGATAAGCTGCCAGTCGATAGCCAGCGCAAACACCATCGACGTGGTTGAGGAACGTTCGATGCGGAATGGGGATAGAGTGAGAAGATGCACGCCGATCGGCTCAGCGGAGCGTGTTGGGTGTGCGCCACTCGCAAAAAGCCCAGCGGATACGCTGTCGCGACGGTCTTCCAAGGACCTTGCATCAACACTGCTCCTCCCTAGCTCGTGCCTGCTAACCGGGACCATCGCACACAGACAGCATTTGTCAACGTAATTGTCGACAATGTTGAGTACTATTTATAACTGATTTGTTGACAATCAGGACGGCCAGTCTTGGCATCGGCTTTGCGCCGGAATGGACGCTGGATCTGCCCAACCGCAATTTCGAGCTCAGGAAGGTGAGGGGTATCACGCTGACCGTGGCCCTTCAGCCGAGCGGTGCCCTCCTCGTCGCGGAGGCTTATTCCCCGCAGGACGCTCTGAACTGGTTCGGCGTCAAGGCCGCCAACCCGGTCCCCGAGTACCTCGAACAATTCTCGCCCCATTCCTACGCCGCGGCCGGCAAGGAACTCCACTTCCTTCGTCACCCGGAAGCCCCCGGTCGTCTCTATGCGCACGACGGCATGCGAGCGACCCCTAAGACCACCCGCTTTTGGCTATGAGGGCAGCGCCGGCATTGTTACCTTGAGGTGGCTTAAGGGGCGGTGGGACAGTCTGTATTACGGTGATCGTTTGTTGCGGAGCGCTCGGAGCTCGGCAAGAAAGGAGGCATAACTGCCGTCTGGCGCAGGGACGAGACTGAGCCTTGGAGGTCCTGGTCCCAGGTTTGCGAATCGTTGTTTGGGCGGCGGCCTTCTTGCCTGGTCGAACCGCGGAGGGATAGCCGAAGATTGCAAGATGTAGCCTTCGAAGAAGCTGCCGAAGCCCGGCCTGTAGCAGCCGATGGCCAGCGTTCCTTGTTAGCTTTGGCGGAGGGGCGTGGTCGATTCACGAAGAATAAGCTCGACCGGCCAGAGTTCGTGGATCTCGGATGCGGGTCTGCCGGCGAGCAGTTGCAGCACGAGATCGGCGGTGCGCGCGCCGGCGGCGCGCATGGACGAACGAGTGGCGGAGAGCGAGGGGACCATGGTCTCGGGTGTCAGATAGGGAAAGACGTCGTCATGGGCGATCACGGAGATATCGCGTCCGATTTCGAGCCCGATGGAGCGCGCTGCCCGGTATACTCCAAGTGCCGTCATCATTGAGCCGGCGACGAACGCCGTCGGGCGGGGGGTCTGCTCGAGGAAGGAACGTGCGAAGCGGAAGCCAAGCTCGTCGGTAAAGTTGCCGTGGGCGACGAGACGCGGGTCAAACGGGATGCCTCGCTGTTGCAATGCATCTCTGTATCCCTTGTCGCGATGAAGCGAGAACGTTCGGCCCTCGCGCCCATTGATCATCGCGATGCGTCGGTGCCCGAGATCGAGCAGATGTGATGTTGCACGGTGAATGGCGCCCTCATTGTCGATATCGAGCCAGGCATGGGGCACGTCGGTTTCGGAACGGCCATGGACCAGGAAGGGCATGCCGAGCCTGTGCAGCAAGGTGATGCGTTCATCATTCGGTTCCGGCGAATGCACAATCACGGCGTCCACCCGGCCGCTTACGGCCAGCCGGCTGTAGAGTTGGATCTCGCCCTTGGTGGCTTTCTCGTCCATTGGGCTGACCAGGATGTCGATGTCCTGGGTTCCCAATCTCTCCGCCATGCCACTCATGAACTCGGAGAAGTGGAATTCACCGGACCGCCCCATGACGACGCCGATGGCGCCGGCGCGCCCGGTGACGAGCCGCACAGCATTGATGTTCGGACGATAGCCGAGGCGGGCGGCTTCCTCGGCCACCCTTGTTCGCGTTTTCTCGCTGACCTCGGGATAGCCGCTCAGAGCACGGCTGACTGTCGTCGGCGAAAGGCCCAGTTGTTGCGCGAACTCCCTTAGCTTCATGCGATACTCGTATCCTCAGCCCTCATTATCCTGCAGGAATATACGCCTTCACCGCCGGTAACAATCCAATTGTCGGCGCGTTCCCACATGCATCTCCTCGCGAGCAAATAACCAAAGCGTTTTAAATTTTGACCGAACATGCGTAAATCCATATTTGCCGCTTGTCTCCATCATAAACGATCATGCACTCGGCAATATATTGAATCATAATAATAAAATTCTGAGTACCCATGTATTTGCAGGGGGTTTCTCGAAAGGGTTGACAGATTTTTCTGCTTCTGGCAGCTTTTTCCAACCAAACCGCTTTCGAATTACTGAGGAGTTTTCG
Organism: Ensifer sp. Root31; assembly: GCF_001424825.1. NCBI lineage: Bacteria > Pseudomonadati > Pseudomonadota > Alphaproteobacteria > Hyphomicrobiales > Rhizobiaceae > Ensifer > Ensifer sp. Root31. The sequence continues at coordinate 137,500 of NZ_LMCO01000006.1, read as the reverse complement.
AGCGGCATAGGGGAACCAGGAGGAGTCAACCGACATGAGAGCCATTCTCAGCGCCTTGAGTTTTTGCACGGCCATCGCCGCAGCCGATGTCGTCGTAGCCGCCGAGCTTTCGCTGGCGGCCAACACGACCGGGAAGAACGTCAATTTCATCCGCGAGCAACTCGACGTCTTCGAGAAGCAAACCGGGCACAAGGTGAGCCTGGTCACCATGCCGCCGTCGAGCAGCGAGCAGTTCAGCCAGTACCGTCTGTGGCTTGCCGCCGGAAACAAGGACGTCGACGTCTACCAGACCGACGTCGTCTGGGCGCCGCAGCTCGCCGACCAGTTCGTCGACTTGACCGAAGCGACCAAGGATGTCGTCGGTCAGCACTTCCCGTCGATCATTGCCTCGCAGACCGTCAACGGCCGCCTGGTGGCCCTGCCGGCCTTTACCGATGCGCCGGCGCTCTACTATCGCAAGGACCTCTTGGAAAAATACGGCAAGGCGCCGCCGAAGACCTGGGACGAACTGGCGGCGACCGCCAAGGAAATCCAGGAGAAGGAACGCGCCGCCGGCCAGGCAGACCTCTGGGGCTACGTCTTCCAGGGCAACGCCTATGAAGGATTGACCTGCAATGCGCTCGAATGGGTCAAATCTTCAGGTGGCGGCCAGATCGTCGAGCCGGACGGCACAATCTCGATCAACAACGAGAAGGCGGCGGCAGCCATCGACCGCATCAAGGGATGGATCGGCACGATTTCGCCGCAAGGCGCGCTTGCCTATCAGGAAGAAGAATCGCGCGGTGTCTGGCAGACCGGCAACGCCGTCTTCATGCGCAACTGGCCCTATGCCTATGCGCTTGGCAATGGTGACGACAGCGCGGTGAAGGCCAAGTTCGCCGTCACGCCGCTGCCGACGGCGACTGATGGCGATCAACCGTCCTCGACGCTCGGTGGCTGGAACCTTGCCGTCTCCAAATATTCCGACGATCAGGAAGCGGCGATTTCTCTCGTCAAGTTCCTCGCATCGCCTGAGGTGCAGAAGCAGCGGGCCATCCAGCTCTCTAACCTTCCGACGGTTGCTGCTCTTTACGACGATGCGGAGATTGCCAAGGCACAGCCGTTCATGCCGGCCTGGAAGCCGATCTTCGAAAGTGCCGTGCCGCGGCCGTCGGCGGTCACCAAGGTCAAATACAACGAGGTTTCCGCCAAGTTCTGGAATGCCGTTCACAACACGCTGTCCGGCAACGGCACGGCGGCAGAAAACCTGGAACTGCTCGAAGTCGAACTCACGGAGATGAAGGGCGACAGCTGGTAATCCTCCCGGGGGCGAGGGAAGTGCTTCAGGGCCTTCCCTCGCTCCACCGAGCCACTCCGGCGCGCTGGAATACAGGAAATTCCGGACAGAGAACAGTTTCACACTTTCCCCGGAATTGCCTTGGCGGCGCCGTTCCTCTCAGGCCAACCGCTCGGCCGTGCGCCGAATGGCAAGGGTGAGTATAGACATGACCGACCTTTCCCTCGCAGAGCCTCCTGGAACACTCGAGAGTGGTGCCAGAATCGGCTCCGACCTCAATGCTCAGCGCATTCGTTCCGCCTGGGTCTTTCTCGCGCCGACCTTGCTGGTGTTGGCGTTGGTGGCGGGCTGGCCGCTGCTGCGCACCATCTATTTCAGCTTCACCAATGCGTCGCTGACCAACCTTGAGGGCGCCGAGTTCGTAGGCTTCAAGAACTATCTGAGCTGGATCACGCTGAAGAGCGGGCGCACGGTCTATAACGGCCTGCTTGCCGATCCCGCCTGGTGGAACGCCGTCTGGAACACGCTGAAATTCTCGGCGCTATCCGTCACCATTGAGACGGTGTTGGGACTGGTTGTGGCGCTGGTGCTGAACGCCCATTTCCCGGGGCGCGGGCTGGTGCGGGCGGCGATCCTGATCCCGTGGGCCATTCCGACGATCGTTTCCGCCAAGATGTGGGCGTGGATGCTCAACGACCAGTTCGGTATTCTCAACGACCTGCTGCTCGGCCTTGGTCTGATCAGCCAGAAGATCGCCTGGACGGCCAATCCGGAGACCGCGATGGTCGCGGTTTTGATCGTCGACGTCTGGAAGACGACACCGTTCATGGCGCTGCTGATCCTCGCCGGGTTGCAGATGGTGCCGTCGGATATCTACGAGGCGGCCAAAATCGACGGGGTCCATCCCGTCAAGGTCTTCTGGCGGCTGACGCTGCCCCTGATCCGGCCCGCTCTGATGGTCGCCGTGATCTTCCGCATGCTCGATGCGCTGCGCATCTTCGATCTCATCTATGTGCTGACGCCCAACAATGCGCAGACCAAGACCATGTCGGTACTGGCGCGCGAAAACCTGTTCGACTTCGACAAGTTCGCCTATGGCGCCACCGCCTCGACGATGCTGTTCCTGATCATTGCGGCGATCACCGTCGCCTACATGTGGTTCGGCCGGGTCAATCTCGAAGGAGAGCGCTGATGATCGCCACTCTTACCAGACGCACGGCGTTCTATGCCCTCGTCGCCGCCATTATCATCATGGCCGTCTTCCCGTTCTATTACGCGGTCCTGACGAGCTTTAAATCCGGAACCGCGCTCTTTCGGGTCGATTACTGGCCGACTGAGATCTCCTTCGAGAACTACGCAGGGATCGTCTCGAGCAGTGGCTTCCTGCGCAACCTCGCCAACTCCCTGCTGGTCGCAACCGTCGTCGTCGCGGTGTCGCTGCTGCTCGCAGTCACCGCTGCCTATGCGCTGGCACGGGTGCGGTTTCGCGGACGCGGGCTTTTGCTTCTGACGATCCTGTCGGTGTCGATGTTTCCGCAGATCGCCGTGCTTGCCGGTCTGTTCGAACTCATCCGCTCGGTCGGGCTTTTCAACACGCCGCTGGCGCTGATCTTTTCCTACATGATCTTCACGCTGCCCTTCACGGTCTGGGTGCTCACCACCTTCATGCGGGATCTGCCGATCGAGATCGAGGAAGCGGCGATCGTCGATGGCGCCACACCCTGGGTGATCATCACCCGGGTGTTCCTGCCGCTGATGTGGCCGGCGCTGGTGACGACGGGCCTGCTCGCCTTCATCGCCGCCTGGAACGAGTTCCTGTTTGCGCTGACCTTCACGTCCTCAGACAGCCAGCGCACCGTGCCGGTCGCGATCGCGCTTCTTTCGGGCAACAGCCAGTACGAAATTCCGTGGGGCAACATAATGGCCGCATCGATCATCGTCACCGTGCCGCTGGTGATCCTCGTTTTGATCTTTCAGCGGCGGATCATTTCCGGGCTCACGGCCGGCGGCGTCAAAGGATAGGGGAGAAAAACATGGCAGAGCTTCAATTGCGCAACGTGCGCAAGTCCTTCGGCGCCTTCGAGGTGATCAAGGGCGTCAGCATGGATATCCGGGCCGGCGAGTTCATGGTCTTCGTCGGACCGTCCGGCTGCGGCAAGTCCACGCTGCTGCGCTTGATTGCCGGGCTCGAGGAAATCACGGGCGGCACGCTTTCCTTCGACGGGCAGGTGGTCAACCAGTTGACGCCGTCGAAGCGCGGCATTGCGATGGTGTTCCAGTCCTACGCGCTTTACCCGCATATGACGGTCTTCGAGAACATGTCTTTCGGCATGCAGCTTGCGGGCAAGGACAAGGAGAGTTGCAAAAAGAGGGTGGAAGCGGCGGCAGAGATGCTGCAGCTCACACCCTATCTACAGCGACTGCCCCGGCAGCTCTCCGGTGGCCAGCGGCAGCGCGTCGCGATCGGCCGCGCGATCGTACGCGACCCCAAGGTCTTCCTGTTCGACGAGCCGCTCTCCAATCTCGATGCGGCACTTCGGGTCGCGACCCGGATCGAGATCGCCAAGCTGCATCGCAGTATGCACAAGACGACGATGGTCTATGTCACGCATGATCAGGTCGAGGCGATGACATTGGCAGATCGCATTTGCGTGCTACGGGATGGCGTGGTCGAACAGATCGGCACGCCGCTCGAACTCTACGAGAGCCCGAATTCTGTGTTCGTCGCCGGCTTTATCGGCTCGCCGAAGATGAACTTCCTCTCGGGCGCTCTTGCTGCTCCCTACGACGCCCACACGATTGGCATCCGGGCCGAGCATCTGGAAATCAGGGCGGGTGACGGCAAATGGTCCGGGACGGTGGTGCATTCCGAGATGCTGGGGTCCGACAGCTACATCTATCTCGATATCGGCTCCGCCGAACCGGTCATCGTCCGGGAAGGTGGCACCTCGCTTCACCAACCGGGAGAGATCGTACAGATCTCGCCGGTCGGCGACAACATTCACCGCTTTGATGCGTCGGGGCTGGCCCTGGGCCGTGCGCCCATGAGAGGGGCCGCCTGACAAGCCCTGGTGAACACTGAGACGGCCTTAAGCTTCGGGGTCGCCAATTCATGGCGACCCGATCAATCGTAAGACGACATGCCCGTGACGGGCGAACACGCAGGGAGAATGACCGTGCCTATCAAAACAGTCGTATGGGGCGAGAATATCCATGAGCAGACCAATGAGGTGGTCAGGAGCATCTATCCGAACGGGATGCACAACACCATCGCGGCGGCGCTGAACACGGACGTTTCGATCGAGGCRACGACGGCGACGCTGCAGGAACCGGAGCATGGCCTGAGCGAGGAGCGACTGGCGAAGACCGATGTGCTTCTGTGGTGGGGGCACAAGGACCACGGYGCSGTCAGCGACGAGGTCGTCGAGCGCGTTGCCAAGCGCGTCTGGGAAGGCATGGGCCTGATCGTSCTGCATTCCGGCCAYTTCTCCAAGATCTTCAAGCGGCTGATGGGCACGCCCTGCGCATTGAAGTGGCGCGAGGCCGGCGAGCGTGAACGKCTSTGGGCGATCAACCCGCGTCATCCGATCGCCGAGGGGATCGGCGAGAACTTCGTGCTTGAGAACGAAGAGATGTATGGCGAGCAGTTCTCCGTGCCGGAAACAGTCGTATGGGGCGAGAATATCCATGAGCAGACCAATGAGGTGGTCAGGAGCATCTATCCGAACGGGATGCACAACACCATCGCGGCGGCGCTGAACACGGACGTTTCGATCGAGGCRACGACGGCGACGCTGCAGGAACCGGAGCATGGCCTGAGCGAGGAGCGACTGGCGAAGACCGATGTGCTTCTGTGGTGGGGGCACAAGGACCACGGCGCCGTCAGCGACGAGGTCGTCGAGCGCGTTGCCAAGCGCGTCTGGGAAGGCATGGGCCTGATCGTSCTGCATTCCGGCCAYTTCTCCAAGATCTTCAAGCGGCTGATGGGCACGCCCTGCGCATTGAAGTGGCGCGAGGCCGGCGAGCGTGAACGKCTSTGGGCGATCAACCCGCGTCATCCGATCGCCGAGGGGATCGGCGAGAACTTCGTGCTTGAGAACGAAGAGATGTATGGCGAGCAGTTCTCCGTGCCGGAACCGCTGGAGACGGTGTTCATCTCCTGGTTTGCCGGCGGTGAAGTGTTCCGTTCGGGTCTCACCTGGCGTCGGGGCGCCGGCAACATCTTCTATTTCCGCCCGGGTCACGAGACCTATCCGACCTATCACGACGCCAAYGTGCAGAAGGTGCTGCGCAAYTCGGTCAAGTGGGCCTACAACGCCGACAACCGCTACACGGCGATCCATGACGCACCGAACGTTCCGGTCGAAAAGGCGCTGGAGCCGATCGTCGAGCGCGGCGAAGCGGGTTACAGGTGAGCATCATGCGTCTTCTCGTTGTTGGAACCGGCGGCATGGCCAACAGCCATGCCCAAGCCTTCGCTCAGATCGAAGGCGTGGAAATGGTSGGMGCGGTCGATGTCGACCCCAAGCGCGCCAAAGACTTTGCCGAGAAACACGGCATAGCCAATACCTTCACCTCGCTCGACGAAGCGATTGCCTGGGGCAAGTTCGATGCGGCGACGAACGTGACGCCGGACAAGGCGCACCACCCGACGACACTGGCATTGCTTGCTGCCGGCAAACATGTGCTGTGCGAAAAGCCGCTGGCGGAAAACTACGCCAAGGCGGCGGAAATGGCCGATGCCGCSGAGCGATCGGGGCTGGTGACCATGGTCAATCTGACCTATCGCAACGTCGCGCCGCTGCAAAAGGCGCGGGCGATGGTGCTGGCCGGCGATGTCGGCCAGTTGCGCCATCTGGAGGCGTCCTATCTGCAGAGCTGGCTCGTCTCGATCGGGGCTGGTGACCATGGTCAAYCTGACCTATCGCAAYGTCGCGCCGCTGCAAAAGGCGCGGGCGATGGTGCTGGCCGGCGATGTCGGCCAGTTGCGCCATCTGGAGGCGTCCTATCTGCAGAGCTGGCTCGTCTCCAAGGCGTGGGGCGACTGGGCGACGGAATCGCAATGGCTCTGGCGGCTGTCGACCAACCACGGCTCGAACGGCGTGCTCGGCGATGTCGGCATCCATATCCTCGACTTCGCCGGTTATGGCGCCGGCACCGACGCTGAGCGGNGGCTGTCGACCAACCACGGCTCGAACGGCGTGCTCGGCGATGTCGGCATCCATATCCTCGACTTCGCCGGTTATGGCGCCGGCACCGACGCTGAGCGGGTCTTTGCGCGGCTGAAGACCTTCGACAAGGCGCCAGGCAACCGCATCGGCGAATATGATCTCGACGCCAATGACAGCTTCGTCATGACGGCCGAGTTCAGCAACGGCGCCATGGGCGTGATCCATGCCAGCCGCTGGGCCACCGGCCATCTCAACGAGTTGCGGCTGCGGCTGCATGGCGACAAGGGGGCGCTCGAAGTGGTTCATACGCCCGATGGCTCGACGCTTCGCGCCTGCCTCGGCACGGATGTTGAAACGGCAACCTGGCGTGATGTCGATGCCGGCACGGTGCCGACCAACTACCAGCGCTTCGTCGCCGCGGTTCGGGATGCCAAGACGGTCGAGCCCGGCTTCCGCCATGCGGCAAACCTGCAGAAGGTGCTCGATCTGGCGATGGAGACCGAGGCGGAAAGGCGCGAACTCTCGGTCTGATAAACGCCTCAGCCGGCCGGCGGGGCGGTGGAGTTGCGCATGACCAGCTCCACCGGCCAGACCTCGTTGAGGTCGGCGGCCGGCGTGCCCTGAAGCAGATCCAGAACCATTTCGGCGATCCGCGTTCCCGCAGCGCGGATTGACGAGCGTGTGGTGGTGAGCGTTGGGATCAGGTTCTCGGGGCTGAGATACGGAAAGACGTCGTCGTGGGCGATCAGCGAGATATGTTCGCCGACCGTCATTCCGGCGCTGCGGATTGCCCGCATGGCGCCGAGTGCCGACATCATCGAGCCGGCCAGCACCGCCGTCGGCCGGTTCTCCTGAGCCAGAAACCCCTGCATCAGGCGAAAGCCCATCTCGTCGGTGAAATCGCCGTTGCCGAGCAGGTTGGGATCGATGCCGATGCCGCGAGCGCCAAGCGCCGCCGCATAGCCATCCTGGCGGTGTTCGGTAAAGGTATAGCCGCGATGGCCGTTGACGAGCGCGATGCGGCGATGACCGAGCGCGGTCAGTAGGTCGGTTGCCTGGCGGATCGCGCCGTAATTGTCGATGTCGAGAAAGGCGAAATTGCCTGCCGTCTCGGTTCGTCCGTGCAGGACGAAGGGCAGCCGCAGGTCTGTCAGCAGAGCGATGCGGGGATCGTCGACCGCGGGCGAATGCAGGATCACCGCATCGACGCGCTTGCTGGCTGCAAGCCGGCGATAGGTCGCAAGCTCCGCTTCCCGACTGTCGACGGTTGAAAGCAGGATATCGACGTCGGCCTGTTGCAGCCGGCTACCGAGCCCACCCATGAACTCGCTGGTGTGCGGGCCGAAATCGCCGCCGCCGCGAAAGACGATGCCGATGGTGCCGACGCGTCCGGTCGCAAGCCCAAGCGCGCTGGTGTTCGGTCGGTAACCAAGTTCGGCCGCCGCCTTCAGCACCCGTTCGCGCGTCGCCTTCTTGACTTCCGGATAGCCGCTGAGCGCGCGGCTGACCGTCGTTTGAGATAGCCCCAGCCGGCCTGCGAACTCCTTGAGATTCATTTCATTTTCCCGTTGCCGTGGAGATCATAGCCTACCGGGCTTTGCCCGTGCAACAAGGCATGGCGTCAGGGGGCAACAGTCGAGCCGACGGTATTTTCCACTGATTGGCCAAGACGACGGACCTGATTGCCGTAGTTGGCGCGGGTACGCGGGTCGAAGATCATGATCGGCGTGGACACCGCGATGCTGGCAGCACTGCCGACGGTCTGGGCGGTGCCCAGCGCCACCGCGCCGACGCGTTCGCCGAGGCCGACATCGGAATCGGTCACCGTCTGCCCGGCGATCAGCCGGTTGCCGAGCAGTTGCACAACCTCAGGGCTTTCGGCGAATTTTCCATGATTCAGCTTGTCGCCACCCTTGAGTGCCGTCAGGTCGAGAACGGTGATACCGGCCTGTTCCAGCTGGGTGCGATAAGGCTCGACCGTCGGGTCGATCTGCCCGAGCCGATCGATATTGCCGGAGATCCGGCGCGAGAGGTTGAGCGCGCGGTCGTCGCGTGACACGAACAGCGTGAATTTCGGCCGTGCCTTGCCCATCGCCTGGATCTGCTTGCCGAACACGTCGACGTCGAGATCCGGCGAGGCGAGAATGACGTCGGTAATCTTCGGTGCAATGCGGCCGTCGCGGATTGCCATCTGTCTGAGCGCCTCGACCGTGACCCAGGATCCCATCGAGTGGGCCATGACGGTGATTTCGCCGACCTTCGGGTCGCGGGAAGCGCGGCGCAGCAAATCTTCCAGCGCATCGCGGGAATAGTTGGTGCTTTCCTTGTCGTAATTGTAGTCGAAGACGCTGGCGCGCGACGGCCAGGTGAAGATCACCGGCGCGACGTCCGTTCCTGAATCGTGGACGATCTGGGCATAACGATAGACCGCATCCTCATAACGGTTGTTGAAACCGTGAACGAAGATCAGCACGCGCCGGCTTTTCGGCAGGTTGCCCTTCAGCCAGGACTGCGCATCATCCTTGCCCTTGAGCGGCGTTACGCTGACCGTTGAAAACTCGCGTTCGGGATTGGCCGGCAGTTTCTTCGGCCATTGAACCTGACCGACCTCGCGGTTCTTGCCCGGCGGGATCGAGACGACGATTTCCGTCAATGAGAGTTCGTCCGAGCGCTCACCGCTGAAAAGCACGCCCGGCTCAGTAGAGGGCGCGCGGGTGGTGGCGACCAGCAGGTCGACCTCCGAAGCGCCGCCGGCCGTTCCCGAGGGAACGAGCACGCCGACGGGCCGGCTGGCGCAGGCTGCGAGAAAGGATGCCAGGAACAATATGCTGGCGACGCGGCTGATTTGGCCCGGTCGGCCAGCCAGAGAGAACAAACGCAGCAACAAAACCCCCAATGCCGCATCATGCGGCGTGCCGATCCGTCATCGGGACCAGGCAATTCTCTTGCCTGAGAAATGGCAGGATTTCTGCCCTCGGAATAGCTTTTCGGCCTGTTCGGGACCTTTCTGGCGTCGCACGTGCGGCAAACATGCAACATTTCGCGACAGGCGGCCCTGGGTAAAACCCCTCGATATTCATTGAAAAGGGTTTGACCTTTCAATAGCATCCGATCTTCCTTCTTTCGGTGCGGCATCGCATGCCTCATCTGATCTCCCTGAAAACATAAGGAAATCCGGAATGCAGGCGGTTTTCGATGGCCATAATGACGTGCTTCTGCGGCTGTGGCAGAACGCACGCAAGGGAAGCGACCCCGTTGCCGAGTTCGTCGAGGGTACCGATAAGGGGCATATCGATGCGCCACGTTCGAAAGCCGGCGGTCTCATTGGCGGTCTCTGCGCCATCTACGTGCCCTCCGGCGATCTGGTGCTGGCGGGGCCGGACGAGAACGGCCACTATGTCACGCCGCTCTCGGCACCGCTCGAGCATTTGCCGTCGCTCGGCGTTGCCGTCGAGATGGCCGATATTGCGGTTCGTCTCGACCGCGCCGGTGCCTGGAAGCTTTGCCGGTCGACGGCGGAGATCCGCGATGCAGCCGGGCAGGGCACTTTTGCATCCGTTCTGCACATGGAAGGCTGCGAAGCCATTGGTGCCGATCTGTCCGCACTCGAAACCTTCTACGCCGCTGGCCTGCGTTCGCTTGGACCGGTGTGGAGCCGCCACAACGTCTTTGCCCACGGCGTGCCCTTTGCCTTCCCGATGTCGCCCGATACGGCGCCTGGCCTGACCGAGGCCGGCTTCGAACTGGTGAAGGCGTGCAACCGCTTGGGCATCCTGATCGATCTCGCCCACATCACCGAGAAGGGCTTCTGGGATGTCGCCAAGACGAGCGACCAGCCGCTGGTTGTCAGCCATTCGAACGCCCATGCACTGACGGCGGTTGCGCGTAATCTCACAGACAAGCAGCTGGATGCCGTCAGCGAGAGCAAGGGGCTCGTCGGCCTCAACTACGCAACCACGATGCTGCGCGCCGACGCGCAGGAAAATGCGGCGACACCGCTTTCCGATATGGTCCGCCACATCGACTACATGGTCGAGCGCATGGGCATCGACTGCGTCGGGCTCGGTTCGGACTTCGACGGCGCGACGATACCGGAAGACATCGCCGACGCTGCGGGCAGCCAGAAGCTCGTTGCCGCGCTTAGTGGCGCCGGATATGGTGACGCCGAACTGGCAAAGATATGCCGGGAGAACTGGCTGAGAGTTCTGGGGCAGGCTTGGCACGAGGCCGCCTGATCCATGAAGAAGAGCCCCCAAAGGGCACAAACGAGGGAACTGCAAAAAAATGATGCACAAGCTCAATGGACGTCTTCGTCTTCTGACCGCTTCGGCAGCGCTGGCCATGGTGATGGCCGCGACCGCACCGGCCTTTGCCGAAACGCCGAAGGACACGCTGGTCGAAGCCTTTGCGATCGACGACGTTATTTCCATGGATCCGGGCGAAGCCTTCGAGCTGACCGCGGCCGAAATCACCGGCAACACCTACAGCATGCTGGTGCGCCTCGACATCAACGACACCACCAAGATTGTCGGCGATCTCGCCGACAGCTGGACGGTTTCCGATGATGGTCTGACCTATACGTTCAAGCTGAAGTCCGGCCTGAAGTTCGCCTCCGGCAACCCGGTAACCGCTGCTGATGTCGCCTGGTCGTTCGAGCGCGCTGTCAAGCTCGACAAGAGCCCCGCCTTCATCCTCACCCAGTTCGGCCTTACCGGCGACAACGTGACGGAAAAGGCCAAGGCCGCAGACGATACGACCTTCGTCTTCACCGTCGACCAACCCTATGCGCCGAGCTTTGTCTTGAACTGCCTGACGGCGACCGTTGGTGCCGTGCTCGACAAGAAGCTGGTGCTCGAAAACGTCAAGCCGGTCACGCCAACGGATGACTACAAGTACGACAACGACTTCGGCAACGAATGGCTGAAGACCGGCTATGCCGGTTCGGGTCCGTTCAAGCTGCGCGAATGGCGCGCCAACGAAGTCATCGTTCTCGAGCGCAACGACAACTACTATGGCGAACAGGCCAAGCTCGCCCGCGTCATCTATCGTCACATGAAGGAAAGCTCGGGCCAGCGCCTGGCGCTGGAAGCCGGCGACATCGACATCGCGCGCAACCTGGAGCCGGGCGATTTCGACGCCGTTGCGAAGAATGCCGACCTCGGCACGACCAATGCGCCGAAGGGCACGGTCTATTACATCAGCCTCAACCAGAAGAATGCCAACCTTGCCAAGCCCGAGGTGCGCGAGGCCTTCAAGTATCTGGTCGATTACGATGCGATCGGCTCGACGATCATCAAGGGCATCGGCGAGATCCACCAGAGCTTCCTGCCGAAGGGCGTGCTGGGTGCCCTCGACGAGAACCCCTACAAGTTCGACGTCGCCAAGGCGAAGGAACTCTTGGCCAAGGCCGGTCTCGCTGACGGCTTCACCGTCACCATGGACGTGCGCAACGGCCAGCCGGTCACCGGCATTGCCGAATCCTTCCAGCAGACACTCGGCCAGGCCGGCGTGAAGCTGGAGATCATCCCCGGCGACGGCAAGCAGACGCTGACGAAGTACCGTGCCCGCAACCACGACATGTATATCGGTCAGTGGGGCATGGACTATTTCGACCCGAACTCGAATGCCGAAACCTTCACCAGCAACCCGGACAACTCCGACGAAGGCAAGAACAAGACGCTTGCCTGGCGCAATGCCTGGGACGTTCCGGAACTGACGAAGAAGACCAAGGATGCCCTGCTCGAGCGTGACAGCGCCAAGCGTGCGGAAACCTACAAGGAACTGCAGAAGACCGTTCTCGGCGAAAGCCCGTTCGTGATCATCTTCCAGCAGACCGAAGTTGCCGGCTACCGCGGCAACGTCAAGGGCCTGAAGCTCGGCCCGAGCTTCGACACCAACTTCGTTGCTGGCATCTCGAAGGAATAACCCGAAAGGATAGTTCCCTTGAGCATGAGCGGAACAGAACGGATGGGCGGGCGCCGACGCGCCCGTCCGGCGAAGATCATGGGCGCCGTGTTGCGCTTCCTCGTGATCGTCGTCACCACCTATCTCGGCCTTCTGGCCGTGACCTTCTTCATCGGCCGGGTGATCCCGATCGACCCGGTGCTCGCCGTCCTCGGCGACCGGGCGCCGACGCATGTCGTCGAAAGGACGCGCGAGGCGATGGGGCTGAACCTGCCCCTGTACCAACAATTCTTGATCTATGTGCGCCAGGCGCTGACCGGCGACTTCGGTATTTCAGTGCTGACGACCAACCCTGTGATGACCGATATCCGCCGCGTGTTCCCGGCGACCATGGAGCTTGCGACGCTCGGCACCCTGCTCGGCGCCATCTTCGGCGTGCCGCTCGGTGTTCTCGCTGCCGTCAAGCGCGGCAGCATCGCCGACCAGATCGTGCGCATTATCGGCCTTGTCGGCTATTCCGTGCCGATCTTCTGGCTGGCGCTGCTGTCGCTCCTCGTGTTCTACGCCCGGCTGAAGTGGGTCGCCTATCCCGGCCGTATCGATATCGTTTTCGAATACACCTTCACGCCGATCACCGGCTTCTACCTGTTCGACGCGCTCTGGCAACGTCAGTGGGATGTGCTGTGGGACGTCTTCCGCCACATCATCCTGCCGGCATCGCTGCTCGGTTATTTCTCGCTGGCCTATATCAGCCGCATGACGCGCAGCTTCATGCTCAATGAGTTGCAGCAGGAATACATCGTTGCCGCCCGCGCCAAGGGGCTCTCGGAATCCCGCATCATCTGGGGCCATGCGCTGCGAAATGCCGCCGTGCCGCTCGTGACCGTGATTGCGCTTTCCTATGCCGGGCTGCTCGAAGGTTCGGTCTTGACCGAAACCGTCTTCGCCTGGCCGGGCCTTGGCCTCTACATCACCAATTCGCTGCAGAATGCCGACATGAATGCCGTTCTCGGTGGCACCATCGTCATCGGTTCGGTCTTCATCGGCATCAATCTGCTGTCCGATCTTCTCTATCGGACGCTTGACCCAAGGACGCGCCAGCGATGAGCACCGTCACTGAAACACGCCCGATGACACGCCGCGAATGGCTGTTGTCCGACCGGCCGCAATCGCGCACCCAGGCGCGCCTCGGCCGCGCCTACATGACCTGGCAGCGCTTTTCCGCCAACAAGCTGGCCGTTCTCGGCCTGTTGATCCTGCTGGCATTGGTGTTCGTCGCCGCTTTCGCCAACGTGCTGGCACCGCATTCGCCCTATATCGGCGACCTCGCCAATGCCCGCTTGCTGCCGCCCGGCACCCAGGGTTATCTGCTCGGCACCGATGATCTCGGAAGAGACATTCTCTCTCGGCTCATCCACGGCTCGCGGCTGACGCTTGCCGTCGTGCTTTTGGTCGCGATCATCGCCGCACCCGTCGGCCTCATCGTCGGCGCGGTCGCTGGCTATGCCGGCGGATGGGTCGATGCGGTGCTGATGCGCATCACCGATATCTTCCTCGCCTTTCCGAAGCTGGTTCTGGCTCTCGCTTTCGTGGCAGCGCTTGGCCCGGGCATCGAGAATGCCGTCATCGCCATCGCCATTACCTCCTGGCCACCCTATGCCCGCATTGCGCGCGCCGAGACGCTGACGGTGCGCAATTCCGACTACATCGCCGCGGTGCAACTGATGGGCGCGTCGCCGACCCGCATCGTCTTCCGGCATGTGATGCCGATGTGCATGTCGTCGCTGATCGTGCGCGTCACACTCGACATGGCCGGCATCATCCTGACGGCCGCGGGCCTCGGCTTCCTCGGCCTCGGCGCACAGCCGCCGCTGCCGGAATGGGGCGCGATGATCGCATCCGGTCGCCGCTTCATCCTCGACCAGTGGTGGGTTGCCACCATGCCCGGCGTCGCGATCCTGATCGTCAGCCTCGGCTTCAACTTGCTTGGCGACGGCCTGCGCGACGCGCTCGACCCGCGGGAGAGCGGACAATGAACCCGCTTCTGACCGTTGACGACCTGAAGGTCTCGTTTCCAACCCGCACAGGGGTGGTTGAGGCCGTGCGCGGGGTCTCGTTCACGCTCGGCCGCGAGCGCCTCGGCATTGTCGGCGAGAGCGGCTCCGGCAAGTCGCAGACGGGGCGGGCGATCATGGGTCTGACGCCGGCGCATGCGCGGGTCACGGCCAAGACGCTTTCCTTCGAAGGCATCGACCTGCTTTCGGCCGCGCCGAAGGTGCGTCGGGATTTGCGCGGCAAGCGCATCGCCATGATCCTGCAGGACCCGAAATACTCGCTGAACCCGGTGATGAGCATCGGCCGGCAGATTGTCGAGACCCTCAAACGCCATGAGAGCGTCAGCCGCGCGGAAGCGCGTGAGCGGGCGCTTGACATGCTGGAGGCCGTGCAGATCCGTGATCCCGGGCGCGTCTATGATCTCTACCCGCACGAAGTCTCGGGTGGCATGGGGCAGCGCGCGATGATCGCGATGATGCTGGTGGCTGGCCCGGAACTTCTGATCGCCGACGAACCGACTTCGGCGCTCGACGTGACGGTCCAGCTCGAAGTGTTGTCGATCCTCGACAAGCTGGTCGCCGATCGCGGCATGGGCCTGATCTTTGTTTCGCACGACCTGCGGCTGGTGTCGTCGTTCTGCGACCGCGTCATCGTCATGTATGCCGGAAAGATCGTCGAGGAACTGGCCGCTTCCGACCTCGCAAACGCCAAACATCCCTATACCCAGGGCCTGTTGAACTGCATGCCGGCGATCGGTTCCGATCGCCATCCCCTGCCGGTTCTTGATCGCAAACCGGAGTGGGCCCTATGACGACCGCCACCGTATCCGTCGAAAATCTTGTCGTCACCTATGACGAGTTCAAGGCGCTGGACGACGTCAGCATCGACGTCGCGCCCGGTGAATCCTTCGGGCTCGTCGGTGAATCCGGTTCGGGCAAGTCGACCTTGCTTCGCGCGGTCGCCGGCCTTGCGCCGGTGACGTCAGGCAAGGTCCGCGTGCATGACCGGGTTCTGATCGGCAACCGCCGGGACAAGGCGTTTTATCGCGACGTGCAGATGGTGTTCCAGGACCCCTATGGTTCGCTGCATCCGCGCCAGACGATCGACCGCCAATTGCTCGAACCTCTCGCCATTCACGGCGTTGCCGATGGCGAACGCCGCATTCTGAAGGCGCTCGATGAAGTCGGCCTCGGCTCGGGCTTCCGCTTCCGCTACCCGCATCAGCTGTCCGGCGGCCAGCGCCAGCGCATTGCCATTGCCCGGGCGCTGATCCTCGAGCCCTCGATCCTGCTTCTCGATGAGCCGACTTCGGCGCTCGACGCCTCCGTGCAGGCCGAGGTCCTGAACCTGCTCGAACAGGTTCGACGCGACCGAAAGCTCACCTTCATCATGGTCAGCCACGACCTCGGCGTCGTCACGCACATGTGCGACCGCCTGGCGGTGATGCAGAACGGACGGGTGGTCGAACGCCTGTCCTCGGCGGATCTTGTCGCCGGGCGGATCGGCGAAGAGTACACGCGCAACCTGATGGTTGCGAGCAAGGGCTTCCAGCGCAAGGGTGCCGCTGCCTGACTTCAAGGGTTGCACAGTTGGGCCTGACAGGGCCCGACTGTGGTCCAAGGACCCTGGAATAGTTGGGCCTCTCGTTGAGGCGCGCAGCGCGCGACGAGGAGCGCGCGTCACATATGGACGCCATGGCGCCTTTAAGCACGTGGCATTGATTTCTCCCGCAACCGATTCCGATTTTGGAAGAAAAATAAGGCGTTAGCTTGCCTTCTCCCAGATCGATGTGGCGTTGGCAATGACCTTGCGGATGTTGCGCTGCTCGCGCCACTCGCGTCCCATGTCGCGAATGACCGGCTTTCTTTCCGGCGAGAAGATGTAGTTGCGGTAGCCTGCGACGTAGCCTTCCAATGCCGGGTTGACGCCGGAATAGAACTGCTTCTCCGGGTCGCGCGACAAGTCCATCATCTCGGCGCAGCGGCGCGCGAACGTCCCGCGCAGGATAGATGGCGAGGTCGTGAATTTCGGGAAGGTGCGGAAGAGCGGGATCTTGATCCCAAGCAGGCGGCCATACTCGTTTCGCTGATGGAAGTGCCCTTTTCGGCGGATATCCCAGTTCTGATCGGCGGTGTGAAACGACACCTGCATGATCGACGGATCGGCAAAGGGGGCCAGCAGATCCTCGCCCACGTCGCGCAGCGCGACCCAGTCGTCTTCCAGATGGAAGACATAGTCCGACGTGGTCGCGGCCCATACTCTTGCGACTGCGGCGCAAAAACCCGGATGCTGCGGTTCGGAGATCGTCGCGTCGGGGAAATGGCCGCGAACGATGTCGACGCAGGCGGCATGATCCTCCGGCGAGCCGAAGACGGGATCGAGATTGAGATGGGCGATCCCCACATCAAAACGGCATAGGACCTTTTCACGGAAGCTGTTCAGCGTTGCTGAAAGCAACTCCGGTCGCCTGGTTGCGACAATGCAAAGATCGATCCTGGACATTGTGCTCCTGCCCGATGCCGTTTCCTTCGCCGTTATCGCGGATTTTGATGAAGAGTTGGCCTAGATCAAGCGGACGAATGGTATGGCGACGACGAAACGACCGCCCCAGGCGCGGATGGTGGCATTGTCAGCGACGATCTCGTCGGTCAGGTTCCAGGGAAGGATAACGAGATAGTCCGGCTTGGCCACCTCCAGGTGGCTCGGCGCATGCACCGGGATGTGGGTGCCGGGCAAAAGCTTGCCCTGCTTGAGGTCGTTGCGATCGACCGCAAAGGCGATCTCGCCGGGCTTCACGCCGCAGACATTGAGGAAGGTATTGCCCTTCGCGGCTGCACCATAGGCAGCGACCGTCTTGCCCTCGGATTTGGCGAGAGCGAGGAAGTCACGGAATCCCTGGCAGACAGCGGCGATGCGCGTATCGAATTTCGCGTAGGTCTCCATCTGCGTGAGGCCAGCGGCCTCTTCGCTCGCACGTATCGATGCCAGGCGCTCCGTCGCCGGGCGCGTGCCGGTTTCGGTCTGGGCGAAAACCCGTAGCGAGCCGCCGTGGGTCGGCAACTCTTCCACATCGAAGACCTTCAGGCCGGATGCTGCAAAAATGCGTTCAACCGCCGCCAGTGAGAGATAGGAATAGTGTTCGTGATAGATCGTGTCGAACTGGACGCCTTCCATCAGGCGCAGCAGATGCGGAAACTCGAATGTTGCGACGCCATCCGGCTTCAGCAGAATTGCAAAGCCGGCGACGAAATCGGCGATGTCGGGCACGTGCGCCAGCACATTGTTGGCGGCAGTCAGGTCCGCACGGATGCCGCGGGCAACCAGGTCCGTTGCCGTCTTCCGGCCGAAAAAGGCGACCTCGGTCGGAACGTTGCGGGTCTCGGCGATCTTGGCCGCGTTGGCTGCGGGCTCGATGCCCAGAACCGGAATATCCTTGGCGACGAAATATTGCAGCAGGTAGCCGTCATTGGACGCGATCTCCACCACCTGCGAGGCTCCATCGAGCTGGAAGCGCTCGGTCATGGCATCGGCGTAGCGACGGGCGTGATCGAGCCAGCTGCTCGAAAAGGAGGAGAGATAGGCATAGCCATCGGTGAAGATTTCATCGGCCGGCACGGTTTCCGTCGTCTGAACGAGCAGGCACTCGGAACAGACCATTGCCTTTAGCGGGAAGGCGCGTTCACGCGCGATCGCTTCCTCGGTCGGCTCCAGGAAGGAGTTGGACCAGGGGGTCGATCCCAGATCGGCGACGACGGTCTTAAGCGGGGTCGAGCAGAAGCGGCAGTTGTGGGACATTGGGTCGTCAGCCTTTCATGAATGCGTCGATCTGGTCGAGCGTCAGAGCGCGAGCGTCGCCGCCCTTGCGCCAACCGTCGTACCAGTTTGCCGTCCACGCGATCGCTTCGTCTTGCGAAAGTCGGGAGGCCCAAGAGAGAGTCATGGCGGCAAGCGCCGGATCGAGCCCGAGCGTCTGCATTTCCCGCGGCTGGTCGGTCGAGGAAACATCGCGCCATTGCGGCGGCAGGCCCATCGCGGCCTGGACCGCTGAGGCGACGTCACGGACGGGGATCTGACGCTCGGCAGGCGAGGGGCCGAAGTTCAGGGCATCAACGGCAGTCTCGCCGGCATAGAGCGCTTCGGCATAGACGAAATAGCCGTTGAGGCAGTCAAGCACATGCTGCCACGGCCTCGTCGCCATGGGGCTGCGAATATCGAGCGCCTTGCCGGACAGAGCAGCGCGGACAATGTCGGGCACCAGTCGGTCGGTCGAAAAATCGCCGCCACCGAGCACGTTGCCGCCGCGTGCTGTCGCTACCCGGATGCCGCGCTCACGCAGGAAGGCATCACGCCAAGTCGAGACGACCAGTTCACAGGCGGCCTTGGAGCCGGAATAGGGATCGTGCCCGCCGAGCGTCGCATCTTCGGGAAAGTGCCTTCCGCTTTCGTCGTTGCGGTAGACCTTGTCGGTCGTGACCACGACGATTGCCTTCAATGCCGGAGCAATGCGTGCTGCCTCGAGCAGGCGCACGGTGCCCATGACATTGACATCGAATGTTTCGGCAGGGGTTCTGTAGCTTTCTCGCACCAGCGGCTGTGCCGCCATGTGCAGGATGATCTCGGGATTGCTCTTTTGCACCGCGGCCGCGAGCGCATCGGCGTTGCGGATGTCGCCGAGATGCTCCTTGCCGTCAGCCTGTCGCAAAAGGGTGTGCAACGACGGCTCGGCGAGCGGCGCCAGCGCATAGCCGGTGACGTCGGCACCCATTTGCCTGAGCCACAGCTGCGCCCAGCTTCCCTTGAACCCGGTATGCCCGGTTAGAAAGATGCGCTTGCCCGCCCAGAAGTTCCGGTTTGCCAGGCGGCTCATGCCCAGATTTTCCACGGCGCCGAGCCCTGCTGCCAGAGCTCTTCGAGTTGGGTCTTGTCGCGCAGGGTATCCATCGGTCGCCAGAAGCCATCGTGGGGGAAGGCCATCAGTTGCCGGTCTCTGGCAAGGCCCTCCAGTGGCTTGCCCTCGAAGGACGTGCTGTCGCCCTCGATGCGATCGAGAACGCTTCGGTTCAGCACGAAGAAGCCGCCATTGATGCGGCCGTTGTCGCCGGCCGGCTTTTCCGTGAAGCTTCGCACCTCGCCGTCATGGGTCGCCAGCGCACCGTAACGCCCCGGCGGCATGACGCTGGTAACCGTTGCTTCTCTGCCGTGGCGAAGATGAAAGTCGGTCAGCGCCTTGATATCGACATCGGCAACGCCGTCCCCATAGGTCAGGCAGAACGTATCACCCAAGTGGTCCGCCACGCGCTTCAGCCGTCCACCGGTCATCGATTCCGTGCCCGTATCTACCAGTGTCACGCGCCAAGGTTCAGCCTTGTTGGAGTGAAACAGCGTTTCACCCGTCGCCATGTCATAGGTCACGTCGGATGAGTGGAGGATGTAGTTGGAGAAGTACTCCTTGATCATATAGCCACGGTAACCGAGGCAGATGACGAAGTCCGAGAAGCCATAGTGGCTATAGATCTTCATGATGTGCCAGAGGATCGGCCGCCCGCCGATCTCGATCATCGGCTTCGGGCGCAGATGGCTCTCTTCCGAGATGCGGGTCCCGTAGCCACCCGCAAGAATGACAACTTTCATACGACTGCCCCTTGACGCAGTTTACGATATAATACCGTGAAGGATTGCTCCAATAGCGCTATCTGCCGCGGACGGCCCCTCTATATCAGCAGCCGCTTGCCCGATCTACATCTGCAATCGCTTACGCAATTTCGGTTTATTGGCAGCGAGAAATCGCTTTTTTTGACGCACACTTTCGATCGATACGCTGACGAGTGGGTTCTCCAACGGGCTGCTAGGCCCTGAGAAGAAAGCCCTCCGGAGCCACGGTCACCAGAAGCTTGCCGTCAATTTCGCCATTGACGCTGAATTCGGGATGGTCCGCCAGATAGGCGCGCACGGCCGTCTTGGGGTTGTCGCCGACGTTCCACGGACGGTCATTGAAGAAGTCCCGTGGGAGGTCCTCGACGAATGTATCGAACACCACGCAGTAGCATCCCGAGGTGACGAGGGGGGCATAGGCTTCCAGTTCGGCGAGCACGTGATCGTGCGTGTGCATGGAGTCGAGGCACACCATTACCCGTTCGTATCCCTGCGCCGCCTGTTGAACCTGGTCAACGACGTCCTTGGCGATCGAGGAACCTTCGATCAGCTGGATTCTCGACGCCATTGGATGCTCTTCAATGGCCTTGCGATTGTGCTTGCGGATGTCGATATCGATGCCGATCACCTTGCGGTTCGAGACCTTCGGATCGATCGTGACGCCTTTTTCGATCGCATCGCACATATCCAGCATCGCCAGCAGCGAGGCGCTCAGAACGATCGAGCCGCCATGCGCGATACCGGTCTCGATGATCAGGTCCGGCTTTGTCGCCCAGACCAGTTCCTGCATCGCCTGGATGTCCTGCGGATACTGGATGATCGGGCGCCCCATCCAGTCGAAATTGTAGACGTAGCGTTTGTCCATGGACATCTGCCGCCATTGCGACGACAGCGCGGTGAACGCCTCGTCGGTGCCGTAGCCGGCAATGGCAGCCATGCGCTCTGCGGAGAATTGCTTGATCGGGTCCATCCGAAGTCCTTTCGGTCGATGCTGAGGATCGCCAGCGTGTTTTAAGGGGCAAACGAGAGTATGTCCGCAATTCTGTCGATAACGCGCTCTGGTTTAAACGCGAACTCGGCCCGTATGCGGTCGATGTCTATCGGTGGGAATGTGATTGTCGGAGCATGGTCGGCGACGTCAACCCGGCAGCCCGTGTGGCGAGCGAGCCCAGTCACCCAGTCAGCATTGCTGGTCTGTTGACCGCTCGCCACGTTGTAGATCGTTTCCTGTCCATTTTCGGCAATTTGCGTCAAGAGTTTAACCGCGTCGTCGATCCAGATATAGTCCTTGGCCGACGCCATACTGCTCCGCAGCGTGATGTGACCGGCCGCTGCTTCCCGACAGAGATCGCCGATGAAACTCTCCGATGTGGCCGATGCCGGCCCGACGACGTTGGACAGGCGGGCGATGCGCACATTCGGCCTGCCGGACGCATTGCAGATTGCCTCACCTGAAAGCTTGGAGAGATTGTACAGATCCGATGGGTTGCCGGGGCGAACGGTCAAAGCTGCCAATTCGTCCGTGTTCGTGCTGCCGGCATAGACCCGCGTCGACGACAAATAGAGAAACGACGTGAAGTCGCAGTCTCGCAGCAGTTCGGCGGCCAAGCTGACATGCGCCTCGATCGTATCGAAAGGTCTCTGCCGAAAGTCGGCCGTAAGCCCTATGGCGTAGATCACATGCGTGCCATGGCAGGCCTCGGTCAGGCGGGCGTCGCGTGCAGGGGCGATCACTTCGTGGCCGAGTGACGTCAGATAGGTCAACAGGTGGCGCCCGACAAAGCCGCGGGCGCCGAGCAGGGTAAATCTCAAGATCGATATCCCAGGGTTCTCAATGGATTCCCGCCGGTGATTGAATAGGCCTCGACCGTGCCGCGCACGATGCTGCCTGCCGCGATCACGCAGCCCTTGCGCAGGATAGTTCCATCGAGAAGCACACAATTGGCCCCAAGCCAGACATCGTCCTCGATGACGATACCGCCTCTGCTTTCCTGGAAGCCCTGCTCACGTATCGGGCGGCTCTTGTCGCGGAATTCGTGATTGACGGGTGCAAGCGTACAATTCGCGGCGATCAAGACATTGTCGCCGATGGTGATGCCGTGACCGCTGTAGAAAACGCATCCACTGTTGATCGTGCAGTTGCGGCCGATCACGATGTCGCCACTGCCGCCGGCCGGCTTGAACTTCACGAAACTGTCGATGACCGAGTTCTCGCCGATCACGTATTTCGAACCGCGCACGGAGGCTTCCAAATCAGCCAGGCCGCTTATCCGCGCCGTGAGGTGTGCCTCGATCATTGTTCAAGCCGTTCGCTGTGCACGGCCTGCACCAGTCGCACCCTGCAGGGTCACACTACGCTTGTCCGTGCTTGCATTTCCGCGCGTCTTATGTCCTGAGAATTTGTTGGCCGTCAATATCTGCGGGCTGGAACACGACCCTTGTTCTGCCCACCGACCCGTTCCACGAGAAAGCCGATGTCGCGTTTCAATCGTATCGCCACACCTATCCCCGATCTTTTGGTCATCGAGCGTCAGCGCTTTGGCGACGAGCGCGGGTTCCTCTCGCGCTTCTTTTGCCGCGAAGAGCTTGCCGATTTCGGCGCCGATGGCACGATCGCCCAGATCAACCACACGATGACGCACCTCAAGGGCACGATCCGTGGGATGCATTTTCAGCGTGCGCCGCATGACGAGGCCAAGTTCGTGTCCTGTCTCGCCGGCTCCGTCTTCGATGTCGCCGTCGATCTGCGCCCGGGTTCGCCCACCTACCTGCAATGGCACGGCGAGGTTCTGAGCGCAGAGAACGCGCGATCGATGATGATCCCCGGTGGATTTGCGCATGGATTTCAGACGCTCTGCGAAGACTGCGAACTGATCTACCTGCATGACAAACCCTATGCGCCGGAGGCGGAGGGCGGGCTCAATGCGTTCGATCCGAAGCTGGCGATCGGCTGGCCGTTGCCTGTCGCCCAGATGTCGGCGCGCGACCAGGCATTCACCTATATATGAAGCGATTGCTAAAATAGCGTCTGCTGCCTGATCCCTTGCATTGTGCTATCCTCTCGCGCTGGCGGCCGAGTGTCGGCGAGGCGATGGAGATGCAGCGCAAGCTGGTTGCGATCATGGTGGCGGATTTCGTCGGGTCGACCGCGGCGATGGAATCCCATGAGGAAGAAGCCGTCGAATGCGTCTCTGCGTGCCTGAAGGCCGTGGGCGACACGGTCGCGCGCCATGATGGCCGGGTCTTCAACACCGCCGGCGATGCCGTGCTTGCGGAGTTCACGAGCCCGGTCAACGCCCTTCGCGCAGCCATGGAGGCGCGCAGCTCGCTTGCGGCCATCCCCGATGCCACGCCCAACCACATGCGCTTCGGGTTGCATCTTGCCGATGTGCTTGCCGTCGGCGACGACCTCAGGGGCAACGGTGTCAATCTCGCCGCCAGGCTGCAATCGAGTGCTGCCGCCGGCGAAATCGAAGTTTCCCAAGCTCTGTACGAGCAGGTGCGGCGGGTCTCGCCCTGCGCCTTCGAAGAGATCGGCGAGCGTCGCTTCAAGGGTGTCAGCGAGCCGATGCGTGTCTATCGGGTCGGGACGACGATCGACAGGCATCGGTTTCTCTCGGCGCCGACGCGCGAGGCGCCGCCGGCCGCGATGCGGCCCAATTCGGTGATCGTCACGCCCTTCGTCGCCTTCGCTGCCGGTCAAGACGACCAGTCCTTCCTGACGGAGGGGCTGACCGACGACCTCACGCTGGAGCTCGGCCGGCTGAAGAGCCTGTTCGTCAGCTCGCGGTCGGCCTCCGTGGTCCTTGCCATCCGTGATCCCGTCGAGGTGGGGAGGGCACTGGGGGTGCGCTATGTCGTTTCGGGCTCCGTGCGCAAACTGGGTAGCCTCGTGCGGCTCAACGTGTCGCTGTGCGAGACGACCCACGGGCATCTGGTCTGGTCCGACCGGATCGAGCGGCCGTTCGAGGAGCTGCTTGCCATCATCGACGAGGTGACCGCCCGCATCGCCGCAACAGTGGCAGGACGGATAGAGCAGGCGGAGCTGGTCGCCGCGCGGCTGAAGCGGCCGGACAACATGTCGGCCTACGAGTACTACCTGCTTGGCCTCGACCACCATCGCCTGATCGGTGTCGCCGATCGGCATATCGGCGAAGCCATGCACTGGTTCGAGCGCTCGATGGATGCGGATCCAACCTTCGGACGGCCGGTCGCCATGCATGTGTGCGCCTGGAGCAACCTGCCCGATTTCGACCTTTCGGCCGGCGAGCAGCAGGTCGCACACGCGCTCGATCTCGATCCTACCGACCCGGACTCCCATCGCATCATGGGTGCGATCAAGTGCATGGAAGGCGACTTCGCGGCATCGCGGCATCATCACGAGCGGGCGATAGACCTGGCGCCCAACGATGCCTACATCGCGGGCCGTTGTGCGGCTTTCTACACCTATGCGAACGAGGCGGAGCGGGCGCTCGAGCTGCTCGACCGGGCGGAGATGCTGGACCCGTTTCTACCGGTGTGGATTGTAGAGGAGCGCGTCGCCTCGCTCTATGTGCTCGGCCGGCATGACGAGCTTTTTGCCGTGGCGCGGGCGCTTCCCTATCAGACCCGGCGCACGCTGATCTATCGTATCGCCGCGCGGATGGCGCGCGGCGATATTGACCGGGCGCGCCAGTTGGTGGCGCAGATCCAGGCGCTCGATCCAAAACTGACGGCCGGCTATATCCGCACCCAGGAGTTCTTTAGGGATCGGACGATCACCGAAGCGCTTGTCGATCGCGTGCATGCCGCGGGCTTGCCATTGGCCTGATGGCGCTGTCGGCGGATGACGCCGCCCTCGGTTTCAGCTCGCGCGCGCCAAAGCCACGGCGTCGGCCCCCGCCGGGAAATGCAGCTGTTCCGACGTATCATTTGCAGCGCGCCATACCGCGTCCGCCACATCGCTCTCCGTGGTAATCAGGGCCGGGTTTGCAAAAGCGGCAAAGATCGGCTGCGCGAAGGCCGCATAGGTTTCAGGGATCAGATCTTCGATGCGCACGCCGACATTTTGCGAAAACCGCGTGCTCGGAGCGTAGCCGGGCTCGACCAGTTTGGCGCGCACGCCGAAGGCGCGAAGCTCGTGGGTAAGCGACCCGGTAAACCCCTCGATTGCCGTCTTGCTGGCGGTATAGGCGGCGGCAAGAGGCATGGCGGCGAGCGTCACGCTTGATGTCACATTGACCACGACGCCGGACCGCCTGCGGCGCAATTGCGGGATCACCGCCTGTGTCATTGCCATGACGCCGAACGTGTTGGTCTCGAAGATCTTCCGCACATGAGCCATCGGCGTTGCCTCGAAAGCCCCGACCACGCCGATACCGGCATTGTTGACGAGCGCATCAATCGGACCGCTTACCTCCAGTGCCACCGAAATGCTGTCGGGGTCGGTGACGTCAAGCTGCACGATACGCATGCGCTCCGACCGGGGCAGGATATCCTCGCGCGGCGTGCGCATGGTCGCGACCACGTTCCAGCCGTTGGCGTGAAAGAGGCGGGCGGTTTCGAGGCCGTAGCCGGACGAGCAGCCAGTGATCAATACGGTTTTCATGACAATTTCCTTGTTCGGTTCAGATGGTGTCATGATACCGAGCGAAAACCGGACGATATATAATTGAAAGTCCGTATTTGATTTGCGATAGTCCGGAAATGATCGATCCACTCTCGGAAATCATCACGCTGCTGCGACCCCGCGCAGTGTTTACGAAAAGCATCAGCGGTGCCGGCCGCTGGGGCGTGCGTTATTCCGATTTCGGTCATCCCGGCTTCTGCACCGTTCTCGAAGGTGCCTGCCGTCTGGCGGTCGACGGTCAGGACGTGCTGGCGCTTGAGGCGGGCGATTTCGTCCTGCTGCCGACAACGCCGGGCTTCACCATGTCGGGCTTCGAGCCGGTTACCCCTGAATTCATCGACCCGAAGGCAACACCTGATCCGGGCGACGAGGTTCGCCACGGCGACCTCGATGGACCGCCAAGCGTGCGGCTGCTCGGCGGCTACTTCGTCTTTGCAACGGAGGATGCGGGATTGCTGGTGTCGCTGCTGCCGGCGCAGGTGCATGTGCGCGGCGCCGAGCGACTTTCGATCCTGGTTCGGCTGTTGACAGAAGAAGCCGCCGAACAGCGCGCCGGTCGCGATCTGGTACTGGCGCGCCTGGTCGAAGTGCTGCTCATCGAGGCGCTGCGGCTGACCCAGCGGCCGGACGCTCCGCCGGGATTGTTGCGCGGGCTCGCCGATCAACGGCTGGCGGAAGCGATCAGGGTGATGCACGGCAACCCGGCGCGCTCCTGGACAGTGGCCGAGCTTGCGAAGGCGGCCGGGCTCTCTCGTTCGGCGTTCTTCGAAAGGTTCACGCGCAATGTTGGCCTGGCGCCGATGGAATACCTGCTCGCCTGGCGCATGGCGATGGCAAAGGACCTGCTGCGCAGCCACAACGCCGAAATCGCCGATGTCGCCGAACGGGTCGGCTACGGCTCGGCCAGCACCTTCAGCACCGCCTTCAGCCGGCACGTTGGACAGGCGCCGGGACGGTATGCGCGGGCGGGTGCAGAGGGGTAGTCGCTCGGCGCCAGCCGATATGCTGTGCCAATCTCCCGATGCGTATCGATAGATTTGTTCTGCCCTTGAGTGTTTTGGCTCGCTATAGCCTTGGGTGTCGTGCAGCGCGGCTCAGTGTCGGAGTAATCGGGACGGCAGAAGGGATTTGGTTTCCAACGTTACTTGGAAATCAACTCGTTGCGCGCTTCCTGGTGTCCTGCTGACCATGGCCACGATGATCTCAAAGAGTTCGTCTTGCGCCTGCTGAGCGGTGATTTCTGCTGTCGCTGCGGCATGGGACAAGGCGTCGGCGGCGCCCAGCATCGCCCAGAAGCTGGACTGCATGATACCTCTAGGCTGAAAGCGTCGGATGCCCGGTGCTTTCTCCCGCGCAGAAAGAAGATCTCGTAGAACTTTCCCACGGCGAACGCTCTGTTTTAACACCGCCATGACGCGACAGGGCAAGCCCTTTAAGGCGCAGGCGACACACATCGCGCTAACACGATGAGGGGGCTCTTTCGCGCATTCCTGAAAACGTACACGCTAACCAGTGGTCGCTGAGCCAAAGTACGCTCCACCCTCAGTCGTCCAGAGCATTCATGATACTCCGGCCCCGCAGGACGATGGGCCGCCAAGGAGGGGGCGAACGCCGTAAGTTACCGTAACGTACTTGCTACTACGGAGCTTTGCGAAAAGGCTGCCTCGGGCGGGCATCACCCACGTGAGCCGTTAAATAAAGCAACGGGAGAACACCATGAACAGGCACGTGATCGGTCTGTCCCTAGGACTAGTTTTAGGGCAGTCAGCGATGGCTCAGGCCGCGCAGCCCGCTCTTACCGAGGCAGAGGCGCACTCTATTGCCGTGGACGCCTATGTGTATTTCTACCCGCTGTTGTCCATGGACATCAGCCGAAAGACATTCACCAACGTCGAACCCGGCAAGGAATTCGGGAAGGGTCCGATGAACGTCTTCACCAACGTTCCCGAGTATCCTCCGGCGGATTTCAAGGGTGTGGTCCGCCCAAACTTCGACACGCTGTATTCCTCCGCGTGGCTCGACATGACGAAGGAGCCCGTAGTCATCAGTGCTCCGGATACCGACGGACGCTATTACCTGCTTCCGATGCTGGACATGTGGACGGATGTTTTTGCGTCGCCGGGTTGGCGGACCACGGGCACAACCGCAGGGACATTCCTTGTCACGCCGCCGGGCTGGAGACCCGACTTGCGCGACAAGTTCATTGAGGAGTTCAAGCTCCCCGAGAACACCCAGCGAATTGAAGCGCCGACGACGCATGTCTGGGTTATCGGTCGGACAAAGACCGACGGCCCGGCTGACTACGATGCCGTACACAAGATCCAAGCGGGGTACAAGGTTACGCTCCTATCGGACTGGGGCAAGTCAGCGAAGCCGGTTGAGGTTAAAATCGATCCCAGCGTCGACATGAAGACACCGCCAAAGATCCAGGTCGATACGATGGACGCTGGCAAGTATTTCGCATATGCCGCCGAACTGCTCAAGGTCGAGCCGCCCCACCTGACCGATCAACCGATCCTCGCGGAGATGAAGAAGATCGGCATCGAACCCGGCAAGAGCTTTGACATGAGCAAGCTCGATCCGACCGTACAGAAAGCCTTGGAGAGCGCGCCGCAAGTCGCCCAGAGACTGATGGAATGGAAGCTGGCGACGTTGGCGAGGGTAGAGAACGGCTGGTCGATGAATACCGATACGATGGGAGTATACGGCAACTACTATTTGAAGCGGGCCATTGTTGCGCAGCAAGGCCTTGGCGCGAATCTGCCGGAAGATGCCATCTACCCTCTCAATCTCGCCGACGAGTCAGGGCAGCCGCTCGATGGCGCGAATAAATACACGATAGCGTTCGAAAAGAATGCCATGCCGCCCGTCAACGCTTTCTGGTCGATCACGCTGTACGACGCAGCCGGATTTCAGGTTGGCAACAGCCTCGAACGTTTCGCACTCAGTAGCTGGATGCCGTTCAAAGACAACGCAGATGGCTCGCTTGATCTCTACATTCAAAACGAGTCCCCCGGTCCGGATAAGGAGGCCAACTGGCTGCCTACACCGAAGGGAGCGTTCACTCTGACGATGCGCATGTACGCTCCGAAATCCGAAGCGCTGATCGGAAAATGGAATCCGCCGCCCGTCAGGAAGGTGCAGCTTCCGGCCCTGGCTACTCAGTGAGTTTTCGAACAGCAAACCTCGGCTGGGAGACAACTCGGGCTTGAGATGTGTTTTGCCAGTGGCCGTGTGAACGGCTACTGGCAAAAACCTAGTTTGTGGCAATCCGCAACTCTTCAACCAACAGCTCGAATTTTCGGCGGTCTTCGTCTGACAACCGAAAAGCGCTGGCAGATAGTCAGCAAGACCTTTTTCGACTACAGTTGATTATAGCGTGAGCACAATCCACGAAGTTCGATGGAGCCACTGGGCAGGAAAATTTCCAAATGCCAGCGGGCGATTGCTTGAGCCCGACTCGATCCCGGCCTCCTTTTCGGCGTCCATGGAACTCGGGAAGGAGCGCCCGCTTTGCCGATGCAAAATTTGTGAGTGGGGCACAGAGGTGGAACAGAACTCGGAGATCGGCCCAGCCGGGCCTGACGACTTCCCTGCCATTCGAGCCTTGTGCAACAGCTTCATCGACTGGTGCCGGTCACGCTACGGCGAAAACGCTTGGTTCGTCGACCGCTATTACACACCAGAAGAATGGGCCGCGCTCCTGGACAGCCTGCCGAGGATCCACTCGGCTCCACATGGCGAGATCCTTGTTGCCCGCCTGAACGGAAAGGTGGTCGGTTGTGTTATGATGCAGCGGATCGATGAACACACATGCGAGATGAAGCGCATGTTCATCAGCCCCGAGGGCCGAGGCTTAGGGCTGGGCCGCCGTCTCGCCGAAAACATCGTGCGCGTGGCTGCTGAGCGGGGCTACGCGACCATGCGGCTGGATACCGGCCGCAACCACGATGAGGCGCTGAGCCTCTACCGCTCTCTCGGATTCCAGGAGATCGCGCCTTATTACGACGCACCTCCTGAACTGTGCAACCATCTCATCTTCATGGAAGCCCCTCTGGCGGGATAGCTTCTTGGCACGCCATGGCCGCAGATACCGCGTTTGTATCAACTCGGCGACAACACGAGGACAAATGGCAGCGGCTGGCGGTAACGAGCGGGCTCGCAGAGGATCGTCTTCTTGAGGGGGTGAGGATGCTCAAGGCGCGCGAGCCACGTCAGCCTGTCACGGACATACTGGCTGGGCAGTTCATGACGTCTTCGGCGGAAATACGGCCCTGGGCAACTGATAGAAGGAAAACGTCCGGTCGGCGGCGGGCGCGGACCTAGCACCATCATTGTTCTGGAATGGTGGAAAGATGGCGCACCCGACAGGATTCGAACCTGTGACCTTTGGAATCGGAATCCAACACTCTATCCAGCTGAGCTACGGGTGCATCCGTTTGCAGCAAGGCCGCCGAAGCGGACTGTGAGCGGTTCATAGCTTAGCTTGCGCGTCGCTTCAATGGTGAAATGACGGAGTTCGCAGGGGAATTTGCGAGCGGCTCACAAATTGATGCGGAAGCCAGCCGATGGTCGAGCTTTGGAATGGGCCTGATGTGGCTGCCGGGCGGGGCGGGACAAGCTGTGCCCTTTGTGTCAGGCATGGCGGTGCGGGTGAGGGGAAAGGTCGGGCATGCAGAATGGATCAGTGGGGATGTCGAGGTGGTCTGCACCGGAGTCGAACATGACTCGTAAAGCGAGCTGAAGCCCTTGAAGCTTGCTACTCGGTTCCGCTTAAACCGATGAAACACATGGCCCGGCGATTGCCGGGCCATGTGGCGTCGTTGGTTAGGCGGTCTGCATGGCGCCGGGGCCGGGGATCGCCTTGGGCGGGACCTTGCCCATGATGATCATGCCGAGCACCTCGTCCTTGGTCACATCCTCTGTGCGGGCCTGGCCGACGACCTGGCCGTTCTTCATCACCGAGACGCGGTCGGCGAGGTCGAAGACGTCGTGGATGTCGTGGCTGATCAGGAAGATGCCGATGCCTTCGCGCTTCAGCTGCTTGATCAGCTCGCCGACCTGGGCGGTTTCCTGGGGCCCGAGGGCTGCCGTCGGTTCGTCCATGATCAGGATGCGGGCGTCGAACAGGATCGCGCGGGCGATCGCCACCGACTGCCGCTGGCCGCCCGAAAGCGCCTTCACCGGTTCCTTGAAGCGCTGGAAGTTGGGGTTGAGACGCCCCATGACTTCGCGGGCCTTGGCCTCCATCGCCACGTCGTCGAGCGTGCCCCAGGGGGTGCGCAGCTCGCGGCCGAGATAGAGGTTGGCGGCCGCATCGACGTTATCGGCGACGGCAAGCGTCTGATAGATCGTCTCAATGCCGTATTTCTTGGCGTCGCGCGGGTTGCTGATGTCGGCGGCTTCGCCATTGATCAGGATCTCGCCGCCGTCGCGCTTGTAGGCCCCCGACAGGATCTTGATCAGCGTCGACTTGCCGGCGCCGTTGTGGCCGAGAAGCGCCACGACCTCGCCGGGGTAGAGGTCGACGGAAGCGTTGTCGACCGCATGGATGCCGCCGAAGGAGATGGAAATGTTCTTCATTTCCACGAGCGGAGTGCGTTGGTCTTTCATTGGTCGGACTCCTTCTTACTTGGCACGGGCGCGGTAGATCGTGTCGAGCCAGACGGCGACGACAAGAACCACGCCGACGACGATGCGCTGGAACGGCGAGTCGATCCCCAAGAGCACCATGCCCGACTGCAGCGATTGCATGACGAGTGCGCCGATCATCGCGCCGGCGATCGTGCCGACGCCGCCGGCAAGCGACGTGCCGCCGATGACCGCGGCTGCGATCGTGTAGAGCTCGTCGAGCTCGCCTTGCGCGTTAGTTGCGGCGTTGAGGCGGGCCGTCGAGATCGCCGCGGCGATGGCGCAGAGCACGCCCATCAGCATGAAGATCTTGACGGTGACCCAGCGGGTCTTGATCCCCGCCAGTTCGGCTGCCTCAGGATTGCCCCCGAGCGCAAAGACATAGCGGCCGAAGCGCAGGCGAGTGGCGATGAATGTCATGACGATGCCGACGGCGATGGCGACCAGCACGGGGATGGCGATACCGTGCGAGATGAGCAAGCCGCCGTCCGGCCAGGCGATGCCGTTGGCGTCGGCATATTTGCGAGCAATGTTGACCGGCCAGTAATAGTGGTTGGCGATCGCCACCGCGCCCATCACCAGGATGCAGCCGAGGATGCCGAGGAAATATTCGGCCCAGACCGGGCGCAGCGGAAAGCCGAAGCGCTTGCGCTGCTTGCGCGAGTTGAGGATGGCCCCGACGATGGCGATACAGGCGATGATGCCGACAATCCAGCTGGCTGTCGCCCCGATGGACCCCTCGGTGCCACCGCCCATCAGGCGGAAGGTGGAATTCATCGGTGCAACAGTCTGGCCGCTGGTGACGAACCAGGTGGCACCGCGCCAGACGAGCAGGCCGCCGAGCGTGACGATGAAGGCCGGCACGTTGAGGAAGGCGATGATCGAGCCCTGGAGCGCGCCGATCGCGGCGCCGACGGCGATGCCGCAGGCAAGCGTGATGATCCAGATGGCGGGATGCTCGAGCCCGAGATATTGCGGCAGGACCTTGACCTGCATGACCGCCATGATCATGCCGCAGAAGCCAAGCACGGAGCCGACCGACAGATCGATGTTGCGGGTGACGATGATCAGTACCATGCCGGTCGCCATCACGGCGACGGACGAGGTTTGAACCGTCAGGTTCCAAAGGTTTCTCGGCGTCAGAAACAGGCCGCCGGTCATGATCTCGAAGCCGAGCCAGATGATGGCCAGCGCGCCGACCATGCCGAGCAAGCGGGTATCGATCTCGGTGGCGCGGAAGAAGCGCTTCACCGGGTTCTCGTCCGCGTTGCGGGCACGGTTGGCCTGGCTCTGTGTCTGATTGCCTTGTGTGATGTCGGCCATGGACGTGCCTTCCCCCCACTTTCTGTTGATGTCACCGCATCCGCCGGCGCCAAAGACCGGAATGGGACGCGACAAGTCTGATGATGAAGACAGTTGTCGAGCGCTTCTCTCGTTCGTGCCAACGCGTGCCTGAAGGTCTTACAGCGCCGCGTGTGAAATATGACGCGCTAAGGACGCTGTAAAACTTCAAGCATGCTTCATGATCCTCTCCTCAGATCGCTTCCGATTTAAGGGATCATGCAGCGGGCATTGTCCGCCCCGGTCACACCTTGCGCAAGCGCCGCAACGGGTTGCGTTGCGGCGCTTGTCGAAGGTTAGAGCTCAACTCTGTCCGGGCGGCTTATTTGCACGCAGCGACGTCGCCCTTGACGCCCTGGCAAGCTTCGTCCTTGGAGATCCAGCCGGCGTCGATGACGACGTTGAGGTTCTCCTTGGTGATCGGAAGCGGTGCGAGGAAGACCGACTGCATGGCGACGCCCTTGGGGCCGCCATTGAAGGCCGTCACGCCGGCGATTTCTTCCATCTTCTTGCCGCTCGCCAGTTCGGCGGCGATTTCGGCTGCGCGCTTGCCGAGTTCACGCGAGTCCTTCCAGACCGAAACGGTCTGGGTGCCGAGGGCGACGCGGTTGAGGGCTGCCTTGTCGGCGTCCTGGCCGGAGACCGGAACGGAGCCGGCGAGGCCCTGGGCATCGAGGGCTGCAATCGCACCGCCAGCGGTGCCGTCGTTGGAAGCGACGACCGCGTCGACCTTGTTGTCGTTTGCGGTCAGGAACTGCTCCATGTTCTTTTGGGCATTTTCCGGCTTCCATCCGTCGGTGTAGGCTTCACCGACGCTCTTGATCTTGCCGGCGTCGACAGCTTCCTTCAGCACTTCCATCTGTCCGGAGAACAGGAAGTCGGCGTTCGGGTCGGCAGACGAGCCCTTGATGAAGACATAGTTGCCTTCCGGCTTGACCTTGAACACTTCGCGAGCCTGCATGCGGCCCACTTCCTTGTTGTCGAAGGTGATGTAGAAGGCGGCCGGATTTTCGATCAGGCGGTCGTAGCCGACAACCGGAATGCCTTCGGCGGCAGCCTTTTCGATGGCCGGGCCGATGGCGTCGCTATCCTGTGCAAGCACGATCAGAGCGTTGGCACCCTGGGCGATCAGCGACTCGACGTCGGTCAGCTGCTTGGCAGCGGAAGACTGGGCGTCAGCGGAAATGTACTTGTCGCCGGATGCCTCAAGTGCTGCCTTGATGGCGGCTTCGTCGGTTTTCCAACGCTCTTCCTGGAAGTTCGACCAGGAAACGCCGACCACCAGATCCTTGGCGATGGCTGCGGAATGCATCGACGCGATGATGGCAGCCCCTGCCATCAGCTTCAAAACGGATTTCATTTCATCCTCCCGAGTGGCGGCCGGCTGAGCGTGCGAACCTCCCGCACCATCCTCGACCAGCCTTGCAACGCTGTCGAAATGCCACCGTAAACATCGTCCGGTTTTATTTTCTCGACAGTCGAGAAAATGAATGTCAGAGAATCCACGGCCTGTCAACACGGCCGACCCGGTTGCGTATGGACTGCCGATGCGCCGGTTTCCTGGGCTCGTCACCGGGGGTGCGGTGAGGGTCCGGGTGAAACGGACGCAGGCGGGAAGGGGATTGTTGTGTCATTTCAACAGTTCCGGCCGCCAAGCTCGGGTCGGGTGCCGCGTGATTTGCCGGCGACCCCGCTCGGTCTTGATCAATGGCCGTGCGTTTCAGCTCTGATGACAGCCTTCTCGCTCAGCGCCGAGCAAGTTCATTGCCACTCATCGCTGCCGGAAAGGGTCTGTGGATTATTTCTCGACAGTCGAGAAAATCAATGGCAGAGATTGACGAGGTGTCGACAAGGCGATCAGTGCCTTGCCTCGCCGTGCAACAGATGCTTTGGGAGGGCATGTGTTCGAAGGACCCGCCACCGGCAAGGACGTATGATGCTGACCAAGTCCAGCACTGAGCTCGTGCGTCAGCAGAACAGTGCGCTGGTCCTTGCCGCGCTCCGGCGCGCCCGCAATCTCTCGCATACCGAAATTTCCGCCGCAACCGGGCTCGCCTCGGCGACGGTGTCGGCGATCACGGCCGAGCTCGAGCGCGCCGGAGTGATCGCCAAGGCGGAACAGCATGTGCAGGGCGGACGAGGGCGCCCGCGCGTCCTGTTCACGCCACGTCGCGACTGCGGTTACATCGTCGTCGTGCGTATCTCTTCGGATGTGGTGCAGTATTCGCTGACCGACTATGGCGGCACGCTGCTCGACCGCTTCGAGGAGGGCCGCAATCACGACCAGCGCGGCACGGACGCGTTTGCGCGCACCTTCGTCGAGGCGCTGGAGCGCCTGCTGCAGCGCTCGCGCCTGACGCGCGACCGCGTGCTGGCCATCTCCATCAGCAGCAAGGGGCTGGTCGACGCCGATACGGACGCGGCACGGCTGCTCTGGTCTCCGGTGTTCGGCAGCGAGCAGCTCGACTTTGCCGCGTTGCTTGCGCCGGAATGGCGAGCGAGGGTGATGCTCAACAATGAGACCCTGCTGGTGGCACAGGCGCTGGCGGCCGAAGCGGAGCGCGCGCCGGACGGCGGATTTCGATCGCTTGCCGCCATCTCGCTCGGCCACAGCATCGGCCTCGGCGTTGCCAGCAAGGGCAGGTTCGGCGAGATCGACGTGACGGCGCCGAATTTCGGCCACATGCTGCATGCGCCATCGGCCGGACTGTGCCGTTGCGGCGCCTATGGCTGCATCGAAGCGGCTGCCGGTTTCTACGGCATTCTGCGGGCCGCCTTCGAAGTGCCGGCCGACACGATCCCGGCGAAATTCGTGCCAATTGCCGAAATGGACAAGATCGCAGCGAGTGCGCGCCAGGGGCATCGCATGGCCGGCTATGCCTTTCGCCAAGCTGGCATCGCGCTCGGCAACGGCGTCTCGCGCATGCTCAGTCTTTACGAGCGTATGCCGATCTACGTTACCGGCCCCGGCACGCGCTACTTCGATCTCTTGCGCGGCGGGTTGGAGGAGGGCGTATCCCAGTCACTCCAGCTCAGGCTTCAGGGCGCGCCCGAGATATCGGTCGTGCTCGACGAACAGCGGCTCGTGTTCGACGGCCATCTCGAGCGTGCTCTGGGCAAGATCGACAGCGAGATTGCTACGGCCGGATCGCACTAAGGAACAGCCGCTTTGGCGAGACGGGCGAGGCAACCATTTTTGGGGTTGTATCAAGGGCGAACAAACCAGCTAATACAATTTACAGTTATTTAGCAACTCCTTGTCAATGTGACATTGACGCGGGAGACGATGATGTTTTCAGTGATTGCATGCATACGCGATGATCACGATTGGCGTCTGGTGCTGGTGGCGGCCGTGGTTTGCCTGGCCGGTTGCGTCGCAACCATGCTGTTGCTGCTGCGTGCCCAGCGAAGCGAAGCCAGTCAGCGCGGTCTTTGGACCGCCGTCAGTGGTTTTGCCTGCGGCATCGGCGTCTGGTCCACTCATTTCATTGCCATGCTCGCCTATGATGGCGGGATGACGGTTTCCTATGGCGCCTGGGGGACGACGCTTTCGATCGTTCTCGCGATCGCGGCCGCCTGGGTTGCTTTCACGGTCGGGCTTGGCGCTCGCTCGCACTACGCCCTTGCATCTAGCGGTGTCATCCTGGGCGGCGGCATTGCCGCCATGCACTTTACCGGCATGCAGGCGCTCGAGATGCCGGGACACATTGTCTACGATGCAAGGTTCACGGTTTTCGGCATCGTCGCCGGCACCCTGCTGGCGATGGCAGCGCTGCATGCGTTTCATGTGCTGCGCAACGCCCGCAGGCTTGTCGTCTCGACGCTGCTGCTCGTCGTTGCCATCTGCGTCCTGCACTTCACCTCGATGAGTGGCATCACGCTGGTACCGGCGCCGGATATTCCGGCAGCCGATACCATCCATCCGGCCTGGCTTGCCGGCGGGGTCATTGCTGCCTCGACCATGCTGATCATCCTGGCCTTCGGCGCGCTGTTCGTCGATCGGCATCTGACCGACCTGCGCGGGCTTGCCAATGCATCGCTGGAAGGCATGGCCATCGTGCATGAAGGCCGCATCATCGACACCAACGAGCGTTTTGCGCGCCTGACGGGATGGAAGGTTTCGGAGCTCACCGGCCGAGAACCGGCGGAGGTTTTCGCCTTCGGTGAGGAAGGGCTGCAGAGCCATCATCGCGGCGACGGCCCCGGCGAAATCGATCTGATCAATGTGGCCGGCCAGTCCGTGCCGGTCGAGTTCATGTGCCGGACGGTCGAGTATCGCGGCCGCGAATGCGAGGTGATCTTCGTGCGCGACCTCAGCGCGCGCAAGGAAGCCGAGCGCACTATCGAGCATCTGGCCCACCACGATGTGCTGACCGATCTTCCCAATCGTGGTTTCTTCGACCGGCGCCTGGCCCAGGTCATGACGGTGGCGGCGGCGAAGAACGAGCAGCTTGCCATCCTTTGCCTCGACCTCGACCGCTTCAAGGCCGTCAACGACATTTTCGGCCATGGCGAGGGGGACCGCATCCTCATGAAGGTCGCCGACATCCTGCGCAAGGCGGTCGGCGAGGGGGATACCGTCGCCCGGCTGGGCGGCGACGAGTTTGCCATTCTTCAGGTGGGTGGCGAACAGCCCGACGCGGCGCGTCACCTGTCGGACCGCATCCTGACTTATTTTGCCGCCGAGATGGATACGAACCGCGATCCGACCGCCGTCGGCGTCAGCATCGGTGCTGCGATCTACCCTGCTGATGGCGACACGGCTGACCGGCTGCGCAACAATGCCGACACCGCTCTCTACCGCGCCAAACAATCGGGCAAGGGGATCGCCTGCTTCTTCGACACGGAAATGGACGAGACCGTGCGCACGCGACGGCAGATCGAAAACGACCTGCGCCATGCCGTGCTTCGCCGGCAGCTCTTCCTTGAATATCAACCGCTTGTCGAT
The DNA here is from genome assembly GCF_001424825.1 of Ensifer sp. Root31. Classification (NCBI taxonomy): domain Bacteria; kingdom Pseudomonadati; phylum Pseudomonadota; class Alphaproteobacteria; order Hyphomicrobiales; family Rhizobiaceae; genus Ensifer; species Ensifer sp. Root31. The sequence continues at coordinate 99,914 of NZ_LMCO01000006.1, read as the reverse complement.
CTGCGCGGCGATCGGATCCTGGGCTACGAGGCGCTCTTGCGCTGGATGCATCCGGAGCGTGGCCTCATCAGCCCCGATGTCTTCATCCCGATCGCCGAGCAAAGCGGTTCGATCATCCAGATCGGCGAATGGGTGCTGGAGCAGGCCTGCAGGGAGGCGGCGAAATGGAACGAGCCTCTACCGGTTTCGGTCAATATCTCGCCGGTGCAGTTCCTGCTTCCCAATCTTTTCGATCAGATCTTTGGTATCCTGCGGCGAACGGGGCTGGAGCCGCGCCGGTTGGAGCTGGAGATCACCGAGGCGGCCCTTCTGCACAATCGCGAAGACGTTCTCGCCACCCTCGGACGACTGAGGATACATGGGGTGCGCATCGTCATGGATGATTTCGGCACCGGGCATTCCTCGCTCAGCAACCTGCAGACGTTCCCGTTCGACAAGCTGAAGATCGATTGCAGCTTCACTGCCGTGATCGACAAGGACCCTTCGGCGCACGCGATCGTCAGGGCGATCATTGCGCTTGGCAACAGCCTCAACCTGCCTGTCGTAACCGAAGGCGTGGAAACGGAGCGGCAAAGGCAGATCCTGGTCGACGAGGGCTGCCTCCAGGTTCAGGGCTTTCTCACTGGCAGGCCCGGCGTTGCCCCGAGCACCGGGCAGGAGGAGCAGTCAGGCGGATGGGAGAATGCGCCATTGCGCGCGGACGGCTGAGGCAATGAACTGAAACACGAAACGGCCGGGCGTGTCGCGCCCGGCCGTTTGTCTTTGCCAAACGGAAACCCGCTTCGCACTTTTCCTCGAAATGCTTTACGCGACGCTGATCTGGCGCTTTTCGATGACCGACTTCACGGCTGCGTCGGCAAGCGCGAGCGCTGCCAGGCCATCCTTGCCCGACGGGGTGATTTCCGTGCCCTTTTCGATCGCGGAGATGAAGCTCTCGATCTCGTTGGCATAGGCTTCGGTGTAGCGGGTCATGAAGAAATCGTGCAGCGGCGGGCGGGTGTAGCCTTCGCCATTGGCGATCTCGATCGACACCGGGCGCTGGTTTTCCGCCGAGACGACACCCTGGGAGCCGTGAACCTCGATGCGCTGGTCGTAGCCGTAGGTGGCGCGGCGCGAGTTGGAGATGATCGCCTGTTTGCCGGAGGCGGTCTGCAGGATGACGGACACACTGTCGTAGTCGCCGGCTTCGCCGATTGCCTTGTCGACGAGGACGGCGGCGGTCGCCGTTACCGATACGGGCTCTTCGCCGAGCAGGAAGCGCGCCATGTCGAAGTCATGGATCGTCATGTCGCGGAAGATTCCGCCCGAGCGCTTGATGTAGTCGACCGGCGGCGCGCCGGGATCGCGCGAGGTGATCGTCACCATCTCGACGTCGCCGATCTTGCCGGCGTCGATTGCCTGCTTGACGGCCATGAAATGCGGGTCGAAGCGGCGGTTGAAGCCGACCATCAGCTTGCCCTTGGTCTCGGCCACCACCTTCATGCAGGCCCGCACGCGATCGACATCGAGATCGATGGGCTTTTCGCAGAAGATCGCCTTGCCGGCGCGGGCGAAACGCTCGATCAGGTCGGCATGGGTATCGGTCGGCGTGCAGATGACAACGGCGTCGATATCGGCCGATTTTTCGATTGCCTCGATGGTGCGGACCTCGCAGCCATAGGCCTTGGCGATGGCATCGGCGGCGGCCGGAAAGGCGTCGGCCACGGCGACGAGCACGGCATCGGGATTGCCGCTGACGGCCTTTGCGTGAACCTTGCCGATGCGTCCGGCGCCCAGAAGACCAAATCTCACTGTCATCTCTGTCTCTCTCGAAATCCGGTCCTCGACCGGGAAGGTGCGTGATGATCGGCGCTCATCGCGCAAAGGCGCCGCGGAGGGGCAATTCCGCGATTGGGTTGCAAGGTGGTTGTCAGCGATGGTGCCCGAGCGGATGCCGCGCGCTTTCCTCTCCCTTGCCCGACCGTTTCTTCCGTGCGGGCGTCCGGCGCCATCTGTTCGGAATGAAATGGTCGAAGAAAACAATTTCGGAATTTTTATTCTATTTTCATGGTGCCCGTCAAGGGCGTGATGCGGTCGCGGGCTTGCGGCGGCCGGTGGATTTCCCCTACAAGACATCCGTTGCCGATCACGAGCGCAAGCACCCAGAGGACAGGATGATCAAACTCATCGACCCGGACCACGCCTTTTACCGTCCCTTGTGGCGGCGGGTTTTGATCTTTTTAGTCTGCGCCGGCTGGGCGGCGCTCGAATTCTATCACGACCAGCCGTTCTTCAGCATCATCGCTCTGGCGATCGCCGCCTATGTCGGGTCCTCTCTGCTGCTGTTTTACAAGCCGACAGACAAGACTGCCGGTGCTGAGGGCTCGGCGTCAAAAGACGAGACGCCCAAGGCTGACAACGACGCGTGAGCGGCGGTCAGGCCGCCTGCAATTGGCGCGACGCCTCGTCGATGAGCATGTTGGCGAGTTTCATCCGGACCGTCGCATTGGCGCGGTAGTCCTGCGGCAGGCGATCGGGATGATTGGCGGCGGCGAAGCTTCGCCGCTTGGCAGCGAGCGTCGTCAATGTCTCCCCTTCACCAAGGTCAAGTTCCTCGGCGACTTCGGCAAGGCTGATGCGGTTGAGAAATTCCGGCATCGGCTCTATCGGCGGCGGCTCGACGAAGGACGCATCGAAATAGGCTCGCTCGACGGCGCTGCGCGCAGCAGACGCGCTGTCGGCGCCGCCGGCGACGAACGTGGTTGCGAACAGAGGCGTGCGCGACGTCGCGAAAACCTCCGCATTGGCGGTCTCTTCCTCGTCTTCTTCCGTCTTCAGCCGCTCGAGCACGGACTGAAACACCGACATTCCGAACATGCAGCCTCCGCTATCCCGGCGCAAAATGCCGGATGGAGATTATCCCAGGCTGATCAACTTGATCATGCCCAGGCTGATCAACCAATGCTGGCTGATCATGCTCGTCCCTGTTTGAGAATGAGGTCGTAGAGCAGCTTGGCGCTCGGCGGCAGCGCGCGTCCCTCGGCGGTGATCAACCCATAGGGCTTGATGCGGATCGGGATCTCGGTTTTGAGGATGCGGATCTCGCCGGCCGGCGTGCCGTTGTCGGCGATCAGGTTGGCGACATCGAGCGCCACCGGCGCAATCGCATTGGTGTTGCGCACGATCGACAGCGTCAGGATGATCGACGAGGTGTTGATGACGGTCGCCGGTAGGCGCACACCCGCGGACATGAAGCTGTCTTCGACGGCGCGGCGCAGCAGCGTTCCCGGCGGCTGGAACACCCAGTCGTAGGCGGGCAGATCTTCGGCGCCGGCAATGGGCTTGTCGAGCAGCGGATGGCCGTCGCGCACGATCAGGCAGACCTCCTCGTAGCCGATCTCGACCATGTTGAAGAGCCGCGGGCTGAGATCGTCTGGGATGCGTCCGACGACGAAGTCGTGGCGGGCGGCGAGCAGCTCGCGCGTCAGCACATTGCTGTTTTCGATCTGGATGTTGATCTCGATGCCGGGATAGGCGGTGATGACCTGGCGGATTGCCGGAACGGCGAGGTTGAGCGCCGGCCCGGTCACCGAGCCGATCGACACCGAGCCGCCGCTGCCGGTCTTCAGTTCGCTGATCTCGCGCGAGGCCTCCCGCAGTTCCAGAAAGATCGTGCGCGCCCGCCGCGCCAACGCCTGGCCGTAGCGGGTCAGTTCTACGCCGCGTGCCACTCGCTCGCAGATCGGCGCCTTCAGGATCGTCTCGATCTCCGCCAGCATGCGCGAGGCGGCGGGCTGGGAGATGCCGAGCGTCTCGGCGGCCGCACTGATGCGACGATGATCGTCGATCGCCAGGATCAGCCGGAGGTGATTGATCTTCAGCCCTGAGCGAAAGAGCCCGCTGTCGAACTGTTCGGCGGCAATCCCTGTCGTGCCGGGCTTTCCTTCTTTCATCATCGTGGGCAATCCAGTTTTCAGGATGTTTCAAAAATCACACTGTTTTCGAGTAGTATATCAATATTGGTATGGTAGCAAAGCGATATTGTATTTGACAGTTATGGCTTTTGATTCCAGTTTTTCCCCATGTGCCAGTGCATGTGGGAGCATGCGGGCGGGGAGGACTTCCTTCACCTGGATCCACCGCCGGAGACGCGATCTCCGGGCCGGTGGATCGCTGCGCATAGGACGGGGAGGCTGCGGGCCTGCCGGCTTCAACACTTTTGGGAGAGACCAGATGAAATTGATTACTTCGCTTCTCGCAGCGGCCGCGATCTCCGTCGCGTCGTTTGCTGCGCCCGCCTTCGCACAGGACAAAGGCACGGTTGGCATTTCCATGCCGACGAAGACCTCGACCCGCTGGATCTCCGATGGCGAGACCATGGAGAAGCTGTTCAAGGAAGCCGGTTACACGCCGGACCTGCAGTTTGCCGACGATGATATTCCGAACCAGCTCGCCCAGATCGAAAACATGGTGACCAAGGGTGCCAAGGTTCTCGTCATCGGCGCCATCGACGGCACGACGCTTTCCGACATCCTGCAGAAGGCCCATGACGCCGGCGTCAAGGTCATCGCTTACGACCGTCTGATCCGCGATTCGGGCAATGTCGACTACTACGCCACCTTCGACAACTTCCAGGTCGGCGTGCAGCAGGCAACGTCGCTGGTGCAGGGCCTGAAGCTCGACGGCGCGACCGAGCCGAAGAACGTCGAACTCTTCGGCGGTTCGCCTGACGATAACAACGCCTTCTTCTTCTACGACGGTGCGATGTCGGTCCTGCAGCCGCTGATCGACAGCAACAAGATCGTCGTCAAGTCCGGCCAGAAGGGCATGGACCAGGTCGGCACGCTGCGCTGGGATGGTGCCGTTGCCCAGGCCCGCATGGAAAACCTGCTGTCCTCCAACTACACCGATGCCAAGGTCGATGGCGTTCTGTCGCCCTACGACGGCCTGTCCATCGGCATCATCTCGGCGCTGAAGGGCGTCGGCTATGGTTCCGGCGACATGGCGATGCCTGCCGTTACCGGTCAGGACGCCGAACTGCCTTCGGTCAAGTCGATCCTTGCCGGCGAACAGTATTCGTCGATCTTCAAGGACACGCGCGAACTCGCCAAGGTCACGGTCGGCCTGGTCAATGCGATCATGGAAGGCAAGGAGCCGGAAGTGAACGACACCAAGACCTATGACAACGGCGTCAAGGTCGTTCCGTCCTACCTGCTGAAGCCGGTCGCGGTCGACAAGTCCAACATCAAGGATGTGCTGGTCTCCTCCGGTTACTACACCGAAGATCAGATCAACAACTGATAGGATGACGCACCTGAGGGTCCGCGATCCATCGCGGACCCTTTTATCCCGGTGAGGGAGCCTGTACTCTCTTGCCGACTGCCGCTGGAATGACTGAACATGGACAATATCATTCTCGAAATGCGTGGCATCACCAAGACGTTTCCGGGCGTCAAGGCGCTGGACAATGTCAGCTTCAAGGTTCGCGAAGGTGAGATCCACGCTCTGGTCGGTGAAAACGGTGCCGGCAAATCGACGCTGATGAAGGTACTGAGCGGCGTCTATCCCGCCGGCACCTATGACGGCGAGATCTACTACGACGGCGAGCCTCGCCGCTTCTCGACCATCTCTGACAGCGAACATCTCGGCATCATCATCATCCACCAGGAACTGGCGCTGGTTCCGCTGCTGTCGATCGCCGAAAACATCTTTCTCGGCAACGAGATCGCCACCAATGGGGTGATCCATTGGCCGCAGACCTTTGCCCGCACGCAGGAACTTCTGAAAAAGGTGGGCCTGAGCGAGCCGCCCGCCACGCTGATCACTGACATCGGCGTCGGCAAGCAGCAGCTGGTCGAGATCGCCAAGGCGCTGTCGAAGAAGGTGCGGCTGCTGATCCTCGACGAACCGACCGCCTCGCTCAACGAAAACGATTCTGACGCGCTCTTGAAGCTCTTGATGGAGTTTCGCGCGCAGGGCATGACTTCGATCATCATTTCGCACAAGCTGAACGAGATCCGCAAGGTCGCCGACCAGATCACCATCCTGCGCGACGGCGGAACCGTTGAAACGCTCGACTGTCAGACCGAGGATATCGGCGAAGACCGGATCATCAAGGGCATGGTCGGTCGTGCGATGGAAGATCGTTACCCGCCGCGCGAGCCCAAGATCGGCGAGACGCTCTTGGAAGTGAAGAACTGGAACGTCTTCCACCAGCATCACCGCGACCGGCAGTTCCTGCACGACGTCAATTTTACCGTGCGCGCCGGCGAAGTCGTCGGCATCGCCGGCCTGATGGGGGCGGGGCGAACCGAAACGGCGATGAGCATCTTCGGCAAGTCCTGGGGGCACAAGATCACCGGCGACGTCCTGATGCGCGGCAAGCCGGTCGACGTCAGCACCATCCCCCGCGCCATCGACGCTGGTCTCGCCTATGTCACCGAAGACCGCAAGCAACTGGGTCTCGTGCTGATCAACAACATCAAGGAGAACACCACGCTCTCCAACCTGAAGGCGGTGGCGTCCAACGGCGTCATCGACGATCGCAAGGAGGTCAAGGTCGCCTCCGACTATCGTTCGAAGCTGCGCATCCGCTCGCACTCGATCTATCAGGAAACGGTCAATCTTTCCGGCGGCAATCAGCAGAAGGTGGTGCTGTCGAAGTGGCTGTTCACCAATCCGGAAGTCCTCATCCTCGACGAGCCGACACGCGGTATCGATATCGGCGCGAAGTATGAGATCTACACCATCATCAACCAGCTTGCAGCCGAGGGCAAAGGCATCGTGATGATTTCATCGGAGATGCCGGAACTGCTTGGAACCTGCGACCGCATCTACGTCATGAACGAGGGCCGCATCGTCGCCGAGCTTTCAAAGGCCGAAGCGAGCCAGGAATCCATCATGCGTGCCATCATGCGTTCAGGGGAGAAACACTAATGGTCGCCGATACGAGCACCCAACCGAACAAACCCTCGATCGGGGACTATCTCAAGAACAACATCCGCGAATACGGCCTCCTGGTCGCGCTCGTGGTCATCATGCTGTTCTTCCAGTTCGTCACCAACGGCGTGCTGTTCCGCCCGGTCAACATCACCAACCTGGTGCTGCAGAACTCGTTCATCGTCATCATGGCGCTGGGCATGCTGCTGATCATCGTCGCCGGACACATCGACCTTTCGGTCGGCTCGATCGTCGCCTTCATCGGGGCGATATCGGCGATCATGCTGGTCAAGTGGGGCCTGCCGGCCTTCGTCGTCATTCCTGCCTGTCTTGTTGTCGGCGGCATCATGGGGGCGGCGCAGGGTTACTGGGTCGCCTATCAGAAGATCCCGTCCTTCATCGTCACGCTTGCCGGCATGCTGGTCTTCCGCGGGCTCACCTACGTGGTGCTCGGCGGCCGGCCGATCGGTCCGTTCCCGAAGGAGTTTCAGCTGCTTTCGACAGGCTTCGTTCCGGATTTCCTCTACTTCCTCAATCCGAGGCCCGACCTCATCCAGAACATGGTGGCGCTGGTGGCGGTGCTGGCACTCGTCGGCTACGCCATCTATGCGGGCGTGCGCAATCGCCGGGTCAACGAGCAGCACGGTAGCGAAAACGAGCCCTTCGTCTTCTTCGCCATCCAGATGGCGGTCATCGCCGTCGTTGCGCTGTTCATCGGCTATCAGCTTTCGACCTATCGCGGCCTGCCCAACGTGCTGATTGCCATGGGCGTGCTGATCGCGCTCTATACCTTCGTCACCACGCGCTCGACGATCGGCCGTCGCATCTATGCCATGGGCGGCAACGTCAAGGCGGCGAAGCTCTCCGGCATCAACACCGAGCGGCTGACGTTCTACACCTTCATCAACATGGGTGTTCTGGCCGCACTTGCCGGCATGATCATCACCGCCCGCCTCAACTCGGCAACGCCGAAGGCCGGCCAAGGCTTTGAACTCGACGTGATTGCGGCCTGCTTCATCGGCGGCGCCTCAGCGTCCGGCGGCGTCGGCAAGATCATCGGCGCGGTGATCGGGGCCTTCATCATGGGCGTGATGAACAATGGCATGTCGATCATGGGCATCGGCATCGACTACCAGCAGCTGATCAAGGGTCTGGTGCTGCTCGCTGCCGTCTTCTTCGACGTCTACAACAAGAACAAGGGCTGACCAGCGACCGAACGGCCCGGATCGAACCAGTACCATTGAACGGGCAGCTCCGGCTGCCGGGAGTGACAGCCCGGACTGTCAGGATTGGGTGGCGAGAGCCACCCGAGGGGCCGCGGTTTGCCTGAGATCAGGCGCGAGCAAGGCCCGAACGATGCAAGGAAGGACAGGATCGTGCTGATTTCTCAGATCAGGAACGAAGACGGATCGACAACGGTCGCGGTACGCGCGCCGGGCGAGGTTGCCCGCGCAGTCAACGGCGCGGCGAGCGTCTATGCACTGGCGATGGACGCGGCCAATGCCGGGCGTAGCCTCAAGGACACGATCGAGGCAAAGGGTCTTGGTGCTGCCGTCGATCTCGAAAAGGCCTATGCCGAAGGCCGTCTTCTGCCGCCGATCACCCACCCCGACCCCGCGCACCTGCATCTGACCGGAACGGGGCTGACGCATCTTGGTTCAGCCGCGACCCGCGACGCCATGCACAAAAAGACGACCGAGGCGGCGGAGGAGACGCTGACCGACTCGATGAAGATGTTCCGCATGGGCCTTGAAGGCGGCAAGCCGCAACCGGGCGAAACCGGCGTGCAGCCGGAATGGTTCTACAAGGGTAACGGCACCTCCGCCGTCGCGCCCGGTTCGGCGCTCGTCTCTCCGGCCTTTGCCGAAGACGGTGGGGAGGAGCCGGAGATGGCCGGCATCTACGTGATCTCTGACAAGGGCATGCCGTTCCGTATCGGCTTTGCCGTCGCCAACGAGTTTTCCGATCACAAGACCGAGCGGGTCAACTATCTCTGGCTCGCGCATTCGAAGCTGCGCCAGGCGAGCTTCGGGCCGGAAATCCGCGTCGGCGCAGCACCCGACGATATCAGAGGCACCTCGCGTATCCTGCGGAGCGGCAAGGTTCTGTGGGAAAAGCCGTTCCTATCGGGCGAAGCCAACATGTCGCACAGCTTTGCCAACCTCGAGCATCACCATTTCAAATATGGCCTGTTCCGCCAGCCGGGGGACATCCACGTCCACATGTTCGGCACGGCGACGCTCTCCTTCGGCGATGGTATCCGCACGGAAGAGGGGGATGTCTTCGAGATCGAGGCTGCCGAATTCGGCCTTCCCTTGCGCAATCCGCTCGCAATCGCCGCCGCCGAACCGGTCGCCATACATCAGCTCTGACATATGCGGTATGCCAGTGGCAGGCCGCGACAGGCGCGGTTGCCCGCGAAAAGTAGATGAAGGAGGCTGAGGCCCATGACATTGCACCAAAACCTGATTGCCGGCGAATGGGTTGGCGGTGATGGCGTTGCCAATATCAATCCGTCCGACACCAACGACGTGATCGGGGAATATGCCCGCGCCTCGGCCGACGATGCGAAGGCGGCGATTGCCGCGGCCAAGGCCGCCTTTCCGGCCTGGTCACGCTCCGGCATCCTCGAGCGTCATGCTATCCTTCGAAAGACCGCAGACGAGATCCTGGCGCGCAAGGACGAGCTCGGGCGACTGTTGTCGCGCGAAGAGGGCAAGACGCTGGCGGAAGGCATCGGCGAGACCGTGCGCGCCGGCCAGATCTTTGACTTCTTTGCCGGTGAGGCGCTGCGGCTGTTGTCGCGCGAAGAGGGCAAGACGCTGGCGGAAGGCATCGGCGAGACCGTGCGCGCCGGCCAGATCTTTGACTTCTTTGCCGGTGAGGCGCTGCGATTGGCTGGCGAGGTCATCCCCTCGGTGCGCCCTGATATCGGCGTCGAGATCACCCGCGAGCCGGTCGGCGTCGTCGGCATCATCACGCCATGGAATTTCCCGATCGCCATTCCCGCCTGGAAGATCGCGCCGGCGCTCTGCTATGGCAACACCATCGTCTTCAAGCCGGCCGAACTGGTGCCCGGNCCATGGAATTTCCCGATCGCCATTCCCGCCTGGAAGATCGCGCCGGCGCTCTGCTATGGCAACACCATCGTCTTCAAGCCGGCCGAACTGGTGCCCGGCTGCTCCTGGGCGATCGTCGACATTCTCCATCGTGCCGGCCTGCCGAAGGGCGTGTTGAACCTGGTGATGGGCAAGGGCTCGGTCGTCGGCCAGACGATGCTCGACAGCCCCGACRTCCAGGCGATCACCTTTACCGGCTCGACCGGCACCGGCAAACGCGTGGCACTGGCCTCGGTCGARCACAATCGCAARTACCAGCTGGAGATGGGCGGCAAGAACCCGTTCGTGGTGCTCGATGACGCCGATCTTGGCGTTGCCGTCGAAGCCGCCGTCAATTCCGCCTTYTTCTCCACCGGCCAGCGTTGCACCGCSTCGTCGCGGGTGATCGTGACCGAAGGCATTCACGACCGGTTCGTGGCGGCGATGGGCGAGCGCATGAAGGGGCTCACCATCGACGAYGCGCTSAAGGCCGGCACCCATATCGGYCCGGTGGTCGACCAGAGCCAGCTCAACCAGGACACCGACTACATCGCCATCGGCAAACAGGAAGGCGCSAAACTCGCCTTCGGCGGCGAGCTTCTGAAGCGCGACACGCCCGGCTTCTACCTGCAGCCGGCGCTGTTTACCGAGGCAACCAACCAGATGCGCATCTCNAAACTCGCCTTCGGCGGCGAGCTTCTGAAGCGCGACACGCCCGGCTTCTACCTGCAGCCGGCGCTGTTTACCGAGGCAACCAACCAGATGCGCATCTCGCGTGAAGAAATCTTCGGACCGGTCGCTTCGGTGATCCGGGTGAAGGATTATGACGAGGCGCTTGCCGTCGCCAACGACACGCCGTTCGGGCTGTCGTCGGGCATTGCCACCACCAGCCTGAAACATGCGACGCATTTCAAGCGCAATGCCGAGGCCGGCATGGTGATGGTCAACCTGCCGACCGCCGGCGTCGATTTCCACGTGCCCTTCGGTGGCCGCAAGGGCTCCTCCCATGGCTCGCGCGAGCAGGGTCGCTACGCCGCCGAATTCTACACAACCGTCAAGACCGCATACACNCACGTGCCCTTCGGTGGCCGCAAGGGCTCCTCCCATGGCTCGCGCGAGCAGGGTCGCTACGCCGCCGAATTCTACACAACCGTCAAGACCGCATACACCCTGGCTTAATGGGCGCCGTCGCAGGCCCGCGTTACGGCGCGGGCCGCTCAAGGAAGGATAAGATGAAGAAGAAAGCTGAGTGGCCGCGCAAGCTGCGTTCGCAGGAATGGTTCGGTGGCACGGGGAAGAATGCCATCATGCATCGCTCCTGGATGAAGAACCAGGGTCTGCCCGCCGATACGTTCGACGGCCGGCCGATCATTGGCATCTGCAACACCTGGTCGGAACTGACGCCGTGCAACGCGCATCTGCGCGATCTCGCCGAGCGAGTGAAGCGCGGGGTCTACGAGGCGGGTGGTTTCCCGGTCGAATTCCCGGTGTTTTCCGTGGGCGAGAGCACGCTACGGCCGACGGCGATGATGTTCCGTAACCTCGCGGCCATGGATGTCGAAGAGGCGATCCGCGGCAATCCGGTCGATGGCGTCGTGCTGCTCGGCGGCTGTGACAAGACCACGCCGAGCCTGCTCATGGGGGCGGCGAGCGTCGACATCCCGGTCATTCTGGTCTCCGGCGGCCCGATGCTGAACGGCAAGTGGCGCGGCAAGGACGTCGGGTCCGGTACCGCCATCTGGCAGTTTTCCGAAATGGTGAAGTCCGGCGAGATGTCTCTGGCCGAATTCATGGATGCGGAGCAGGGCATGGCCCGTTCGGCCGGCAGTTGCATGACCATGGGCACGGCCTCGACCATGGCGTCGATGGCCGAAGCGCTCGGCATGACGCTGCCCGGCAATGCGGCAATTCCCGCTGTCGACGCCCGCCGGCGGGTGATCTCCCAGCTTTCCGGCCGCCGCATCGTCGACATGGTCAAGGAAGATCTGAAGCCGTCCGATGTCCTGACCAGGCAAGCCTTCGAAAACGCCATCCGCGTCAACGGTGCCGTCGGGGGCTCGACCAATGCCGTGCTGCATCTTCTGGCGCTCGCCGGTCGTATCGGCGTTGCCCTGACGCTGGACGACTGGGACCGGCTTGGCCGCGACGTGCCGACGATCGTCAACCTGCAGCCGTCGGGCAAGCACCTGATGGAAGAGTTCTACTATGCAGGCGGTCTGCCGGTGGTCATCAAGGCGGTCGGCGAGATGGGCCTCCTCCACAAGGACGCCTTGACGGTTACCGGCGATACGATCTGGAACGGCGTCAAGGATGTCACCAACTACAATGACGATGTCATCGTGCCGCGCGAAAAGGCGTTGACGCAGTCGGGCGGCATCGCCGTGTTGCGCGGCAATCTGGCGCCCAAGGGCTGCGTACTGAAACCTTCGGCTGCGTCGCCGCACCTGATGCAGCACACGGGCCGCGCCGTCGTCTTCGAAAGCATCGAGGACTACCACGCCCGCATCAACCGCGACGATCTCGACATCGACGAGACCTGCGTCATGGTGCTGAAATACTGCGGCCCGAAGGGCTATCCCGGGATGGCCGAGGTCGGCAATATGGGGCTGCCGCCGAAGGTGCTGAAGAAGGGCATTACCGACATGATCCGCATTTCCGATGCGCGCATGTCGGGCACCGCCTATGGCACCGTCATCCTACACACCGCACCGGAAGCGGCGGACGGCGGCCCGCTGGCGCTGGTCGAGAACGGCGACATGATTGCGGTCGATGTTCCCGCCCGCACCATCCGGCTCGATGTTTCCGATGACGAACTGGCTCGGCGTCGGGCGGCGTGGGTTTCTCCGGTGAAGCCGCAAAAGGGCGGTTATGGCGGCCTTTACGTCAACACGGTGATGCAGGCCGACACCGGCGCCGACCTCGACTTCCTTGTCGGCACGCGCGGTTCTGTCGTCGAACGCGACAGCCACTAGCAGTTTGAGCCGCCACGGCCCGCCGATGCCGATTTATCCCGGCTTCGGCGGGCCGTGGTGGCTTTATTTTAGCGCATTCTTAAGATTGTCGAGTTCGCGAGTTTCACGCCGCCGGTATCCGGTGTAATGATGCAAGCGGAGTAGAATTTTGGGGACCGTGACGCTTTGCTCTCTTCCTGTCCGCAGGAGGCAGACGAGCGTCGCAGCATTGCATCTCAGACTATTGATTTAAGCTTCGTCTGTATTCGCGGGAGGTGTGTGTTGCTCTGCCGTGGTGCCGGTCGTTCACTTGCAGCAAAGCGGGTGATGCATGATCCTACGTGAACGGATCGATATTCCTGCCGACAAAACGTTCGACATTTGCATCGTCGGGGCCGGTGCGAGTGGATTGACGATCGCGTCGGATTTCGCCGGTGGACGCGTTTCCGTCTGCGTGCTCGAAAGCGGAGGGGCCGATGCGATCCCGACGGCCAGTGATCTCTCGGCGGGCGAAAGCACCGGGCTCACCTATGCCGAACTCGATACATGCAGGCTGCGCGGCTTGGGCGGCAGCACCCAGGCCCTGGGCTGGGGTGGTCTCTGCAAGCCGCTCGACGAGCAGGATTTCGCGGTACGCCCCTGGGTCCGGCACAGCGGCTGGCCCTTCGGCCGCGAGCATCTCCTTCCCTATTACCGACGCGCGCAGAAAACGCTAGGGATTGCGGATGTCGAGGCGCTTGGCCAGCGGCAGCCGCTGTTTCCGGGGAGGTCCGACATCATCTCCGTCGATCATCTCGAGCTCTGTCGGCACAATCGGCCCGGCAAACGCCTGCGTCATGCCCTCGAAAACGCTGACAATATCAGTATCCTTCTGCATTCCACGCTGCTCTATCTTTCGTTTGATGAAGAAAAGCGCACGGTCGGATCGGCTGTCGTCAAAAACGGGGCTGACGAAACCATTCACATCCGAGCGCGGACGTTCGTGCTTGCCGCCGGTGGCATCGAGAACGCGCGTCTCTTGTTGCTGAGCGGCGGACCGGGGAGCGACGACAGAACCACTGGGCGGTTTTTCATGGATCATCCGCGATTTTCCATCGGCACGCTGGTGCCGGCCAATGGCAGTGTTCTGAGAACTCTCAACGCTCTTGATCGAATCCGGATCGCGCGCGGCCAGCGGATCCGCGATGCGTTGAGTTACACGCGACAGCGCCCGTATCTCGTCAACGGGCTGACGCTGCCGGCGGAATTGCAGCAGCGCGAGGAGCTTCTCAATTATCGAGCATGGCTCGAGCCATGCTTCATCGGCCAGGACACAGCCAAGCTGCAGGCGATGAAAGAGAAACTGCTCGCTTACAGGGAGCAGCGGCTGCATGGCGTGGAGGCGAAGTCGGCGGTCCGCGCGGCGGGCAAGGAGGGTCTGGTCAGTTGGACCTGGCTCATGCATCTCGTGCGGCCCTCAAGCCTTCTGCGTTCCTTTCGCCTGCTTCACATCGTGGAGCCGGAACCGGAACCGGAAAGCCGCGTCATGCTGTCGAACAAGAAGGACCGTTTCGGATTGCCGATGGTCAATCTGCGCTGGCAGCTTTCGGCCAAAACGGTCGATTCCGTCATGCGTACGATCACAATTTTAGGCAGCGAGTTGACGAAGACCGGCCTGGGCAAGCTGATCGTGAAACCAGAGGAATTGACCGGGCTCGAAAAGCCGATGTGGACCTGGCACCACATGGGCACGACACGGATGCACGTGGACCCCGGTCAAGGGGTCGTGGATACGCAATGCAAGGTCCACGGAACGGATAACCTTTTCATCGCTGGCAGTTCAGTTTTTCCGACGGCTGGAAATGATACGCCAACCCTTACCGTCGTGGCGCTCGCCCACCGCCTCGCCGACCATCTGCTGCAGGTGGTTGGCGGATAGCTTGTCGGTGACTGGGGCGGTCGACGCACCAGCCAGCGCAATCCTTCTCAAACTTTCATCCGACCCCAGGAAAAACAGCTGCGCCGCGATCGTACGGCTTCATTTTTCCGTCGGCGCGCTGGCGCCGGCCAAATCCGGAAAGCCGCGTCATGCGGACGACCCTAAGCTGAATTTACGGCGTTTCAGGAGATGGTTCTGGGGGACCTTTAGGCACAGGCACGAGATGGAATTGCTCAGCCCAATGGCATAACCCCACCGCTCCAGCGTTGAGCGCTGTCCCGCTTTCCGTCAGTGAATAGACGACCTTGGTCGGGGAACCCGGATAGACTTTTCGGTTCACAAGCCCGTCGGCCTCCAGTTCACGCAATTGCTGCGTCAGCATCTTTTCACTGACCGCAGGGATAGACTGCCGCAGCCGGCCAAATCGACGGGGCGCTGTGCCGAGCTCGCAAAGGATAGTTATCTTCCACTTGCCGGCGACCATCTTCATCGCTGTCGAAAAACCATTGTCCATAGGCCAGTCCGTCCCATTCGCCTTACCTGCGGGTAACCACTTACGCTTCTGTGCGTATTGGCACAGTACTCTTCACATCGTAGCTCTCTCAACGGCAAGCGTACCGAGCGTTGTGCCGACCAATATGGGGTGTCGGAATGAGGCCTGCAATCAGTGTTTTGGGGACCGGACGCATGGGATCGAGGGACCGAACAGCATCTTGCGGCCAGCCAGCCGACCCCATGACGGCCAGCTGGTTCCGGCAAAAGAAGGAGGACGCGCTCGGGTCTTGTTGCCTGCGCAGCAATTCAAAGTGCTACAGCGACCTTTGGGCGTCAAATAAGACGCGCGGCGCTGTAGTCAGACCAATGATCCATAGGAGTAGAATAAAATGCCTTTAGCGCATCTCATCGATTCGTACTGCGCTGCATGGTCGAACGAGGACGGCGAGCAGCGGCGGGCGTTGCTGCTGCCGATCTGGGCCGACGGCGCAACGTATACGGATCCAACAGTTCATGCTGCTGGCGCAGAAGAACTGCTCGCGCACATCGCAGGAATACAGGCCAAGCATCCTGGTGCACGCATTGCACGGACAAGCGACGTGGATGTTCATCATGGGATCGCACGCTTCGCGTGGAGGTTTGTGATGCCGGACGGATCATCCTTCCCTGAGGGGCTGGACATCATCTTCCTCCACCCTGGGCAGGAGCGGATAACACGGGTCGTGGGCTTTTTCGGGCCGTTGGTAAGGTCTTCAGGGGCATAGGCCCCCAATGGCGTGCTGTGGAAGCCGATCTGCAAAGAGGGTGTCGGCCCGATGCACCGGCGTTTTCGGCATTCGATATCGTCGAACGAGATCGAGAATTGATGCCGGACGGAGTTCGATGGGGCGCACTGCGGTGCGCCCCATCGCCAACCTTATTGGCTTTGCGTCTGGCTCTGGCTTTGCGCCTGCTGCTCGACGGTCACCGATACCTTCAGCGTCTCGTTGGCCTCACCATGGATCAGACCCGATATCGGGGCCGCATCGCGGTAGCAGAGGCCGGAGGCGATGCGCACATAGCGGTCATCCGGGCAGATCTTGTTGGCGGCATCGAAGCCGACCCAGCCGAGGCCCGGCAGATGGATCTCGGCCCAGGCGTGGCTTGCTGTCTGCTCCGTTTGCCCTTCCATCATCAGGTAGCCTGAGATGTAGCGCGCCGGCATGTCGAGCGAACGTGCCGCCGAGATCAGGATATGGGCATGGTCCTGGCAGACGCCGTGGCCGGCCTCGAGCGCATCCTCGGCCGCCGTCTCGGCGTGGGTTTCGCCGGCCTTGTACTCCACCGCCTCATGGATCATCGCCATCAATGCATGCATGCGGGCAAGATCGGTGTCGCCCTCGGCCGATTTCGCCAGGTCGCGGATCAGCTTGCCCCCCTTGGTCAAAGGCGTTTCGCGGGCATAAAGCCAAAGCGGGACGTAGGACTGATGCGGGCCCAAGACGCCGTGGCGGTCCTCGGTGTGGACTTCGCCGCTGGCGGTAATGCGGATCGCCTCGCGGTCGCCATCGACGCTGACGAGATGGACGCGATTGCCGAAGTGATCGTCGTAGCTCACCTCCATCACAGCACCGTCGACGAGCGTCTGCCAGCCGAGCACGGTCTGGCCGACCCCGGTGATCGGCGTCAGGCGCAGCCGCTGCAGCGCATACTGCACCGGCTCGTCGTAGTGGTATTCGGTCGTATGGCTGATTTTCAGGTGCATGCTGTCCTCCCGAAATTCAGTTGAAACGATAGCCGTCGGAGATTTCCTGTCCCAGAAGATTGTTCTGGCTGATGAAATCCTCGAGATATTCGTGCAGGCCCTGGTCCATGATGTCGGTGATCGAGCGGCTGCGCAGCGCGGCCAGCGTACGTTCCGCCGTTTCGTGCGCCTCGTGGCGCTCGCCATATTCGCGCTCGAGATAGCCGAGGTTGCTGGCGATCTTTTCATAGCAATAGGCAAGCGAACGCGGCATGCGACCGTTGGAGATCAGGAAATGGGCGATATTCGCCGGCTTCAGTTCGGCATCATAGACCCAGCCGTAGGCGCGGTGGGCCGAGACCGAGCGCAGGATCGATTCCCACTGCACATTGTCCATCGACGAGCCGACGGCGGCGACCGCCGGCAGCAGTACGTAGTATTTGACGTCGAGGATGCGCGCGGTGTTGTCGGCCCGCTCGATGAAAGTGCCGATGCGTGAGAAATTGAAGATCTCGTTCCTGAGCATCGTGCCGTGGAAGGCGCCGCGGATGAGGCCGGCGCGACGCTTGATCGTGTCGATGATCTCCGGCATGTCGGTCGGACGCGCTTTCCTGGAGAGCATCGCCTTCATCTCGAGGTAGCATTCGTTGGTCGCTTCCCACGTCTCGCGCGTCAGCGCCGTGCGCACCATGCGGGCGTTGTGGCGGCCCGCCTCGATGCAGGACATCACGCTCGATGGATTGCTGCGGTCGCGCAGCAGGAAGTCGATGGCATCGATGCTCGTCAGCGTCTCGTGCACTTCGTCGTAGAGTTCGCGCACACCAGCGCTTTGCAGCACGCCGTCCCAATCGCCTTCCGTTGCGCCGCTGCGCGTCAGCGCCATGCGCAGGCCGGCATCGATTAGCCGGGCGCTGTTTTCGGCGCGTTCGATGTAGCGGAACATCCAGTAGAGACCGTTTGCAGTTCTTCCCAACATGGTCTCAGTCCTCCAGCACCCAGGTGTCCTTGGTCCCGCCGCCCTGGCTGGAATTCACGACAAGCGAACCAGCCTTGAGGGCGACGCGCGTCAGGCCGCCGGGAATGATCTGCACCTTGTCGGAGACAAGGACATAGGGACGAAGATCCACATGCCGGGGCGCGATGCCCTTGTTGACGAGGATCGGAACGGTCGACAGCGACAGTGTCGGCTGGGCGATGTAGTTGGTCGGGCGTGCCTTCAGCTTTTCGGCGAAGAGCGCGCGCTCCTTCTTGCTGGCTGTCGGGCCGACCAGCATGCCGTAGCCGCCGGAGCCGTGCACCTCCTTGACGACAAGTTCTTCCAGGTGTTCGAGCACGTATTTCAGGCTTTGCGGCTCGGAACAGCGCCAGGTCGGCACGTTTTCTAAGAGCGGCTTGCGGCCGGTATAGAACTCGACGATCTCGGGCATGTAGGAATAGATCGCCTTGTCGTCGGAGATGCCGGTGCCGGGCGCGTTGGCAATGGTGATGTTGCCGGCGCGGTAGACATCCATGATGCCGGGAACGCCGAGCGCGGACTCCGGGCGAAATGTAAGAGGATCGAGGAAGTCGTCGTCGACGCGGCGATAGAGGACGTCGATCGCCTCGTAACCGCGGGTCGTGCGCATCTTCACCTTGCCGTCGATCACGCGCAGGTCCGATCCCTCGACCAGCTCGACGCCCATCATGTCCGCGAGGAAGGCATGTTCGTAATAGGCGGAATTGTAGATGCCGGGGGTGAGAACGGCGACGCGCGGCTTGCCGCTGCAGCCGGGGGGCGCCAGCGACGCCAGGCTCTGGCGCAGCAGGTTGGGATAGTTCTCGACCGGGCGCACGCGGTTCTGATGGAAGAGTTCGGGGAACATCTGCATCATCGTTTCGCGGTTTTCCAGCATGTAGCTGACACCGGACGGCGTGCGGGCATTGTCCTCCAGCACGTAGAACTGATCCTCGCCGGTGCGCACGATGTCGGTGCCGACGATATGGGTGTAGACGCCGCCCGGCGGCCGGAAGCCGATCATCTGCGGCAGGAACGCCACGTTCTTCTCGATCAACTCGCGCGGCACCCGTCCGGCGCGGATGATCTCCTGCTTGTGGTAGATGTCGTCGAGGAAGGCGTTGAGGGCGATGACCCGCTGTTCGATGCCCTGGGCGAGCTTGCGCCATTCTCGACCTGAAATGATGCGGGGGATGAGGTCGAAGGGGATGAGCTTTTCGGAGCTGTCTGCGTGTCCGTAGACCGCGAAGGTGATGCCGGTTTTCCGGAAGATGTTCTCGGCGTCCTTTGATTTCGCTATGAGCCGATTTCTGTCCTGGCTGGCATACCATTCATGATAGGTCGAATATGGCTGGCGCGGACTGCTGTCCGCATTCATCATTTCGTCAAATGCCAAAGGCGTGATCCCCTTATTTTTGACCATTTGAGTACAACGCTGGATGCAATGCAAGAAGCGTGCACAGTCGCGGGACAAGAAAGTTTTGGCGCGTTATCCCGCCGCTTCCGGGCAAGGCGATGCTCAACAATGGGGCGGGGACGGCCAGTCACCCGATCGGCCCCGACTTTGGCGTCTTAGAAAATAAGCAAATGCTTGAAATTTGGGCGTGTCTGGGAAGCTAGCCCAGGCCGAACACGGTGATTGCGGCGGCTGCCAGACCGGCCAGAACCAGCAGCGACAGCATGGCGGCGGCGCTGGCGCGCGGCCCGGCATCGGCGAGCTTGCGGATGTCGACCTCCAGCCCGAGTGCCGCCATGGCGATGACGGTGAGCCATGTGGCGAGGTGAGCAGCACCGGCGGCGGCCGCGTCGGGGATCATCCCGCTGTTGCGGGCGACCGCCACGGCGAGGAAGCCGAGAATGAACCAGGGCACGAAATACGCAAACGTGGCAAGGCGCACGCGGCGATTGCCGGCAGGCAGGTTAGGCGCCAGGGGATGCGCCTCGCTCTCGCGGTTGATGATCGAGAAGCACAAGACGACCGGGCCGAGCATCAGCACGCGCACGAGCTTGACCAGCGTGCCGACCTGGACGGACAGGGCGCTGAACGGAGCGGCAGCGGCCAGTACCTGCGGTACGGCGTAGACGGTCATGCCGGCCAGAACGCCGAAGCCATAGGGCGACATGTCGAACCAGCCGCCGATCAGCGGCAGGGATAGAACGACGGCAATGCCGAGAATTGCGGTGAACGAGATGGCGGCGGCGACGTCATCGCCCTCAGCACCGATGGCCGGCGCGACGGCGGCGATCGCCGAATTGCCGCAGATGGCATTGCCGCAGGCGATCAGGGTCGCCATCCGCTTTGGCAAGCCGAGCAGCCGCGCTATCAGATAACCGGAGACGATCGACAGAAAGACGATGCCGACGATGGTTGCGAGCAGCACCGGGCCGCTTGCCAGGATCGCCTTGAAGCTGAGGGTCGCGCCGATGAGGACGATCGCCGCCTCCAGCAGCAGCCTGGAGGAAAAGCGGATGCCGGCCATCCAGCGATCGCCCGGTGTCCAGAAGGTGCGCAGCAGGGCACCGAGAAGGATGGCGATAACAAGCGCTTCCAGCCATGGCCGGCCGGTCCAGCTTGCCTCGAGGCGCTCAAGGCCGAAGGCGGCGAGTGCTACGAGACAACAGAGGATCAAACCCGGCGCGATGCGCGCTATGCGGGAAGAGAGCGTGGGTGCGGGGGCGGCCGATGGGGAATGCGATCTGGACATGGCCGCAACCTAGTCCGATTGATGAATCAGTCTAACGGATTGTTCTTGTCAATTCGATCGCTTTTTGCGATTGATTTTCCATGACCCTTGATCAACTTCGCATTTTCGTGGCTGTCGCCGAGCGTCTGCATATGACACGCGCGGCCGAGGCAATGAACGTCACGCAGTCTGCCGCCAGCGCGGCGATCGCGGCGCTTGAAACGCAACACAACGTCAGGGTGTTCGATCGCATCGGCCGCGGGCTGGCGCTGACGGAGGCGGGGAAGGCGTTTCTGCCGGAGGCGAAAGCCGTGCTTGCGCGCGCGACGGCTGCGACCGCTTGCCTCAACGACCTCTCGCATCTGCGCCGCGGCACGCTCGCGATCGCCGCAAGCCAGACGGTGGCAAGCTACTGGCTGCCGGCACGTCTCGCCCGCTTCACCCATGATTATCCGCATATCGACGTGAAGCTGACCGTGCGCAACACGGCGGTGGTCGCCGAGGCGGTCGAGGAGGGAACGGCGCAGCTCGGCTTCGTCGAGGGCAGGGTCGATGCGGAAAAGCTGGACCATCGCAGCGTGGCGGTCGACCGCATCGCGATCTATGCGCCACCCCGCCACCCGCTTGCCGGAAGGCCGGTCGATCTCGAAGCGCTGCTTGCCGCACGGTGGGTGTTGCGCGAGGAAGGATCGGGGACGAGGGCAATGTTCCTGCAATCGATGCGGGCACATGGTGCGGATATCGATCAGCTGAAGGTCGAACTCGAATTGCCGTCGAACGAGGCGGTACTGACGGCCGTCGGGAGCGGTCCCTTCATCACCGCCGTTTCCAGGCTCGCCGCCCAGCCTTTCGCCGATAGCGGCCGGTTGGTGGAATTGCCGTTCGAACTTGCCGAGCGCAGCTTCGAATTGTTGACGCATCGCGACCGCCAGTTCAGCCGCGCGGCCCGCGCTTTCGTCGATCTGCTCTAGGCGAACGCGAAGGCGATTGCCATCCGGTTCGGCTGCCCTAACAATAGTCGCGCCGGTCCCGGGCGGGCCGGTTCTGGTCTTGCCAGGAGGTGCACCGTGTTCGAAATCGTCGAAAGGCCGGCGCAGCGGATTGCCGGCTCCTTCTGGGAGGGGACCTTCGTCGAGGCGGCCGACGGGGCCGTTCGCCGGCTGATCGCTGAGATGCAGGAGCATCACCTGCGTGTCCATCCGAAGGACCATCCGACGCTCGTCGGTCTGTCGTGGAACGACCGTCCTGATGGCTTCCGCTATCTCGTCGACTTTGTTTCCCAGACGGCGGAAACGACGCGTCACCCTGGCCATGCGGACCTACCGGCCATGCGTTTCGTCAGCGCCATGCACCACCCTGATGATGGCGACGTCTTCGCGCATTATCAGCACATGTTTGACTGGATCGGGTCTGAAGGGCTCGTGGTCGATACCGGCAGGCTGCACTATCGCGAAGAGTACGAGCCGGGCTTCGTCTCTCTCTCGCTGTCGTCGCTCAGGTTGATGGTTCCGATTACAGCGCCGCGCGTCAAACATGACGCGCAAAGGAAGCTGTAACACTTTGAACTTGCTGCATAAGTTTGCCATTAAATCGATTCCGATTTAAGGAACTATGCAGTAGCTGATCGTCAGTATCAGAAAAATTGCTTTGACCATCAACGCCCCCGCGTCTATCGCGGCTGACCTCCCTTTGCCCATTCGGATAGGTCAATGACACTCGCCCGCCTGGCTCCGGCCATCTTCGTACTGCTCTGGTCGACCGGTTGGGTCGTCGCCAAATATGCGGCCGTCTATGCCGATCCGCTGACGTTTCTGGTGCTGCGCTACACCCTGGCGATCCTGCTGTTCATCGGCTTCTGCCTGGTGACCGGGGCGAAATGGCCGAAGTCGTGGTCGGCCGCGGCCCATGCGGTCGTCTCCGGCATGTTTCTGCACGGGCTTTATCTCGGCGCCGTCTGGTGGGCGATCGGGCAGGGCGTGCCGGCTGCGATCTCGGGCATCATCGCCGGGTTGCAGCCGTTGATGACGGCCGTCGCCGCCTCCGTCGTCATCGACGAGAAGCTCAGCGTTCAGCAGAAACTCGGACTGGTGCTCGGCTTCTTCGGCATCGCGCTTGCCGTGCTGCCCAAGGTGTTTTCGATCGACACCGGCGCAACGCCGATCCACCTTTTCCCTGTCATCATCAACGTGCTCGGCATGGCCGCCGTGACCTACGGCACGCTCTACCAGAAGCGGCATCTCCAGAGCGGCGACATCCGTACGATCGCAGCGCTTCAATATCTCGGCGCCCTGATCGTCACGGTCCCGCTGGCCCTGGTGCTGGAGGATCTGCACGTCACCTGGAACCTGCAGATCTTTGCGGCACTCGCCTGGTCGGTGCTGGGGCTTTCCATGGGCGCGATCGCGCTGCTGCTTTATCTGATCCGCCGCGGCCAGGTATCGCGCGCAGCCTCGCTCATCTATCTCGTGCCGCCGCTTGCGGCCGTGCAGGCATGGCTGTTCTTCGGCGAGGCGCTGACGCTGCCGATGATCATCGGCACGGTCATTGCCGTTGCCGGCGTCTATCTCACCAACCGCAAACAGCAGGCATAAAAAACGGCGGGCCGAAGCGACCCGCCGTTCTTATCACTTTGTTTTTACGCATTTCCTGATGGAAAACCTGCTTCGCAGGCTTTCTGAAAATGCGCTAGGCAATGTCTTGCCGATCAGCCCTGCTGGCCGCGGTTGCCGCCACCGGCGCCACGACGCATGCCGCCCTGGCCGCCTTCGCGGCGGTCGCCGGCCTGGCCTTCAGGGCGCGGGCCCTTGTTGCGCCATTCGCCCGGCTTCTGGCCGGGACGACCGTGGTGCTTCTTGGGTTCGTGGTTGCGGTTGCCTTCCGAACGGCCGTCGGCGTGGGGCTGGCCAGCCGGACGCTGATCGCGGCGGTCCTGCTTCGGGCGGTCGTCGCGCAGAAGATCGTCACCGGCAAAGCTGCTTGGAGCCAGTGCCGACTGGCGAGCCGGGCGTTCGCGGCGCGGGCGGGCGTCCTGACGCTGGCCGCCGCCGCCATTGCCGCGGTGCTGGCCGTTGCCATTGCCGTTGCCGCGACCGCCGCGTCCCTTGGACGGACGGGCCTGGTCGGCAGGCGCTTCGCCGCTGGCAACCGCGATGTTGATGCCCATCAGCTTCTCGATGTCGCGAAGCAGGCGGATTTCGTCCGGTGCGCAGAAAGCGATCGCGATGCCGTCGCGGCCGGCGCGGGCAGTACGGCCGATGCGGTGAACGTAGGCATCGGGAACTTCCGGCAGGTCGTAGTTGTAGACGTGGGTGACGCCGGGGATGTCGATGCCGCGGGCAGCGACGTCGGTTGCCACGAGCACGCGGATCTCACCGTCACGGAAGGACTTGAGCGCACGCTCACGCTGGCCCTGGCTCTTGTTGCCATGGATCGAGGCGGCCTTGAAGCCGACGTGGTCGAGATGCTTCATCAGCTTCTCGGCGCCATGCTTGGTACGGCTGAAGATCAGCGACAGGCCATCCGGATTGTCGGTCAGGGTCTTCTTGAGGATGGTCGTCTTCAGGTCCTTGCCGGGGACGAAATGAACATACTGTTCGACCTTGTCGGCGGCCTTGCCCGGAGGCGTCACCTGAACCTTGACCGGGTCGGTCAGATATTCGCCGGCGAGTTCAGCGATCAGCTTCGGCATCGTCGCCGAGAACAGCAGCGTCTGGCGGTTCTTCGGCACGAGCTTCGAAATCTTGCGCAGGTCATGGATGAAGCCGAGATCGAGCATCTGGTCGGCTTCGTCGAGCACGAGGTAGCGACCCTGGGTCAGCGTCACGGCCTTGCGGTTGATGAGGTCGAGCAGGCGGCCCGGCGTTGCGACCAGGATGTCGACGCCGCGGGCGAGCTGTTCGGTCTGCTTGTTGATCGAGACGCCGCCGACGACAACGCCGATCTTCAGCGGGGACTTCTTGACGAACAGCTTGAGATTGGCTGCGATCTGGTTGACCAGTTCGCGGGTCGGCGCCAGCACCAGGGCGCGGATGTTGCGCGGGTCGGGGCGCTTGCCGTCGGCAACGAGCTTTTCGATCATCGGCAGGCCGAAGGCGGCCGTCTTGCCGGTTCCGGTCTGGGCGAGACCGATGAGGTCGTGGCCCTTCAACACCAGCGGAATGGCCTGCGCCTGGATCGGCGTCGGCTTTTCGAAGCCGTTGGCGGACAGGGTCTCCAGAATGTGTTCGGAAAGACCAAGATCTTTGAAGGTGGACAAATGTATATACCTTTTGGGGGCGCCAAACGCATTCGCCGGAACCGCTATCTGCTGTTCCGGTGTCGTTTGGCGTCAAGAACCCCGCGTGAATTGGGAACTTGTGGGTTAAGAAAAAAGTCGTCAAGCGCCTGTGCTGTCGCCGGTTACGGCGTATGGTTGCGCTTTTCCTTCTTCACGGCTTTCTGTGTTGCCGAGGGCGCGCTCACGCGGCGGCCTGAAGGTGACGCTGCGTCCATGTCGTCGTTTTGGCCCCAAAAGTCAAGGTCCATCTTTTCGCAGGTGCGAAATGAGGTGGGGGCTATTCGGCGACCGACAGCTCGAAATCGGCGTCGGCAGCCTCCTGGCCGTTGACGAGGATCACCACGCGATGGGTGCCGGAATAGTAACGACGGGTTGTGATTGGCCGAATCGCGTGACGCTTTTCGATCCTGATCGTCGCGCCCGGCTCCAGCGTCGCCGATGTCCACTTGAACACCTTGGGCGAGGTCGTGCCATTCGCTTTGCGGTGGTGTACGGCGTAGTCGATCATGATCTTCTGGGTGGTCTTCGCGGTGTGCCTGACCGAAAGCTTGAAGACGAGGCTTTCGCCGAGCGCGATGTCCGACCGGTCGAGCGAGAAGGCTGCGTCTATGCCGGCGGGTGCGGCAAAGCCGAAGTTCGAAAGAGCTGCCTCATGTCCCTGTTTCAGAAGCGTTCGCGAGGCATGGCGCAGCAATTGCTGCCGCTCCGGCGAGGCACCCACCATGTGTTCGGCCACGAAACCGGCCACCAGATCCGGGTGATCCTTGGCAATGTCGTTGAGGCTGTTGGCAACCGAGCGGCGCACATAGTCCTCGGGGTCGTCGAGGAGGGCCGTCAGGATCGGCAGGATCGGCTGGGGATCGCGGATGAGCTTCGGCAGCCGCATTGCCCAGGGCAGGCGCGGGCGGGTGCCTTCGCTCGCCAGACGCCTGACATGGTGATTGGCGTCCGTTACCCATGAGCCGATGATCGTGAGCGCCCGCTCCTGGTCCGTGTCGATGAACACGCGGATACCGAACTCGGAGGTGAAGTGCGGCGTCAAAGCGCGCAGCAGCCACAGCGATAGCTCGAAATCGCCAAGCCCGCGTGCGGCGACATATTGGCTGACGGGCAACAGGGTCCAG
This sequence comes from Ensifer sp. Root31, assembly GCF_001424825.1. Classification (NCBI taxonomy): domain Bacteria; kingdom Pseudomonadati; phylum Pseudomonadota; class Alphaproteobacteria; order Hyphomicrobiales; family Rhizobiaceae; genus Ensifer; species Ensifer sp. Root31. Next base: position 73,733 of record NZ_LMCO01000006.1, on the reverse strand, counting down.
CCGCTGAGGCCGGGCCTCTCGTCGGTGTGCAGACAATCGCCAAGCTTTGCCGCGGCTTGCGGGAAGGACTGCGGTAGGGTTTCGATGAGCGCATCGCGGATCTGCAGCGATCGTTGCATCAGTTCCAGTGCCTCGAGATTGTCGCTGGCAAGCGCCTCGAACCTTTTGCGGTCGAACGTCGGGCAGACCGCGCTCAGGCGGTCTGCGATGGCGGTGACGACGCCCGGATGCAACAGGTTTTTCAGTGGCTCCGCCATCTCTCGGTACTCTCCCGGCTCAGATCTGCCGTTCGACAGCAAAATGCTGCATCAGCATTACCGCGCTGATTGCCGCCATGTAAGGGGCGAAATCCGGGTCGCGACGCACGCGTTCGCCTGCCGATCTGGCATCATCGAGCGTTTCCCACTCGACCAGATCCGCGAGCATGTCGGGCTTTTCGCACGAGCCGACGGCGCGCCAGGAAATGAAGCCCGGATAGTTTGAAACGGCCTGCATCGCCCGATGGCGCGCGGCTGCGGCCGCGGGCTTGTCCACAACGATGCAGACGGCGAGTTCGAGGATGCTCTTGGTGGTCATGTCATGCTCCATGTTGATTGCCGCTTGACTAAAGCACAGTGCAACTGACAGCCTTATGGCCATAGCCTTACATCGACATGCGATGGGAATACGCGAATGAGACCTGCCGACCGGCTGTTTCGAATCATCCAGCTCATGCGGGCGACCGGCCGGGCGATGACGGCGCAGGAAATCGCCGACAAGATGGAGGTGGCGCGGCGGACCATCTACCGCGACATGGAACACCTGATGGCTTCGGGTGCGCCGATCGACGGCGAGCGCGGTGTCGGATACCTCCTGCGCGAGAGCTTTGACGCGCCGCCGCTCGCTTTCACCTTCGAGCAGCTCGAAGCGCTGGCCTTCGGCGCGCGGGCCGTGCAGATGCTTGGCGACCACCGGCTGGCGCAGGCCGCGCGCGAGGCCATGGAAAAGATCGAACACGGACTTCCGCCCGAGCACGTGGCGCGGCTGCGCAGCGCCCCGATCCGCGCCTTCCGTTCGGCGCTGCAGCCGAAGCCGCCGCCGATGCTGGGTGACCTGCGCCGGGCGATCGCCGAGGAGCGCAAGGTGCGCATGGCCTATGAAAGCCTCGCCGATCAGAGCTCGGAGCGCACCGTCTGGCCGCTCGGCCTCAGCGTCTTCGGCCATCACTGGCTGCTGACCACCTGGTGCGAGCTGCGCCAGGACTTTCGCGACTTCCGGGTGGATCGCATCCGGGAGATGAAACTCGAGCGCGATCATTTCCAGTCGTCACCAGAGCGCAGCTTCGACGCCTATCTCTCGCGCATGTAGGATGACACCGTAAAAGTGCGCGCGATCGAGGAAAAGATGGAACCGGATCGGGCTTCATCCGTTTCTATTAAGGGCTTATTCTGGCCTGCCCACGAGCAACATCATTGCATGGGAGACAATCGTGCAGAACCGGACTTGGATACTGGCCGCGGATGGCAATACGGCGCGCTTCGTCAAGGGCGTCAACCTGCGGAAGGACGAACGTCAGCACCCGGAAGAAGAGGTTATTCACACCGACCCGAAACGCGCCCAGGATATCATGGCCGACAAGCCGGGACGCAGCCATTCGTCCGTCGGTCATGGCCGGTCGGCGATGGAATACAGCAGTGATCCGGTACGCGAGGAAAAGCATCGCTTTGCCGTCGATGTGGCCAGCAGGCTCGAAGGCTATCTGAACGACAACGCCTTCGACAGCCTGGTGATCTGCGCGGCGCCAAGGACGCTCGGAGATTTGCGCAAGCTGCTTTCTGCCAATGTAAGGCAGAAGACGGTGGCCGAAATCGACCGCAACTGCGTCACTGTGCCGATCGAGCAACTGATCGCCACCGCCCGCTCGGCCGTTTATCCCTGAAGCTTTTGCAGGGAAAGTGCTTAGCGGTTTCCCGTCTGGGCATGCGTAAGGCAGAGGGCGGAAATGCTCTCATACGCATGCCGCATCTTGATGTAACAAGGCGTCCCGTCAGAAATCCGTCGGGACGCCGCCTTCCTCCTTGCGTTTTGCAACGAAGGCGTCGAGTTCGTCTTCGATCGCCGGGTCCAGCGGCGGCCGTTCGTATTCGTTGAGCTTCTGCTTGAAGACACGGTTGGCGTGGTCATAGGTCGTCGGCCGGCCCGCCTCCGTCCAGGTTTCGAAGTTGCGCCAGTCGGAAAGGATCGGCGAATAGAACGCTGTCTCATAGCGTTGCAACGTGTGCAGCGTGCCGAAGTAGTGCCCGCCGGGGCCGACGTCGCGCACCGCGTCGAGCCCGAGTGCATCCTCGCTGACATCGAGCGGCGTCAGGAATTCCGCCACCATCTGCAGCATGTCGACGTCGAGGATGAATTTTTCGAACGAGGCGGTCAGTCCGCCCTCGGTCCAGCCGGCCGCATGCATGACGAAGTTGCCGCCGCCTTGCGTCAGTGCCCAGAGCGATAGCGCGGACTCGTAGGCTGCCTGCGCATCGAGCGTATTGGCGGCGTTGGTGTTGGACGTGCGGTAGGGAATGTTGTAGCGGCGGGCGAGCTGGCCGCCGGCAATGACCGCCTTCATGTATTCCGGCGTGCCGAAGGCGGGTGCGCCCGTCTTCATGTCGACATTCGAGGTAAAGCCGCCATACATGACCGGCGCGCCGCGCCGGACCATCTGGGTGAAGGCGATGCCGCACAGCGCCTCGGCATTCTGCTGCACCAGGGCACCGGCGATCGTGACCGGCGCCATGGCGCCTGCGAGCGTAAATGGCGTGACCACCACCACCTGATTGCGCGACGACATTTCGATGATGCCCTGCAGCATCGGCCCGTCGAGGCGCAGCGGCGAGGAGGTGTTGATGATGGTGAACAGCGACGGTTCGCGCTCCATCTGCTCCATGGATATGCCGCGACCGATGCGGGCGATCTCGATGCCGTCGGTGTTCCGCTCGCGGCCGAGCGAATAGACGTGGAAGACCTTGTCGGTGAGCTTCACCATGTCGGAGAGGCAGTCGAGATGACGCACGGATGCGTGCAGGTCGACCGGCTCGACGGGATAGCCGCCGGTGGTGTGGATGATGTCGTAGGACTGGGCGAGCTTCACCAGCTTGCGGAAATCCTCCTGATTGCCGGTGCGCCTGCCGCCTTCGCGGTCGGCCACGAAGGGGGCGCTGGCGATCTGGGCGAAGACCAGATTGTTGCCGCCGATCGCGACGTTGCGGGCCGGATTGCGCGCATGCATGGTGAAGGAGGAGGGAACCGAAGCGATCATCTCCATGATCAGCCCGCGATCGAAGCGCACGCGGTCGGTGCCGGGGGTGATATCGGCGCCCGCTGCCTTCATGCGCTGGCGCGCCTCGGGCAGGATGACATCCATGCCGATCTCTTCCAGGATCGTCAGCGACGCCTGATGGATCGCCTCGAGCGCGTCTTCTGACAGTACCGAGGATTTGCTCTGGGTGTTGACGAGATTGAGATATTTACCGCCTGAGGATTTTCGTGTGCGCTCGCCACTGCGGCCGCCGGGCCGGCGTCGCCGCTCGAGCGGGGCTGAGGAAGTTTCACCTGTGGCAGCATCCGGAAACTGATCGTCGTTCATGAAAAACCCACCGCGTTGCCGATGGATTTCTGTCGCAGATTTTTCGCGGTCATGCCCCTGCCATTTGCGACAGTTCAGTTCTCTGGTGGAGTAAAGGCCGTCAAAATGCCCGCGGACGCCGACTGCTCGCCTCGCTCAGCGCTTGTCTCCGCGCAGCATCTCGCGCTTCCCGGCGAAGCCCTTGCGCTTCTCGACGGCAAAGCCGGCCGCCTGCAGATTGCGGCGAACGAAGCCGGCGGCGGCATAGGTGGAGAAGCTGCCGCCGGCCGCGGTCTTGTCGAACACCAGCCGCATCAGCTCCTCCGACCACATGTCGGGATTGCGGGACGGTGCAAAACCATCGAGGAACCAGGCATCGAAGCGCTCCTTCGCTTGGGCGAGCCCCTCCAGTGCTGTGCCGCAAACGACGGTCAGGCGAACGCCATCGCCAAGATCGATCTCGATCCTGCCGTCGTTGGTTGCCGGCCAGCGATCGGTGAGGGCCAGCCGTTCGGCGTCGATCTCCGGCCAATGGGACAAGGCGCGGGAGATTTCCTCCGCCTGCATGGGAAAGCGCTCGAAACTGACGAAATGCAGCGTGCCGTCCGTGGTCGCCGTAGCTTTCCATTGCCGCCAGGTTTCACAGAAATTGAGGCCGGTGCCGAAGCCCAGTTCGCCGATGGTGAATGCCCCGCCGGAGGCCCAGCGTTCGGGCAGGCCGTTGCCGGCGAGGAACACATGTCCGCATTCGAGCCGACCGTCGGTGCGGCAATAAAAATGATCGCCAAACTCCCTGGAATAGGGCATATCGCCCTCGTGCCAATCGAGGCTTTGATGGGCCGGGGGCTGGTTCGGTTCTGCGGCGGATCCTGTCATGCGATGGCGATAATCCCGCCACCGGAGAAGGTCAATCGATGCGCGAACTTTTGATCGTCGGCGGCGGCATCATGGGGCTCTGGGCAGCCCTTACGGCAGCACGGACCGGCATGGACGTGCAACTGGTCGACGAGCATCGCATCGGGGCCGGCGCCAGTGGCGGCATACTCGGCGCGCTGATGCCGCACATGCCGGACAAATGGAACGCCAAGAAACAATTCCAGTTCGACGCCCTGGTGTCGCTCGAAAGCGAGATCGAAACGCTCGAGGCCGAAACCGGACTTTCGGCAGGTTACCGCCGCAGCGGGCGGATCATGCCGCTTGCGAAGCCGCATCTGCGCGAGATCGCTCTTCGCCACGAGCAGGATGCGACGCGCAACTGGCGGGCAGGCGACCGCCAGTTCTTCTGGCACGTGCGCGACGAGCTGCCGTCCGGATGGCTCAGTGCCGAGGCGGCGGCTTGCGGATTGGTGTTCGATACGCTTGGCGGTCGGCTTTCTCCACGCCAGATGCTGGCGGTTCTGCGTGCGGCACTGGCGCAATCGCCGAACGTGCGGATCGTCGAGGGGACGGGCGTTCGAGCAATCCATCCGGGCCAGGGCCGCGCCGAACTCGATGACGCCACGGAAATCGCCTTCGGCCATTGCATAGTTGCTGCCGGCGTCGACAGCTTTCCGCTCGTCGATGCGCTGTCGGGACCTCTCCGTGGACCGAGCGGCACGGGGGTCAAGGGCCAGGCGGCGCTGCTTCTGGCCGATGTCGATCCGCAATTGCCCGTCATCTTCACCGACGGCGTCTATATCGTCGCCCATGACGACGGGCATATCGCGGTCGGCAGCACCAGCGAGAACAAATATGCCGATCCGCAGTCGACGGATGAACTGCTGAATGAGCTGCTGGTGCGCGCCGAGGCGCTGGTCCCGTCCTTGCGCGGGGCGGAGGTGGTCGAGCGCTGGGCCGGCATCCGGCCGAAATCGACCGGCCGGGAGCCGATCGCCGGGCGCCATCCGGATCACGAAAACCTGTCGGTCCTGACAGGCGGCTTCAAGGTGAGCTTCGGCATCGCCCACCGCCTCGCGCGCTTCGTCGTCGACGAGATCACCGGCCAGCCGTTGATCGACATTCCGGGATCCTTCTTGTGCCAGAATCACATAGCGGCACTTCGCGAGAAACATCTTTAAGCTGGCGGCATAAGAACGGCCCCGCCATCGGCGGAGCCATGTCGGGACGATCGTAAACCCGATCCTTACATCCAGTAAGGCGGCACGCCGTAATAGTCATAGACCCGGCGTCCGTTCTCGCTGTTCCAGTCGTATTCCTCGTTGCCGTGATATTTCGGCGCCCGCTCGACCTGTTCGCGAGTCACATCAGTCCGATAGCCGCCGAGGTTCTCATCATAGGTCAGCTTGGCCCAAGGCAGTGGATAGTGATCTTCCCCGATGCCGAGAAAACCGCCGAACCCGAGCACGGCATAGGCCACGCGACCGCTGCGCTTTTCCACGATAACGCGCTCGATCGAGCCGATGTGCTTGTTGTCGGCGCCATAAACCTTCGTGCCTTCAACCTTGTCGCTGGCGATCAGGTCATGGGTTTCCTTGATCCCGGCGTCCTGAAGGTTCGCATTGTGATAGGTCACGCTTCTTCTCCATCGTTGTTTGCTACCTCAGGGGAACGGCTGGTCGGTGGATGGTTCCGAAAAAGCTGCGGGCGCGATCCGGACGGTAATCGCGTGGTATTGCCCCTTCCACTTCGTCAAGCTGTCACGCAAATCACCTAAGACGCGGGCAATAGAGCGTCGCGTCTTCCCGGGGAGGGTATTGTTGAAGCTCTAAGATTTTGAACCTGCGCACCCTGGCGACGATCGAGATCGATTGTCGCGGGTCTGTGCCAGAACGGATTTCCGGAGCATGCGCATGCGTTACGCCATTTGTTTCACGCCGCCGATGGCCGACCCGCTTTCAACGGTTGCCGCCAGTTGGCTCGGCCGCAATGTCTATTCCGGCGAGCCCACCGAGTTACCATCGATCTCCGGATTGACCGCATCCGAGATCGCCTTCCATACGGCTGTCCCGCGTCGCTTCGGCTTTCAGGCGGTGGTGATGTCGCCCTTCCGGCTTCACCCCGATATGGACGAGGCGCAGCTACTCAAGGCGCTGATGCATTTTGCCGGCGCCCAGACGCCGTTCGAGATCGAGCGCCTGGAAGTGGCCCGGCTCGGCCACTGCTGGGGACTGATGCCGCAGATCCCGAGCACGGCGATGCATCTGCTGGCCGCCAGCATCATCCAGGAATTCGACGCGTTCCGCGCGCCGCTCAGCGAAGACGACATCGAGCGCTCCGACCCCGACAGGCTGACGGCGCCGCAATTTTCCAACCTGCATCGCTGGGGCGATCCTCATGTGATGGATGAATATCGCTTTCACATGATGCTGACCGGGCCGCTCAATCTGGACGCGATGCGCCGCATCGAGGCACCGCTTCGCGACCTGTTCGAACCATGCCTGGCGCCGCCGCTGACGATCGGCAGCCTGGCGCTGTTCGTCGAGCAGGAATCGGGCGCGCCGATGCGCGTCCACTCGCAACACCCGCTCGGCAAGATTTCGGCGGCCAAGCGGGCCGAACGGATCAAGCGGCCGGCAGCCGAGGCGACGCTTGCGCCAGGCCCTATCCCGCCACTGCCGCGGATGGTCGCCTCGCTGATGGCCGGCCGCTAACCGTCTGCACCGACGTCATTTTGTCTCGACAATCCGGTCGGCGGTGATACCGTTCCGGAAAATTCGAAGGGTGATTTGATGTCTGAGACTTCCTATCCGCGTGACCTCGTCGGCTATGGCCGCAACCCGCCCAAGGCAAACTGGCCGGGCGATGCGCGTATCGCCGTGCAGTTCGTGCTCAACTATGAAGAGGGCGGCGAAAGCTGCATCCTCGATGGCGACCTGGCCTCCGAGAGCCTGCTCTCGGAGATCGTTGGTGCACAGCCTTGGCAGGGCCAGCGCAACCTCAACATGGAATCGATTTATGAGTACGGTTCGCGCTCCGGTTTCTGGCGGCTCTGGCGCATGTTCACCAGCCGCGACGTGCCGTTGACGGTCTACGGCGTGACGTTGGCGATGGCTCGCAATCCCGAAGCGGTCGCCGCCATGAAGGAAGCGGGCTGGGAGATCGCCAGCCACGGCCTGCGCTGGCTCGAATACAAGGATTTCCCCGAAGAGGTGGAGCGCGAGCATATCCGCGAAGTCGTTCGGCTGCATACCGAACTGACCGGCGAGCGCCCGCTTGGCCTTTACCAGGGCAAGCCTTCAAGCAACACGCTGAAGCTCGTTCTCGAAGAGGGCGGGTTCCTCTATTCCTCCGATTCCTATGCGGATGAGTTGCCCTATTGGGTGGCGGGGCTGACGGCCGACAAGCCGCATCTGATCATCCCCTACACACTCGACGCCAACGACATGCGCTTTGCGACGAACCAGGGTTTCAACTCCGGCGACCAGTTCTTCACCTATCTCAAAGACACGTTCGACGTGCTCTATGAGGAGGGCAAGGAAGGCAACGCCAAGATGATGAACATCGGCCTGCACTGCCGCCTCGTTGGGCGTCCAGGCCGCGCCGCGGCGCTGGCGCGGTTCATCGACTATGTCATGTCGCACGACAAGGTCTGGGTGCCGCGGCGCATCGACATCGCCCGTCACTGGTATGAACACCACAAGCCGGAAGGGGCTCTCTGATGTCCGATCGCGACGCCTTCGTCAGCCGCTTCGGCGGCGTGTTCGAGCATTCTCCATGGGTTGCCGAACGGGCCTACGACCGGGCGGCCGCAACGGGACTTTCGGCCGGCAACGTGCACTCGGCACTTTGCCAGGCCTTTCGCGCCGGTCTGCCGCGCGAAAGGCTGGCGGTGCTGCGCGCCCACCCGGATCTTGCCGGCAAGCTGGCGATCGCCGGCAAGCTGACGGCGGACTCGACGGCGGAGCAGGCGTCGGCCGGCCTCGACCGCCTTTCGGCCGACGAGCATGCCCGGTTCACGGCGCTGAACGAGGCCTATACGCAGAAATTCGGCTTTCCCTTCATCATCGCGGTCAAGGGCCTGACGAAGAACGACATTCTCGCCTCGTTCGAAAGGCGCATTGACAATTCGACCGAAGAGGAATTTGAAACCGCCTGTGCGCAGGTGGAGAAGATCGCCCGCCTGCGGCTGCAATCCATGCTTCCAGGAGACGAAAATGCCTGACATACCCGTTCGCTATCTGCGCTCATCTTTACCGAGGGCAGTCGAACCGGACCATGCCGACGCCGCCGGCAATGAGCACCGCGGGGCGATGGCCTGATGTCGCGTATTCTTTCGATCGAACCCCTGACGCAGGATGCTTTCGCGCCGTTCGGCACGGTCATCGAGGCTGATCCGGCTTCGATGCGGTACATCAATGGCGGGACCACCGAACGCTTCCATGGCCTGGCGCGTGCCGATGTTGTCGGCGAGGGTGCCGATGTCATCATCAATATCTTTCGCGGCCAGCCGCGCGCCTTTCCTTACGCGGTGGCGATGATGGAGCGACACCCCTTCGGCAGCCAGAGCTTTTCGCCGCTCGAGGACCGGCCCTGGCTCGTCGTCGTTGCCGAAGACGAGGGGGGCCGACCGGGAATGCCGCGGGTGTTCCGGGCGAACGGGCGGCAGGGCGTCAACTACGGGCGCAATGTCTGGCACCATCCGCTGATGTCGGTGGGCGCGGTCAGCGACTTCATCGTCGTCGATCGGGATGGGCCGGGAAACAATCTCGAAGAATATGTCTACGACGAGCCCTTCGTCATCGAGAGCGCAATATGAAGGAAGAGCAGCGATGAGCAGCACCGGCCGCCTGACCACCCATGTCCTCGACACTGCGCTCGGCACGCCGGCCGAAGGCTTGCGCATCGACCTCTTTTGGCTCGAAGGCGACGAGCGGCAACTGATCCGCACCGTTCATACCAACAGCGACGGACGCGTCGATGGGCCCATGGTCGAAGGCATCGGCTTCATGGCGGGCAGCTACGAGTTGGTCTTCCACGCCGGCGACTATCTTCGTCGTGTCGGTGCGGACCTGCCGGAGCCTGCCTTCCTCGACCTGATCCCGCTGCGCTTCGGCATTGCCGATCCGGCCAGCCATTATCACGTGCCGCTGCTTCTTTCGCCCTACGGCTACTCGACCTATCGCGGCAGCTGAGCGTGGGTGGATGAGTGTTCGCGGCGTAAAATTCAGTCGAAAACCGTCGCCTTGATCGGGATTGTGTGAGACGATTTTGAGACTCACGAGGGGAATTCGATGCGTTTCATCAATCCGATCCCTTTCGTCCGCGACATCGATCGATCCAGGGACTTTTACCGGGAGACACTCGGTCTGACGGTGTTGAAGGACTTCGGAAACTTCGTTCTCTTCGAGACCGGTTTTGCGATCCACGAGGGTCGTTCGCTGGAACAAACAGTCTGGCGGGAAGTCGGTCCCGCGGAAGAACCCTATGGGCGAGGGAACCTGCTGCTCTACTTCGAGCATGAGAATATCGAAGCGGCCTTCGAAAGCATTGCGCCGCAGGTGGAGCTGATCCACCCGATTGAGCGGCAAGCCTGGGGACAGCGGGTGTTCCGTTTTTATGATCCCGACGGGCACGCAATAGAGATCGGAGAGCCGCAAACTCTTGGATCTACTGCATAATTCCTCAAATCTGATCCGATTTGAGGATAGAATTATGCAGCAAGTTTGAAGCGATACAGCGTCCTTTGCGCGTCATATTTGACGCGCGGCGCTGTAAAGGCGACCTGCATCAATCCTGAAGCTTACGACTGAACCGCCCGTCTCAAAGGACGGTTCGCCGCAAGAAACGATCGCATACGTTTAGTTTATGCGACCAATTTGGAACTGCAGGCATTCCACACACGTGTTGGAGGCCGGCCGCGAAGCCGCCCTTTTCAGGCAATCCGGCTTCGCCGGTTGGCGCGCTCGATCAATCCGCGAGAATGTCGCGGTTGACGTCGTTGATATCGCGCTTGCCGCAGAGCGCCATGGTGATGTCCATCTCCTTGCGGATGATTTCCAGCGCCTTGGTCACGCCTTCCTTCCCCATGGCGCCGAGGCCGTAGAGGAAGGGGCGGCCGATATAGGTGCCCTTGGCGCCCATGGCGACGGCCTTCAGCACGTCCTGGCCGGAGCGGATGCCGCCATCGAGATGCACCTCGATCTGGTGGCCGACCGCATCGACGATGCGCGGCAGCATGCTGATCGAGGAATGGGCGCCATCGAGCTGGCGGCCGCCGTGGTTGGAGACGATGATCGCGTCGGCGCCGGTCGCCGCCGCCATCTTGGCGTCTTCCGGATCGAGAATGCCCTTCAGGATCAGCGGACCGCCCCAGCGCTCCTTGATCCATTCGACGTCCTTCCACGAGAGTTGCGGGTCGAACTGTTCTGCCGTCCAGGCGCCGAGCGAGGACAGGTCGGTGACGCTCTTGGCGTGGCCGACGATATTGCGGAAGGTGCGGCGGTTGGTGCCGAGCATCTTCATGCACCAGCCGGGACGTGTCGCCATCTGCCAGAGATGCTTGGGGGTCAGCTTCGGCGGGGCCGACAGGCTGTTGCGCAGGTCCTTGTGGCGCTGGCCGAGGATCTGCAGGTCGAGCGTCAGCACCAGTGCCGAGCACTTGGCGGCCTTGGCCCGGTCGATGAGGTTCAGCACGAACTCGCGCTCGCGCATGACGTAGAGCTGGAACCAGAAGGGCTTGGTTGTGACCGACGCGACATCCTCGATTGAGCAGATGCTCATGGTCGACAACGTGAAGGGAACGCCAAAGGCTTCGGCCGCCTGGGCTGCCAGCATCTCGCCATCGGCGTGCTGCATGCCGGTCAGCCCCGTCGGCGCCAGCGCCACCGGCATCGACACTTTCTGGCCGATCATGGTCGTTTCCAGCGAGCGGTTGGTCATGTCGACCAGCACCCGCTGGCGCAGCTTCACCTTGGCGAAGTCTTCCTCGTTGGCGCGATAGGTGCCCTCGGTCCAGGCGCCGCTGTCGGCGTAATCGAAGAAGAGCTTCGGTACGCGGCGCTTGGCAAGGGCCTTGAGGTCGCTGATTTCGAGGATTTGCGTCATGGAAACGGCCTTCATCTGAAACACAGGTTAGAGCGGGATGCGGGCGGAAAGCCGCGGACACTTTTCCGCACCCAACTCTTGGGATGACTACCGAGGCCTTACCATGTTTGCCGGAGGCTTGTTAATAGCGCGGACGCAAAGAGGTCAATTTTTTTGACCTCTTTGCCAATGACGGTGAAGTCAGGCAGCAGCGAGTGCCGCCTTGGCCGGTTTTCCCGCCACATAGGTCTCGACGATCGCGCGGTCGTCGCCCATGGTCTGGAGCAGGAAAAGTTCATCGGCGAGTGAGTTGACCACTTCGGCGCGCAGCGCCATCGCCGGTGTTGCCGCCATGTTGAGCACGATGAAGTCGGCGTCGGTGCCGGCCTCGAGCGTGCCGATGCGATCGACCAGCGACAGCGCCTCGGCGTTGCCGCGGGTCATCATGAAGAAGCTGTCGAACGGGTTCAGCCGCTCGCCCTGCAGTTGCAGGATCTTGTAGGCCTCGTCGAGCGTCTTCAGCATCGAATAGCTGGTGCCGCCGCCGATATCCGAGGCGACCGAGGTGCGTACCGGCTTTTCGCGCCGGTTGAGCGCCCGCAACGGGAAAAGGCCCGAGCCGAGGAAGAGGTTGGATGTCGGGCAGAAGACCGCGACCGATCCCGTCTCGTACATCACGTCCGCCTCGCGGTCTGAGAGGTGGATGCAGTGGCCGAACAGGCTCTTCGGCCCAAGCAGCCCATAACGGGCGTAGACGTCGGTATAATCGGTGGCTTCCGGATAGAGTTCGCAGGTAAAGGCGATCTCGTCGCGGTTTTCCGACAGATGTGTCTGGACATGCAGGTCGGGAAACTCATGCACCAGCGATTTTGCGACGTCCATCTGCTCCGGCGTCGAGGTGATGGCAAAGCGCGGAGTGATGGCGACATGGTTGCGGCCCTTGCCGTGCCAGTCGCGGATTACCGCGCGGGTCTCGTCGTAGCCCATCTGCGGCGTATCGAGCAGCCCCTGCGGGGCATTGCGGTCCATCATCACCTTGCCGGCGATCATGCGCATGTCGCGGCGTAGCGCCTCGGCGAAGAAGGCGTCGGCGGATGCCTTATGCACGGTGCAATAGGCGGCCGCCGTCGTCGTGCCGTGGCGGACCATTTCGTCGAAGAAACGGCTGGCGATGCGCTCGGCATGGGCGGTCTCGACGAAGCGGCACTCTTCCGGGAAGGTATAGGTGTTGAGCCATTCCAGCAGGTTGGCGGCGTAGGAGGCCATCACCTGCATCTGCGGGAAATGCAGATGCGTGTCGATGAAGCCCGGCACGATCAGGTGCGGGCGGTGATCGATCTCGACGATATCATCCGCTGCCTCGGCCTTCACAGTCGCGTAGGTGCCAGACGTTTTGATCCGGCCGTCTGCGACCAGCAGCGCGCCATCGCTTTCATAGGTGTAGGCGGCGCTGTCCTCGATTGCCATTGGCGCGCGGTGAAAGCTCAAGAGGCGACCGCGGATGAGCGTCGTTGTCATTGTGTCTTGCCTTCCTCGACGGCGCTTTCGAACCAGGCTGCCAGCAACTGGCGCTCGTCCGTCGTCATGTCGGTTATGTTGCCGGGCGGCATGGCATGGCTGCGCCCCGCCTGGATATAGATTTCGCGGGCGTGGGCGGCAATCTCCTGATCGCTCTCTAACACCACGCCCTTCGGCGGCCGGGCGATGCCCTCATAGACCGGTTCGGCTGCGTGGCACATGGAACAGCGGGTCGAGATCGCGTCCTTGACGGCGGGGAAATGCGCATTCTCCGCAAACCGGGCAAAGACCGGCGCGACCTCGGCTTTTTCTTCGCCGGTCAGCATCTTCGGCACGGTCGACAGCCACATGATCATGATGAAGAGGAGGACGGTGACGAGCCACGTCCAGGTAGGCCTACCCTTGCGGGCATGGGTCGTATTGAACCAGTGCCGGATGGTAACGCCCATCAGGAACACCAGCGCCGCGATGATCCAGTTGAAGGCGGTGGCAAAAGCCAGCGGATAGTGGTTCGACAGCATGAAGAAGATGACCGGCAGGGTCAGGTAGTTGTTGTGCAGCGAGCGCTGCTTGGCCTGGGCGCCGAGCTTCGGGTCGGGCGTGCGACCGGCGATCAGGTCGGCAACGACGATCTTCTGATTGGGGATGATGAGGAAGAAGACGTTGGCCGACATGATGGTGGCGGTGAAGGCGCCCAGATGCAGGAAGGCGGCGCGGCCGGTGAAGACCTGGGTATAACCCCAGGCCATGATCACCAGTGCCACATAGAGAAACGCCATCAGGCCCCAGGTGTTGTTGCCGAGCGGCGACTTGCAGAGCAGGTCATAGAAGACCCATCCGATGCCGAGCGAGGCGAGCGAGATCAGGATCGCGGACGTTGCCGAGATATCGAGCACGTGGCGATCGATCAGGAAAAGATCGGCACCGCCGTAATAGACCAGACAGAGCATGGCGAAGCCCGAAAGCCACGTCACGTAAGATTCCCATTTGAACCAGGTCAGGTGCTCGGGCATCGAGGCGGGAGCGACCAGATATTTCTGGATGTGGTAGAAGCCACCGCCATGCACCTGCCATTCCTCGCCGTAGGCTCCAACAGGCAGGTGGTCGCGCTTCACGAGACCGAGGTCGAGCGCGATGAAATAGAAGGATGAGCCGATCCAGGCGATGGCGGTGATGGCATGCAGCCAGCGCACAGCAAAGGCCAGCCATTCCCAGGCGATGGCGAACTCGTACATTCAGGTCCCCTTTATTCTCTCCGTCAGCGCACCTTGCGCAAAAACCGGGAGTTGGGGAAGGGGGCGAATGCGTCTCCGAGCGTGAATTGCCGCGATCGGGACGATTTCGGCGTGAATTCACCCGGAATGATAAACCTGATGGATTCTAATGGGTTACCCTAGATCGCGGAAGCCGCTTTGCGCTCTTCTACCCAATCGGCCCCGAACTGAACCGACGGGCAGAGTTCGCTGAGGATCCAGTCGCGGAAGATGCGGATCTTCGGGGTGTTGCGGCGCGCATGCGGGTAGGCCAGCCAGTAGTCGCAGCCGTCGCTGCAGCGCAGGTCGAAAGGCTGGTAGAGCCGGCCGAGCGCCACGTCGTCGCCATAGAATTCCGGCGTCAGGATCGCCACGCCCTGGCCGGCGACGGCCGCGCGCGCCTCGAAGGATTGCGCGCCGAGCCGGCTCGTCGGGCGACCCTCAAGGTCCGGATCGTCGACGCCGGCGGCCGAAAACCAGATCCGCCACCAGGGGTCTCCGGCATCGATGATCCTGAGCTTCAGGAGATCGCGCGGCTCGTGGATGCCGCCGACGGTTTCGGCAAGTGCCGGGCTCAGCATCGGGCTGAACTCGACGCGCATCAGCGGATGGGTGTCGAGGCCCGGCCAGACGCCGGCGCCGGAGCGGATGGCCAGATCCGTGGGCTCCTTGGCAAAATCGACGAGGTTGTCGTTGGTGTCCAGGCGCACGGCGATGGTGGGGTGGGCGAGCTGAAACGAGCCGATGTTGCGGGCGAGCCATTGCGAGGCGAAGGTCGGGGTCGAGCTGATCAGCAGCGTGCTGTCGATGTCGCCGCGCGCCGAGGAGACGGCCTCCTGCAGCATCTCGAAGGCTTCGGTGACCCGCGGCGCCAGCCGCTGGCCGACATCGGTGAGCGCGATCTGGCGCGGACGGCGCAGGAACAGCGGTTCGCCGACATTCTCCTCGATCAGCTTGACCTGGTAGCTGACGGCGGTCTGGGTCATGCCCAGCTCCTCGCCCGCCTTGGTAAAACTGCCGAGCCGGGCCACGGCCTCGAAGACCCGGAGCGCATTCAGCGGAAACTGCTTGGACATCTTCATGGATAAGTTCTCTTGATGCATGCAGACGGATGTTCGATTGGAACTCAATCCTCTTCCACGGCATCCTGCAAGTCAACTTCCCAAGACGAACAGGTGCTCAAAATGACTTGCGACGTTATCGAACATACTGAAAGAAAACCGCTTCTTTCGCTGGATGCGGTCGTGCGGCTCACGTCCACCCTGTTTGGCCGTGCCGTTGTCGCCAAGCCGGTGCTCGACGTCAATGCGCTGTCCGACCATATCAAAAGAGACATGGGTTTCATGGATGGCCGTGGCCCCTATGGGGACGATGTCGAGGCGCAGGCCGACGCGCACCGCCTCGTCAACATCGACGAGCTGCCCCGGATCTGACCGGAGCTCTCACACGCCGCGCGTCGAACGGGATGCGCGGCGTTGCCAAGACGATTGTCGAAGGCGTTCGACGGCCATCAGCACGCGCTCCGGCGTCGCCGGCGCATCAAGGCGCGGGCATTCGCGATAATCGGCAACGCTCGCCACCGCCATCGACAGCGCCTCGAGCACCGATATAGGCAACATGAAGGGCGGCTCGCCCACCGCCTTTGACCGCCCGATGGTCTTTTCCGCATTTTCCGACCACTCGGCCAGTTTGACGTTGAAGATCTTCGGCCGGTCGGAGGCGAGCGGGATCTTGTAGGTCGAAGGTGCGTGCGTGCGCAGTCGGCCCTTGTCGTCCCACCACAGCTCCTCCGTTGTCAGCCATCCCATGCCCTGGACGAAGCCGCCTTCGATCTGGCCAAGGTCGATCGCCGGATTGAGCGAGCGGCCGACATCGTGCAGCACGTCGACGCGATCGACCATGTATTCGCCGGTCAGCGTATCAACAGATACTTCCGACACCGAGGCGCCATAGGCGAAGTAGTAGAAGGGCGTTCCCCGTCCGGTCGCGCGGTCCCAATGGATTTTCGGCGTCTTGTAGAAGCCGGCGGCCGAAAGCTGCACGCGCGCCGTATAGGCAAGCTTGATGAATTCCGGGAAGGGTACCAGTTCTTCGCCGATCTTCACGTGATCGGGAACGAAAGTGACGTTTTCCGCCGTCGTCTGCCAGCGCTCGGCTGCAAAGGCGACGAGCCGTTCCTTGATCTGGCGCGCCGCATCGAAGGCGGCCATGCCATTGAGGTCGGAGCCGGACGATGCAGCGGTCGCCGAGGTGTTGGGGACCTTGCCGGTCGTGGTCGCGGTGATGCGCACGCGGTCGAGATCGACCTGGAAGCTGTCGGCGATCACCTGCGCGACCTTCACATAAAGGCCCTGGCCCATTTCCGTGCCGCCGTGGTTCAGGTGGATCGAGCCATCCTGATAGATGTGGACGAGGGCGCCCGCCTGGTTGAACGCGGTCATGGTGAAGGAGATGCCGAACTTCACCGGCGTCAGCGCGATGCCCTTGCGAATGACACGGCTCGCACGGTTGAATTCGACGATGGCCTTGCGGCGCGCCTGATAGTCGGCGTCGGCTTCAAGCTCGGCGACGATCCGGCCGATGATGTTGTCTTCGACCTGCTGGTGGTAGGGCGTGATATCCCGGCCCGAACCTTTTTCGCCGTAGAAATTGCGCTTGCGGATTTCGAGCGGATCCTTGCCGAGCGCGTAGGCGATCTCCTCGATCATGCGCTCGCCGCCGACCATGCCCTGCGGTCCGCCGAAGCCGCGATAGGCGGTGTTGGAGACTGTGTTCGTCTTCAGCGGCTGTGACGTCAACTTTACATGCGGGTAGAAATAGGAGCTGTCGGCGTGGAACAGCGCGCGGTCGGTCACCGGTCCGGAGAGATCGGAGGAATAGCCGCAGCGCGCCGCGTAATTGGCGTGAACGGCGTGGATGCGGCCTTCGTCGTCGAAGCCGACATCGTAGTCGACGAGGAAGTCGTGACGCTTGCCGGTGGCGGTCATGTCCTCGTCGCGGTCGGGGCGAAACTTGACCGCGCGGCCGAGCTTTTTCGCCGCCACGGCTGCAAGGGCTGCGAACTGGTTGCCCTGCGTTTCCTTGCCGCCGAAGCCGCCGCCCATGCGGCGCACATTGACCGTGACCGCATTGGAGGGAACGCCGAGCACGTGCGAGACCATGTGCTGGATTTCGCTTGGGTGCTGGGTCGACGACCAGACGGTGACCTCGTCGTCCTCGCCGGGAATGGCAAGGGCGATATGGCCTTCGAGGTAGAAGTGCTCCTGGCCGCCGATGCGCATCCGGCCCTTCAGCCGGCGCGGCGCCTTTTCCAGTTCAGCGTCGGCATCGCCCCGCTGCAAGGTCAGGGGCTGGGTGACGAGCTCGCCGCCATGGGCCACCGCATCGGTGATATCGGTGAAATGCGGCAGGTCGCGATAACTGATCTTCGCCAACCGGGCAGCGCGGCGGGCGATGTCGCGCGTCTCGGCGATGACGGCAAAGGCCGGCTGGCCGTGAAACTGCACGATGCCGTCGGCAAGCACTGGCTCGTCATGCAGATGGCTGGGGCTGATGTCGTTGGAATGCGGCATGTCCCTGGCCGTCAGGACGCAGACGACGCCGGCCGCCGCGGCGACGGCCGAGAGGTCCATGGCGGTGATTTCGGCGTGGGCGCGGTCGGTCATCCCCAGCGCACCGTGCAGCGTGCCCGCCGGTTCCGGCATGTCGTCGATGTAATCGGCGGTGCCGGTCACGTGCTTGTGGGCGCTGTCATGGCGCTGGTGCGAATGCATCTGCCCCTTGATCGCCTTGCGTTCTTCGAAGGTCGACTTGTCCATGATTACCTCTCTCCCGCCGCGTAGCGCACGAGCTCCGCCGGCTGGCCGCCACTTTCCAGGAAAAAGCGCATCAGCAGGTTCTTCGCCGCCAGCATGCGATAGGTGCTGGTGGCGCGCCAATCGCTCAAGGGCTGATAGTCGGCCTCGAAGGCTGCCTGAGCGGCGCGCACCGTTTCCTCGGTCCAGGGCTTGCCGATGAGCGCGGCCTCGACGGTTGCAGCGCGTTTCGGCGTGCCGGCCATGCCGCCAAAGGCGATGCGGGCGGTCTCTACCCGGTTGCCGTCAAGCGAAATGCGGAAGGCGCCGAGTAATGCGGAAATGTCCTCGTCGCGGCGCTTGGAGAGCTTGTAGGCCGCAAACAGCTCACCCGCCGGCAGCGCGGGCACGAAGACGCTCTCGACGAATTCGCCGGCTTTGCGGTCCTGCTTGCCGTAGGCGATGAAGAAATCTTCAAGCGGCAGCGTGCGCGTCCCTTCCGTCGAGCGCAGCGTGACAGTTGCCCCCAGCACGATCAGGGGCGGTGGACTGTCGCCGATCGGCGAACCGTTGGCGATGTTCCCGCCGATCGTGCCCATGTTGCGCACCTGTTCGCCGCCGATACGGTCGATCAACCGGCCGAAGGCTGGATAGGCTTTGCTGAGCGCTGCAAAGGCGGCTGAATAGCTGACGCCGGCACCAATGGTCAGGCCGCCGTCGCTTTCCTCGATGCGCTGCAGTTCGGCGATGCCGTTGATGAAGATGACGGGATCGATCGGACGCATCTGCTTGGTGACCCAGAGGCCGACATCGGTGGCGCCGGCAACCACCGTCGCGCCTTTGTGCTCGGCAAGAGCGGTCGCGAGGCCGGTGGCATCCGCCGGCACGATCAGACAGCTTTCACCGTGGCGGACGGTGATCGTTTTCTCGGGTTGAAGCGCCTTGAGGCGGGCGATGGTGGCCTCGCGCGCAGCCGTGATCGGATCGAAGATAGCAGAAGGCCGCGCGCTTGCGGCGGCCTCGGCCGCCTTGACGATCGGCTCGTAGCCGGTGCAGCGACAAAGGTTGCCTTGCAGCGCCTTTTCGATGTCGGCCCGGCTGGGATTGTCGTTCGAAAGCCAGAGGCCATAAAGCGACATGACGAAGCCGGGCGTGCAGAAGCCGCATTGTGAGCCATGGAAATCGACCATCGCCTGCTGCACGGGATGAAGCGTTCCATCCCTGGCGGCGAGATGCTCAACGGTGACCACATGGGTCGCATGCAACGATCCGACGAAGCGGATGCAGGCATTGACGCTTTCATAGACCAGCGTTTCGCCGGCGAGCCGGCCGACGAGCACGGTGCAGGCACCGCAATCGCCCTCCGCGCAGCCTTCCTTGGTTCCTGTCAGCCGGCGCTCAAGCCTGAGATAGTCGAGCAGGGTCGCGGTCGGCGCGACGTCGGAAAGCGCCACCTCGCTATCATTGAGGATGAAGCGAATGCTGTCGTCGTCCTTGCGTTCCCTAACCTTAGGCATGCCATTCATTCCTGCTGATGCATGGCCGCAAAAACCGGAAGCGTTCCCGGCGACGGACCATGCGCATTTTCATAGAGTTAGGGCGTCGTCCGCCTCGTCTCAATGGACGGGCGGCTCTCTATTGCGCCGTCCAGCCGCCGTCCATGGAAACATGCGTGCCGGTGATCTGCGCCGCATCATCGCTTGCGAGATAGACGGCGAGCGACGCTACCTGCTCGACGGTGATGAATTTCTTGGTCGGCTGGCCCTTGAGCATTACGTCGTTGATGACCTGCTCTTCGGTGATGCCGCGGGTGCGGGCCTGATCCGGGATCTGCTTTTCGACCAGCGGGGTCAACACATAACCCGGGCAGATCGAATTGGCGGTGATGCCATTTTCCGCAACTTCGAGCGCGACGGTCTTTGTCAGCCCCATGATGCCGTGCTTGGCGGCGACATAGGCCGATTTGAACGGCGAGGCGACGAGCCCGTGGGCAGAGGCGATGTTGACGATGCGGCCCCAGCCGTTTGCCTTCATGCCGGGCAGGGCGGCGCGAATGGTATGGAAAGAGGAGGAG
The DNA here is from genome assembly GCF_001424825.1 of Ensifer sp. Root31. Classification (NCBI taxonomy): domain Bacteria; kingdom Pseudomonadati; phylum Pseudomonadota; class Alphaproteobacteria; order Hyphomicrobiales; family Rhizobiaceae; genus Ensifer; species Ensifer sp. Root31. The sequence continues at coordinate 53,540 of NZ_LMCO01000006.1, read as the reverse complement.
AGGTTGATGGCGATGATCCGGTCCCATTGCTCGACCGGGAAATCCTCGACCTTCTCGACATATTGAACGCCGGCATTGTTGACCAGAATGTCGACGCTGCCGAAGCGTTTTACCGCCGTTGCCATCAGGTCGGCGATCTCGTCCGGCTTCGTCATGTCGGCCGGGTGATAGATGACCGTTCCCGTGGTGAGCGCCCCGACTTCGTCCGTCGCAGCCTTGATTTCGTCCGGCGTGCCGAAGCCGTTCAAGACGATGTTGGCGCCGCCCTTGGCAAAAGCCTTGGCAATGGCAAGGCCGATGCCGCTCGTCGAACCGGTGATGACCGCAGTTCTCGTCATTCCTGATCTCTCCCTTTGCAGCGCCGCTGATCTTGCCCGTTTTTTGCGGCGCAACAGCGTCAACCTACGCGTAAAACCGCTGAGGTGACAATTGTGTTTTTCAGGCCGCCGACGCAGAGTTGCGGCGGGAGGCCTTGTCACGATTTCTTGCGTTTTGTTTTCGTTTGACATTCGTTTTGCCATCGTATTGAAGTTTTTCGAAATGGACGCCACGCCCAAGAGGAAGGGCGTCGAGACACGTGATGTGAGGCCGGGGAGGGGCATATGGGCGGATATATTCTCGCGATCGATCAGGGCACGACATCGAGCCGGGCGATCGTCTTCGACGGCAAGCAGCAGGTAGCAGGCCTCGACCAGAAGGAATTCAGGCAGCACTTTCCGAAATCCGGCTGGGTCGAGCACGATCCGGAGGAAATCTGGGATAGCGTCGTCGTCACCGTCAACGAGGCGATCAGGAAGGCGGGGATCTCCCCAAGCGATATCGCCGGCATCGGCATCACCAACCAGCGCGAAACGGTGGTGGTCTGGGATCGCGAAACCGGCAAGCCGATCCACAACGCCATCGTCTGGCAGGACCGCCGCACATCAGCCTATTGCGACAAGCTGAAGAAACAGGGTCTCGAAAAGACCTTCACCAAGAAGACCGGTTTGCTGCTCGATCCCTATTTCTCCGGCACCAAACTCAACTGGCTGCTGTCGAATGTGAAGGGCGCCCAGGCCAGAGCTGCCAAGGGCGAGCTTTGCTTCGGCACGATCGATACTTTCCTGATCTGGCGGCTGACAGGCGGAAAGTCCTTCGTCACCGATGCGACCAACGCCTCGCGCACGCTGCTCTACAACATCGCCGACAATGCCTGGGACGACGAGTTGCTCGACATCCTGCGCGTTCCCCGCGCCATGTTGCCGGAGGTGAAGGACTGCGCCGCCGATTTCGGCGTCACCGACAAGGAGCGCTTCGGCACGGCGATCCCGATCCTCGGTGTTGCCGGCGACCAGCAGGCCGCCACCATCGGCCAGGCCTGCTTCAAGCCGGGCATGCTGAAATCGACCTACGGCACGGGCTGCTTCGCATTGCTCAACACCGGCAAGGACATGGTGCGCTCGAAGAACCGGCTGCTCACCACCATTGCCTACCGGCTGGATGGCGAAACCACCTATGCGCTCGAAGGCTCGATCTTCGTTGCCGGCGCGGCGGTGCAGTGGCTGCGCGACGGCCTGAAGGTCATCAAGGCGGCTCCGGACACCGGCACGCTTGCCGAAGGCGCCGACCCGTCGCAGGAGGTTTACCTCGTCCCGGCCTTCACCGGTCTCGGTGCGCCGCATTGGGATCCCGACGCTCGCGGCGCGATCTTCGGCATGACCCGCAACACCGGGCCCGCCGAGTTTGCGCGTGCCGCGCTCGAAGCGGTCTGCTACCAGACGCGCGATCTGCTCGAAGCCATGCACAAGGACTGGCGCAGCAACGGCAAGGAAACCGTGTTGCGCGTCGACGGCGGCATGGTCGTCTCGGACTGGACGATGCAGCGGCTTTCCGACCTCCTCGATGCGCCGGTCGACCGGCCGACCATCCTCGAGACGACGGCGCTCGGCGTTGCCTGGCTCGCCGGCAGCCGCGCCGGCGTCTGGCCGAAGCAGGAGGAGTTCGCCAAGTCCTGGGCGCGCGATCGCCGTTTCGAGCCGGCGATGGACGAAGCGACGCGCAAGACGAAGCTCAAGGGCTGGCGCAATGCGGTCAAGCGCACGCTGACCTAGAGCATTTCCAGGAAAAGTGCGAAGCGGTTTTCCGTCAGGAAATGCGTAAAAACAAGGAGATAGAGCGTTTCTGCGACTCCGCTTAAACCGGAAACGCTCTCGCCCCGGACCCTTGGCTTGATCCAAGCGCCGTTTGGCATCATCCGGGAAACACAGTGTTTCCCGGACGCGCATTTGCTGCTTTCGCCGGGGCCAACTATCTGTCGGTAGAACAACGATAGGATGGGCATCATGGAACTCGGGCTTTACACATTTGCGGATGTCGATCCGAACGCTGCCGACAAGGGCCGGGAAGGCCAGCGTCGGCTTGCCAATTTGCTGGAAGAGATCGAACTGGCAGATCAGGTCGGCCTCGATGTCTTTGGCCTTGGCGAACATCACCGCCCTGATTATGCAGCCTCGGCACCAGCCGTCATCCTTGCGGCAGCCGCCGCGAGGACGAAGACCATAAGGCTGACGAGTGCCGTGACGGTGCTGAGCTCGGACGACCCTGTGCGCGTGTTCCAGCAGTTTTCGACGCTCGACCTTCTCTCCAACGGCCGGGCCGAAATCATGGCCGGGCGCGGCTCGTTCATCGAGTCCTTCCCGCTCTTCGGTCAGTCGCTCGACGATTACGACCAGCTCTTTGCCGAAAAGCTCGACCTGTTGATGGCGCTGCGCGAAGCGGAAAAGGTCTCCTGGGCGGGCGAGATGCGCCCTGCGATCAGCGATCGCGGCGTCTATCCGCGTCCGCTGCAGGAGGTGCTGCCGCTGTGGATCGCCGTCGGCGGCACGCCGCAGTCGGTTGCCCGTGCCGGTGCCCTCGGGCTGCCGGTGGCACTTGCGATCATCGGCGGAGAGCCGCGCCGGTTCGCTCCGCTGTTCGATCTTTATCGCGAGGCCGCCCGTCGTGCCGGCCAGGATCCGGCAAAGCTGAAGACCAGCATCAATGTCCATGGCTTCATCGCCGATACGACCGATCTTGCCGCTGACCAGTTTTATCGCCCGCAGGCCGAGGTGATGAACCGCATCGGCCGGGAGCGCGGCTGGGGGCCGACGAACCGGGCGCATTTCGACCAGGCGCGCAGCCCTGCCGGCAATCTCTTCCTCGGCGACCCCGAAACCGTGGCGGAGAAGATCGTCGAGAACTGGAAGCTCTTCCGCAACGACCGCTTCCTGCTGCAGATGGCGATCGGCCCGATGCCGCATGCCCAGATCATGCGCGGCATCGAACTCTACGGCACCAAGGTCGCGCCGCTGGTGCGCAAGGCGCTTGCCGAGCAGGGGGCCGGACAGACCGTTTCGGCCTGAGCCGCCACAGGCCGTTCATGTCTCGCTTGTCGGCGCTGGAAAATCCGGCGCCGACCGGCTACATGTGGGCACGAAAGCGAGACACGGATGACCCTCAACAACGAAGAAGATCTGCTGCGGCTGAAGGAAATCGGCCGCATCTGCGCCAATGCGCTGCAGGCTATGGGCGAAGCGCTCGAGCCGGGCATCACCACGGCGGAACTGGATGCCATCGGCCGCAAGGTGCTGGAAGAGGCAGGTGCGCGCTCTGCGCCGGAACTCTGCTACCAGTTTCCGGGCGCCACCTGCATCAGCGTCAACGAGGAAATCGCCCACGGCATCCCCGGCAGCCGCATCATCCGCGCCGGCGATCTCGTCAATATCGACGTTTCGGCTGAGAAAGACGGCATCTTCGCCGACACCGGCGCTTCCTTTCCGGTGCCGCCGGTCTCGGCAGCCATCGACCGCCTCTGCCGTGACGGCAAGCGGGCGATGTGGGTCGGCCTCAAGCAAGTGCGTCCGGACCAGTCGCTTGCAGCGATCGGCAATGCGATCGGCGATTTCGCCCGCAAGAACCGCTATTCGCTGGTCACCAACCTTGCCAGCCACGGCATCGGCCGCTCGCTGCACGAGGAGCCGAAGGAGATCGCGACCTGGCCGGATCCGAGCGAGCGGCGGCGCATGACCGACGGTATGGTCTTTACCGTCGAGCCGTTCCTCTCGATGGGCGCGGACTGGGCCGAGAGCGGCGACAAGGACGACTGGACGCTCTACAGCGAACCGCGGGCACCGACCGTGCAATATGAGCACACGGTCGTCGTCACGCGCGGCGGTCCGTTGGTGGTGACGCTGCCCGGCTGACGGGCCATCGTTCGATTCCTTCAATAGGACATTCAATTATAGTGATTTGTGGTGTTCGTTTTGCAGTGCAATAAAACTGCTTATGACCACGATCGACAGACCACATCACGCAAGCCTCGCCTCCACCGCTACCGCCGGCGCCATTGCCATGGCGGTCGCCATGGGCTTCGGCCGCTTCTCCTACACGCCGATCCTGCCGGCGATGATGACGGACCTCGGCCTATCGCCGGCGGATGCCGGCCTCATCGCCTCGGCCAATTTCGTCGGCTATCTCGCCGGCGCCGTGCTTGGCGCTTACGGCTGGGCGCATGGGCAGGAGCGAAGGATCGGGCTTGCTTCGCTCGCGGCAACCACACTGCTGCTGGCGGCGATGGGCCTGACGTCCTCGGTCTTGGTGCTCAGTCTCATCCGCTTTCTCGCCGGCGTTGCCAGCGCGTTTTCGATGATCTTCATCTCCGGCATCGTCCTTGGTCACGGGCTGTTGGCGCGGTCTGAACATGTGCCGGCCATGCATTTCGGCGGCGTCGGGCTCGGCATCGTCTTCTCCTCGCTCTGCGTCTGGTTGGCACCTCTCGCTGGCGCCGCCGGGCTTTCAGCGTCGCAAGCCGACTGGTTCACCGGCGCTCTTGTCGCGCTTGTCGGCACGGTCGTCGTCGCTCTGATGCTGCCGGCCGGTCCCGTCTCCGGCAACGGCGCCGCACGTGAAAAGCCGCTGACCTGGACCCGCCCCCTGACGGTGGTGACGCTGACCTATGGGTTGTTCGGCTTCGGTTACGTGATCACGGCCACGTTCCTGGTGGCCATGGCCCGCGACGCGAGCGGCGGCCACAGCATCGAGTTCCTTGCCTGGCTGTTGACGGGCCTAAGTGCAGCGCTGTCGGTCTATCTCTGGCGCTTCGCCGTGCCGCGCTTCGGGCTTGCCGGTGTTTACGCGATCGGTCTTCTGGCCGAGGCTGTCGGCCTTGTGCTCACCGTCAGCCTGCCGCTGCCCTATGCGCCGCTTGCCGGTGGCCTGATGCTGGGCGCCACCTTCATGATGATCACCGCCTACGGCCTGCAGATCGGCCGGCATCTGGCGCCGGAAAGTCCGCGCAAGGCACTGGCGCTGATGACGGCGGCCTTCGGTATCGGCCAGATCATCGGTCCGGTGGTTGCCGGCTGGTTGGCCCAGCGCACCGGCAGCTTTGCAGCGCCGACCTTGATCGCGGCCGCGGTGCTGTTCGTCTGCGGCGGGGTGATCGTTGCCGAACTCAGGCGGATCGCAGCGGCGCTGCCGCGCTGAGCGGCGGCGGGAAGGTTGCGCCGCTTGCCGTAACACATGATGAAATAACGGTAACGTTCATATTACCTGATTGTTGAAAAAGGTGCTTTGCCCTAGTTTCGGCGCTTCGAGAGGCGAGTTGTTCTCCTCCCCCGAAACGAGAGTGCCGTACTTTGTTCCTATCTTTCTTCCCGAAGCCGAAGCTCTTTTTCATTTCCTTTGTCGTCTGGTCGCTTGTCGCCATCGCCTTTTGGTATGGTGAAGGCGAGCAGTTGGGTGCAGTCTTCGGAATGCCGCCCTTGCCCTCGGATGCGCCGCCGATCACCGGGATTTCTGCCTTCTGGTCGCCCGCCTTCCTCTGGTTCTATCTCTACTTCGGGCTGGTCGTCGGGCTGTTCGCAGCATTCTGGTATGTCTATTCGCCACATCCCTGGCAGAACTGGTCGATCCTCGGCTCAGCCCTCATTCTTTTCGTCACCTATTTCCAGGTGCAGGTGAGCGTCGCGATCAACAATTGGTACGGGCCGTTCTGGGATCTGATTCAGGCGATCGTCTCGAAGACGAAGGTGGTGACCGCGGCAGAGTTCTACGGAGAAATCGCCGTCTTCCTCGGTATCGCCTTGGTCGCTGTCGCTGTCGCGGTCATGACCCGCTTCTTCGTCAGCCACTATATCTTCCGCTGGCGCACGGCGATGAACGAGTACTACATGGCCCACTGGGGCAAGCTGCGTCGTATCGAAGGTGCTTCGCAGCGTGTCCAGGAAGACACAATGCGCTTCTCCACGACGGTGGAGGGCCTCGGCGTCAGCCTGATCGACAGCGTGATGACGCTGATTGCGTTTACGCCGGTATTGATCCGGCTTTCGGCCAATGTCACCGAACTGCCGATCGTCGGTGACATTCCCTATCCGCTGGTTACGGCCGCTGTGCTTTGGTCGCTGTTCGGCACGGTGTTCCTGGCGCTCGTCGGCATTAAGCTGCCGGGCCTCGAGTTCCGCAACCAGCGTGTGGAAGCGGCCTACCGCAAGGAACTGGTCTATGGTGAGGACCACGCCGATCGCGCTCAGCCGCCGACGGTCGCCGATCTCTTCGAAAACGTTCGCCGGAACTATTTCCGGCTCTATTTCCACTATCTCTACTTCAACATCGCCCGCATTTTCTATTTGCAGATCAACGGCATCTTCTCGTTGCTGATCCTGGCGCCGTCGATCATCGCCGGCAAGATCACACTCGGCGCGTTGAACCAGATCTCGGGTGCCTTCGGGCAGGTGACGTCGTCGTTTCAGTACCTGGTTTCATCCTGGCCGACGATTGTCGAACTGCTTTCGATCTACAAGCGTCTGCGCGCCTTCGAAGCGGCAATCGACGATGAGCCCCTGCCGGAAATCGAGCAGAAGTTCATCGCGGTTGGTGGCGAGGAAGAACTGGCCTAAGCTGGGCCAGGAGAGGACCAATCAGAAGGCGGAGCGATCCGCCTTCTTTTTTGCCTGCTCGATCATCGGCAGCGCCTGGGCGTAGCTGACGCAGGCGACATCAGGCTTGCTGCAGACCTCGGTCAGCAGCCGGTCGAGCGCGCGCCAGTAGGCGCCGCCATTCATCTCGACGAAATGGAAGCCGAGCTGCAGCGGGATGCGGTTGCCGGCATATTCCTTGTCGAAGGCTTGTCTGTAGGCCTCGTAGGTGCGCGCTTCGAAGGTGGCGCTGTCCTTCTTGTTTTCGATACCCATGGAATGGCGCACGAACAGATTGTAGTCCATGCCGATCACCGGCCGCTTGGACGGCCCTTCCGGGATCAGCGGCAGGCCGAAGCGCGGCAGACCGTCCTTCTCCATCGGCCAGCCCGGCCCCTTGGTCACCAGGCTCGCGTCATAGGTAAAGACCGATGCCTTCAGGGCTGGCAGCAGGCCGTCGCTCAGCGACAGGTAGGGCGCACGGAAACCCTTGATGCCGGTGCGGGCAAATTCCGCCCAGCCTTGCGGCTCGGCATCCGGCCTGTCGGCCTTCTTCCAGGCATCGCGCAGGGCGATGTCGAATGTCGAGAATTCGCTTTGCCAATCGGCCTTCGTCCAGCCCTTGCCGTCGAAATGGCCGCAGGCGTGGCTGGCAATGTCGTGACCGTCGAGATGGGCCTGCCAGATGTGACCGGCGCGGGCCGCGATTTCCTCTCGGCTCTGGGCAAAGCCGACATTGGAACGACCCGGTTTCAGCCCCGGCGGTCTGTAGCTCTGCTTGCCGTCGGCGCGCGTCATCAGGAACGTGCAGGAGAGGAAATAGGTGAAATGCGCATTGGTGCGCTTGGCCATCGCCAGGCTTTTCTCCCACAGCGCGTTGTCATGCGCCCCATCGAAAGACACGATGACGAGCTGCTTGTCCTTGGCAGGAACGGTCGGTGCGGCCATATCGGGCGTGGGTTCGGCAGCCGCGACGAGGGCAGGGCAAAGGGCGAGGGAAAGGGCAATAAATGTTCGGATCATGATATCTGCGACGATTTGCGTATGCCGTCCCTTTATCCAGGAATGCGGCAATCCTTTGATCTGTCTGGAAATTTCTGTGCACTCCGGCTATGTCGATAGCCGACAGAACAATAATGAAGGACGGGTGACGACATGGCGCTACTGATATTGGGTATCGTGATCTTCTTGGGCATCCATCTCGTTCGCAGCTTTGCACCCGGCCTGCGCGCATCGGTGATATCGAGCAGCGGCACCGGCGCCTGGCATGCGATCCACGGTATCTGTGCGCTTGTTGGCCTCGGTCTGATTGCCTATGGCTTCGATCAGGCGCGCGCCACCACCGGCATGCTCTATACGCCCCCGGTCTTTCTTGCACACATCGCGCTGACCCTGATGCTGATCGCCAGCATCTGTCTTGTGGCCGCCTATCTGCCCCCGGGCAAGATCCGCGCGGCCACAAAACATCCGGCGATCCTCGCAATCAAGATCTGGGCACTTGCCCACCTGCTTGCCAATGGCGAGACGTCGTCGGTGCTGCTCTTCGGCACCTTCCTCGTCTGGGCGGTGATCCTGCGCATTTCGATGAAAAAGCGCTGGCGCGCCGGCGAAATCACCTATCCGGCGTTCGTTTCCTATCGCTACGACCTCATCGCCATCGTGCTTGGTGCGGCCCTTTATGGCGTGATTGTGTGGAAGTTGCACGAACTGGTGATCGGTGTTTCGCCTATGGTTGTCGGCTAAATAACGCGCGCCCCCTTACAACAGCCGCAAAATCGGGTAGAAGGCGCAAAATCCTAATAGCGTGCAGGGAAGGCCGAGAGGCCGGGGCAATCGATGGCGAACCAAGACGACAGCTTTATCCGCGAGGTGAATGAAGAACTGCGTTCGGACCAGATGAAGAACATCTGGGCCCGTTTCGGCAGCGTCATCGTGGCGATTGCCGTGCTCATCGTTCTCGGAACCATCGGCAAGGTCGGCTACGACTACTGGCGTGACAACGCGTCGTCGAAGTCCGGCGACGAGTTCCTCCAGGCGCTGAACCTCGCCAAGGAAAACAAGGCCGACGAGGCGCTGGCCGCCCTCAACAACTTGCAGAAGGACGGCTATGGCGCCTATCCGGTGCTGGCTCGCCTTCGTGCGGCGACGCTGCAGGCCGAGAAGGGCGAGACCGATGCCGCCATCAAGGCGTTCTCGGAGATCGGCAAAGACACCAGCCTGCCTGAGGCGCTTCGCGACGCCGCCCGCCTGCGCGCCGCCTATCTGCTGGTCGATACCGGCACCTATGACCAGGTTTCGGCCGAAGTCGAACAACTGGCCGTGCCGCAGAACAATATGCGCCACTCGGCCCGTGAGGCGCTTGGCCTTGCTGCCTACAAGGCCGGCGATACCGCCAAGGCGAAGAGCTGGTTCCAACAGATCGTCGATGATCCCCAGAGCCCGCGCAATGTTGCAGGCCGGGCGCAGATGCTGCTCGACGTGATTGCCGCGAGCGGCAAAGCCTAAGCGCATATCCCTGAGGGCCGGCACCGGCCTTTGGAAAGGATATGTTGATTTTCAAAGTGTTGGAGCGCTGTATGTCTTGACGACGTGCAGCGCTTCAGGACGGAAACGGATACGTTCATGAGTTTCACCGTCGCCATCATCGGGCGCCCCAATGTCGGCAAGTCCACCTTGTTCAATCGTCTGGTTGGCAAGAAGCTGGCGCTCGTCGACGATACGCCGGGTGTCACCCGTGACCGCCGTCCGGGCGATGCCAAGCTCATCGACCTGCGCTTCCGCATCATCGATACCGCCGGCCTGGAACAGTCCGCACCCGACAGCCTTCAGGGCCGCATGTGGGCGCAGACCGAAGCCGCGATCGACGAGGCCGACCTGTCGCTGTTCGTGGTCGACGCCAAGGGGGGCCTGACGCCGGCAGACAACACACTTGCCGAGATGCTGCGTCGGCGCGGCAAGCCGGTCGTGCTCGTCGCCAACAAGTCCGAAGCCCGCGGTTCCGACGGCGGCTTCTATGACGCCTTCACGCTCGGTCTCGGCGATCCTTGCCCGATCTCGGCCGAACATGGCCAAGGCATGCTCGACCTGCGCGACGCGATCGTTGCTGCGATCGGCGAAGACCGTGCCTATCCGCCGGAAGACGACGTCGCCGAAACCGACATCGACCTGCGTCCTACCACCGGCGAAGCGGCGGAAGAGGACGACGAGGCCGAGCCTGCCTATGACGAGACCAAGCCGCTGCGCGTGGCGATCGTCGGCCGGCCGAATGCCGGCAAGTCGACACTGATCAACCGCTTCCTCGGCGAAGACCGGCTTTTGACCGGGCCGGAAGCCGGCATCACCCGTGATTCGATCTCGGTCGAATGGGACTGGCGCGGCCGCACCATCAAGATGTTCGACACCGCCGGCATGCGTCGCAAGGCCAGGGTGCAGGAGAAGCTGGAGAAGCTTTCGGTCGCCGATGCGCTGCGCGCCATCCGCTTTGCCGAAACGGTGGTCATCGTCTTCGACGCGACCATTCCGTTCGAAAAGCAGGACCTGCAGATCGTCGATCTCATCATTCGCGAAGGCCGGGCCGCCGTGCTTGCCTTCAACAAATGGGATCTGGTCGAGGACTGGCAGGCCGTACTTGCCGATCTTCGCGAAAAGACCGAGCGGCTGTTGCCGCAGGCGCGCGGCATTCGCGCCATACCGATCTCCGGCCATACCGGCTACGGCCTCGACCGCCTGATGCAGGCGATCATCGACACCGACAAGACCTGGAACCGTCGCATCTCGACGGCGCGTCTCAACCGCTGGCTCGATTCCCAGCAGGTGCAGCATCCGCCACCGGCCGTGTCCGGCCGCCGGCTGAAACTGAAATACATGACGCAGGTGAAGGCCCGCCCGCCGGGCTTCATGATCTCGTGCACGCGGCCCGACGCGCTGCCGGAATCCTATACCCGCTACTTGATCAATGGCTTGCGCAACGATTTCGACCTGCCGGGCGTGCCGATCCGCATCCACTATCGCGCGTCGGAGAATCCCTTCGAGAACAAGCGCAAGAAGCGCTGAGCCATCGGCGGCAGCGTCTGTGTCTTTGCAGCCCCTCGCGTCGATTTTGACGCGCAAGGGATGCTATCATGCCCAAAATCCGCAAGCGGCGGTCGGCTGCGGCGATGCCTCAGTCGACGAGCTTGTTCTTGTCGACGAGCGCGCCATGGTGGCCGATGACGCCGGCAGCGATGCGGGCGGCAAAGGCTGCAGATTCACTCGGCGTGTCGCCCGTGACGAGACGCGAGAGGAAGGCACCGTTGAAGCTGTCGCCGGCGCTGGTGGTGTCGACCACGCGCTCGACCGGCGTTGCTGGGACGTGGCTTTCTTCTGATCCCTCGAACGCCAGCGTCACACCCTTTTCCCCGTCCTTGACGACCACGTCGGCGACACCCAGCGCCTTGTAGCGCTCGATCGTCGCCTTGATCGAGCCGTCACCGAAATGCGTGACCTCGTCGTCGAAGCTCGGCATCACCAGGCTGGCGGCACGGGCGCCATCCGTCAGTGTCTGGCGCATGCGCTCGGCGTCGTCCCAAAGGCGAGGACGGATGTTGGGGTCGAAGACGACGCGTTTACCCGCGGCCTTGGCGCGGCGCAGTTCGGCAAGCAGCGTTTCCACCGCCTCGGGCGCCAGGATCGCAAGGGTAATGCCGGAAAACAGGATGAGATCGGCGCCCTCGATGGCGCGGCGCAGATGCTCTGGGTCATCGGCGAGAAGTCTCGCTGCTGAAGCCGAGCGCCAATAGGAGAAGCTACGCTCGCCGTCCTTCAGATGGATCATGTAGAGGCCCGGCGTGCGACCCTCGATTTTGCGGACGGCCGCCGTGTCGATGCCCTTCTCGGCCATGAAGGCGAGCATTTCGTCGGAAACCATGTCGGTGCCGACGGCAGAGCAATAGGCGACGGACCAGTCGATCGGCAGGAACAGGTGTGCATAATAGGCGGCGTTGAAGGTGTCGCCGGCATAGCTTTTGCGCAACAGGCCGCCCTCGGCCTGCATCAGTTCGACCATGCACTCCCCGATCGAAAGCATCGTTCCCGCCAACGTCTTCTCTCCCTTTGGTATTTGCCGTGCTGACGGGATAAGGTTCAAGGCCGGTCTCGGCAAGAGTTGTTTTTAGGGCGCTTGAGATTTGAGCGATGACTTGGCTGCCCTCCGGCGTTTACTCCCGCGCCGGGCGCGGTTACATCTTGGCGCACAGATCGGTTTCACGGGGGCAGGGCATGGCGTCTCAGCAGGTTTCGGGTGACGATTGGTGGCGCGGCGCTGTGATCTATCAGGTCTATCCGCGCTCGTTTCAGGATACCGATGGCGATGGCATCGGCGACTTGAAGGGCGTCACGCGGCGGCTCGGCCACATCGCCTCGCTCGGCGTCGACGCCATCTGGCTGTCGCCCTTCTTCACCTCGCCGCAAGCCGACATGGGCTACGACGTCTCGGATTATTGCGACGTCGACCCGATGTTCGGCACGCTTGCCGATTTCGACGCGATGCTGGCGGAGGCGCACCGCCTCGGCCTCAAGGTGATCATCGATCAGGTGATTTCGCATTCCTCCGACCGCCATCCCTGGTTCGTCGAAAGCCGGACCAGCCGCGAGAATCCGAAGGCAGACTGGTATGTCTGGGCCGATCCGAAGCCGGATGGCACCGCGCCGAACAACTGGCTTTCGATCTTCGGCGGACCGGCCTGGGAATGGGACGGGGTGCGCAAGCAATATTACATGCACAACTTCCTGACCTCGCAGCCGGATCTCAATTTCCACAATTCTGATGTTCAGGATGCAGTGCTGGATGCAGCGCGCTTCTGGCTCGACCGTGGCGTCGACGGTTTCCGGCTCGATACCGTGAACTTCTATTTCCACGACCGCCATCTCAGGGACAATCCGCCGCTGGTGCCGGATCCGGATGCGACGAGCAATGATGCGCCCGACGTCAATCCCTATGGCATGCAGGATCACCTCTACGACAAGAGCCAACCGGAAAACGTCGCCTTTCTCCAGCGGTTCCGGAAGCTGCTCGACGGCTATGGCGGGCGCACGACGGTGGGCGAGGTGGGTGACGGCGCGCGGTCTTTGAAGACGGTCGCTGCCTACACCAGCGGCGGCGACAAGCTGCACATGTGCTACACCTTCGATCTGCTCGGTCCGGATTTCACCGCCAGCCATATCCGCCGCTGCGTTGACAATTTCCAGAAGGCCGTTACCGACGGCTGGGTGTGCTGGGCCTTTTCCAACCACGATGTCATGCGCCATGTCAGCCGCTTTGCGCAAAGCGCGGCGGAGCGGGAAGTGGTCGCAAAGCTGGCGATCACCCTCCTGGCGACCTTGCGTGGCTCGATCTGCCTCTACCAGGGCGAAGAGCTGGGTTTGACGGAAGCGGATCTTGCCTTCGAGGATTTACGCGATCCCTATGGCATCCGCTTCTGGCCGTCGTTCAAGGGGAGGGATGGCTGCCGCACGCCGATGGTGTGGGAGGCGGCCGCCAGGCATGCCGGGTTCTCCGCCGGAAAACCGTGGCTGCCGGTGCCGACAGAGCAGGCCCGCCTGGCGGTCGATACGCAGGAGGCTGGCGCTGGCACGGTGCTCAACCATTATCGCGCCATGCTGGCTTTTCGCCGGTCGCATGCGGCCCTGCACGATGGTGACATGTCGTTCATCGAGAGCAACCGCGACCTGCTGGCATTCATCCGCGAGAAGGACGGCGAGCGGCTGCTCTTCGTCTTCAACCTGACGCGAGAGCAGCAGGAATTCCTCGTCTCCGATTCGGCGGTCGAAGACATGCCGTTGCCGGGTCAATCGGCGCGGGTCGCCGGCGGCGTGCTGAAACTCGATGCTCTGAGTGCCTATTGCGGGAAGCTCTGATGCGTGTGTTGCTAATGGACGGGGAGATGGTCGGCCGCTGGCTGGAAATGCGGCTTGCGCTCTGGTCCGACACGCCGGCCGCCGTGCACCGCGACGAGATCGATAGCAGTCTGGCTGCAGCCGAGCGACAGGCCGCGTTTCTTTGCGAGGACGATGCCGGTGTCGCGGCAGGCTTCGCCGAAGTGTCGCTACGCACCGACTACGTCAACGGCTGCGAGACATCGCCTGTTGCCTTCCTCGAAGGCATCTATGTGCTTCCGGGCTATCGCCGCCATGTCGTTGCGCGGGCGCTGATTACCGCGGCGGAACGCTGGGCGATCAGTCGCGGCTGCCGCGAGCTTGCATCCGACACCGATATCGACAATCTGGAAAGCCATGGCCTGCATATGGCGCTCGGCTTCGAGGAAACCGAACGCGTCGTCTATTTCCGCAAAGAGCTGTCGGTCGCCGCGGATAACTGAGCGAGCCGCGCTTCAGCCGATCAGCATGAACTTGTCGACGTCGACGAGGCCGCGGTCTGATATCTTCAGGTGCGGGATTACCGGTAGCGGCAGGAAGGCAAGTTGCAGGAATGGCTCTTCCAGCGTGGCGCCCAGCGCAAATGCCGCCTGGCGCAGATGGTGCAGGGTGTCGCGCACGGATTCGTGCGGTTCCAGGCTCATCAGGCCCGCGACCGGAAGCGCGATCTCGCCGGTGACCTTGCCATCCTCGACGACGACGAAGCCGCCCTTGATCTCGCCAAGGCGATTGGCGGCGGTCGCCATGTCCTCGACGTTGACGCCGACGACGCAGATGTTGTGGCTGTCATGGCCGACCGTCGAGGCGATCGCGCCCTTCTTCAGGCCAAACCCCTGTACGAAGCCGTTGGCGTGGTTGCCGTTGACGCCGTGGCGCTCGATCACCGCCACCTTGATGATGTCGCGACCGAGGTCGACGCCGGTCTCATTGCCATCGGCAGGCAGCCGGTAGCGGCGGTGCTCGGTGATGATCTTGCCCGGCAGGACGCCGATGACGGATGTCTCGCTGTCGGAGTAGGGCACGCCGAAGTCGCTGGCATTGACATGGCCGGCCTTGACGCTGTCGAGGCCGACGGGGGCGACCGGCTTGCGGGTGGCAAACAGTGCGTCGGTGACGCGGCGGCCGCCGGAAAAGACCATCTGCGCCCGGCAGCTTTCGAGACTGTCGACGACGACGAGGTCGGCGCGCCAGCCGGGGGCCACAAGGCCGCGGTCGCGAAGGCCGAAGGCGCGCGCGGCCGAGATCGAGGCGGCGCGATAGATCGCCAGCGGCTCG
Source organism: Ensifer sp. Root31 (assembly GCF_001424825.1). NCBI lineage: Bacteria > Pseudomonadati > Pseudomonadota > Alphaproteobacteria > Hyphomicrobiales > Rhizobiaceae > Ensifer > Ensifer sp. Root31. Next base: position 38,421 of record NZ_LMCO01000006.1, on the reverse strand, counting down.
ACGCCGGCGGCGATCGCGGTGCGGATCATATAATCGAGGTGGCCCTGCTCGGCGATATCGAGCGGATTGCGATCGTCGGTGCAGAGCGCCAGATAGGGCGAAAGCCGCTCGGTAATGATTGGCATCAGCGCGTGCAGGTCCTTGGAGACGGAACCTTCGCGCACCAGGATATGCATGCCCTTGCGGATCTTCTCCATCGCCTCGTCCGCGGTGGTGCACTCATGTTCCGTGCGGATGCCGGCCGAGAGATAGCCGTTGAGGTCCTTGCCGCGCAGCAGCGGCGCGTGCCCGTCGATGTGCCCACCCTGGAACGCCTCGAGCTTGGCGAGGCATACCGGGTCCTTGTGGATGACGCCGGGGAAATTCATGAACTCGGCAAGGCCGATCACCTTCGGATGATCCCGGAAGGGCAGCAATCTTTCGATCGGCAGGTCGGCGCCCGCGGTCTCCAGATGCGTCGCCGGCACGCAGGACGACAGCTGCACACGGATATCCATGATGGTTTCGAGGGCGGAATCGAGAAAGAACTGGATACCCTCGGTGCCGAGCACATTGGCGATCTCGTGCGGGTCGCAGATGACGGTGGTGATTCCGAGCGGCAGCACGCAGCGATCGAACTCATGCGGGGTGACGAGCGAGGATTCGATGTGCAGATGGGTATCGATGAAGCCGGGCACGACGATGCGGCCGGAGATATCGATCTCCTCGCGTCCCTCATAATCGCCATAGGTGCCAACGATGCGGTCACCCGATATGGCGATATCGGAGGCGATCAGTTCACCCGTCACCAGATCGAAGAAGCGCCCGCCCTTGAGCACGATGTCGGCCGGCTCGCGGCCGACGCCCTGGTCGATCATTCGTTCCAAAGCCCTAGACATCTCTGCACCCCTCATTTCAGACCCGTAGATAAGATTAACCCTCTCCCCGTTGCCGGGGAAAGGGTCGTATTCGCAGATGGACGATGCAATTAGATATTGTTGACGAGCACGTCGCGAAGCTTGTCGAACAGCTCGTCGATCTCCGCCTTGGAGATGATCAGCGGCGGCGACAGCGCGATGATGTCGCCGGTGGTGCGGATCAAAAGGCCCTTTTCGTAGGCCTTCAGGAAGGCATTGAAGGCGCGCTTGGTCGGTTCGCCGGCGATCGGCTGCAGTTCGATTGCACCGATCAGGCCGACATTGCGGATGTCGATGACATTAGGGCAATCCCTAAGGGAATGCAGGCCGTCTTCCCAATAGGAGGCAAGCTCGGCGGCGCGTGTCAACAGGCCCTCTTCCTTGTAGGTGTCGAGGGTGCCAAGCGCTGCGGCGGAGGCGATCGGGTTGCCGGAATAGGTGTAGCCGTGGAAGAACTCGATCAGGTGTTCCGGGCCGTTCATGAAGGCGTCGTGGATTTCCGAGGTCACGAACACGGCGCCCATCGGGATCACGCCGTTGGTCAGCCCCTTCGCGGTGGTGATGATGTCCGGCGTCACGTCGAAATACTGTGCGGCGAACGGCGTGCCGAGGCGGCCGAAGCCGGTGATGACCTCATCAAAGATCAACAGGATGCCGTGCTTGGTGCAGATATCGCGCAGTTTCTTGAGATAGCCCTTCGGCGGGATCAGCACGCCGGTCGAACCTGCGACCGGCTCGACGATGACGGCGGCAATGGTCGAGGCGTCGTGCAGGGTGACGATGCGCTCAAGCTCGGTGGCGAGATCGCCGCCATGCTCGGGCTCGCCGCGGGTAAAGGCGTTCTGGGCCGGCAGGTGGGTGTGCGGCATGTGGTCGACGCCGGTCAGGAGCGTGCCGAACATCTTGCGGTTGGAGACGATACCGCCGACCGAGATGCCGCCGAAATTGACGCCGTGATAGCCGCGCTCGCGGCCGATCAGGCGGAAGCGCGAGCCGTCGCCCTTGGCACGGTGATAGGCGAGCGCCACTTTCAGCGCGGTCTCGACCGATTCAGAGCCGGAATTGGTGTAGAGAACGTGGTTCATGCCCTCAGGCGCGATATCGACCAGGCGGTTCGCCAGTTCGAAGGCTTTTGGATGTCCGAGCTGGAAGGCCGGCGCATAGTCGAGTTCGCCTGCCTGTTCGCGGATCGCCTCGGTGATCTTCGGGCGACAATGGCCGGCATTGACGCACCAGAGACCCGCCGTGCCGTCGAGGACCGTGCGACCGTCATGCGTCGTATAGTGCATGTCCTTCGCGCCGACGAAGAGGCGCGGTTCCTTCTTGAACTGCCGGTTGGCAGTGAACGGCATCCAGAAGGCGCGCAGGTCGTTCGGCGTGGTGTTGAGGCGGTTCGACATTCCAGTTCTCCTCGGCATGGTCGCGTGTCGGGCGATCGCGCCCGCTTGGATTCTTTTACCCTTTGGTCAAACTATCAGGGCGCCGGTTCGGGTCAAGTCTGGAGCGCCGGCGTGTGATCGCTCAGGGCATGCCTCGGATTTCGAGAGCGGTATATTCCGCTGGCGGCAACCGTCCGCCTATTCGAGGAGCTCCAAAGGTCGGATTTTTCGTTATGGGCCCGAACGTTTTCTCAAGTTTAACCTGTTTGCGTCAACGCTACCGCGCCGTGTATCGCCGGATCCATGGCAGTGTTTCCCGCCGTCCCCCGACGGTGCGGTCCGGTGGCGAAAGATGCGGAGTGGCGAGACAGTGTCGAGGTTGGGGATAGCGCCGGCGGCCATTGCCGTCCTCTTTCTGCCAGGCATGGCCGCGGCCGCCGACCTGATCGTCGACGGACGCTTCGAGCAAGGCCGGGACACTTTTTGGGCCGGGGAAGGCGTGGCTCTGACCCGGAGCGGAAGGCAGCTTTGTGCCGACGTTTCGGCGGGCGGTGACACCTGGGACAGGCTCATTGGTGTCAACGGGTTGAAACTCGAGCCCGGCCTTCACTACAGGCTCTCGCTGTCGACCGCGGCTGATCCTTCCCGTGCCGTGTCCGCCCGCATCCAGCGTGGCGCCGAGCCCTGGACGGTGCAGAGCGAGTTCAGCATCGCAGGCGCGCCGGAGCGTGCGCCGTTTTCGGCAGATTTCATGGCCTCCGAAGAGGATGAGGCCCAACTGATTTTCCCGCTCGGCGGCGCTGAAAAATCCTGGCGCTTCTGCATCGATGACTTGTCCTTGGTGGAGATCGAGGCCTCTGCTGGTGCGGCCAGCCGAGCGAACCAGGGGCCGGCCATTCGGGTGAACCAGCTCGGCTATTTCACCGATGGTCCAAAGCGGGCGACGGTCATCTCCGATGCTCGTAGCGCCATTTCCTTCCAACTGATCGATGCAGGCGATGCCGTCGTCGGCGAGGGGACAACGCGACCGAGCGGGTTTGATCCGTCCGCCGGCGTCAGGACGCACGTGGCGGACTTTTCCGCCTATGCCGTTCCCGGCAACGGGTACCGACTGGTCTCCGGTGACTGGACCAGCGATCGCTTTTCGATCTCTGACGATCTCTATGGCCGCCTGCGCGTAGACGCGCTCTCCTGGTTCTACCCGCAGCGCAGCGGTATCCAGATCCGCGGCGATATCGCCGGCAAGGCCTATGCCAGGCCAGCCGGTCATATCGGCGTCGCTCCGAACGAGGGCGACAAATCTATCGGCTGCTTGACTGGCGATGAGGCCAAAGCGCTCTATGGCGACTGGTCCTGCTCCTATCGTCTCGATGTATCCGGCGGCTGGTATGATGCCGGCGACCACGGCAAATACGCGGTCAACGGTGCGATCTCGGTCGCGCAGCTGCTGGCGACATTCGAGCGCGGCCGTGTCTTTGGCGGTGCTGCCTCGCCCGTCCTCGGCGATCGGCTTTCGCGCATTCCCGAAAGCGGCAACGGCATTCCCGATCTGCTCGACGAGGTTCGATGGGAGCTGCAGTTCCTGCTTGCAATGATGGTGCCGGACGGTGAGCCGCTTGCCGGGATGATGCATCACAAGATCCACGACACAGAGTGGACCGCGCCGCCGATGTTGCCGAGCGAGGATCCGAAACCGCGGGCGCTCCACCGGCCTTCGACGGCTGCGACCTTCGATGTGGCGGCGGTCGCCGCGCAGGCCTCGCGGCTTTTTGCCAAGGACAACCCGACCTTTGCCGCAACGCTGCTTTCGGCAGCGCGCAAGGCATGGGTGGCGGCCAATGCCAATCCGGTCCTGCTCGCGCCGAAATCCGAAGGCAATTCGGGCGGCGGCGATTACGATGACGACGACGCGTCGGACGAACTCTATTGGGCCGCGGCAGAACTGTTCCTGACAACCGGAGAGGCGACGTACCTCGATGCGCTGCGCGCTTCTCCGCACTGGTCCGGCGATGTGCTGCCGTCGACCGGCGCGTTCCACTGGCGCAATGTTGCCGGTTTCGCCCGGCTGCAACTGGCGCTTTACGGCGTAGCCCTGCCCAAGGCCGACCTCGACATGGTGCGAGGTTCGGTTCTGACGGCCGCGCGGGCATTTCTACCGCTGCAGGCAGCTGAGCCGTTCGGGCAGATCTACCGCCCGAGGAACCATCAATACGACTGGGGTTCGAACCAGCTGATCCTGCAAAACATCATCGTCCTGTCGACGGCCTTCGACCTCTCGGGCGATAAGAGCTTCCTCAATGCCGCGCGCGAAAGCATGGATTACATTCTCGGCCGCAATGCCCTGGCGCTGTCCTACATCACCGGCTACGGCGCGCGCTCGCCTGAGAACCAGCACAGCCGCTGGTACGCGCATCAGGTGGACCCGACCTTGCCCAATCCGCCGGTTGGCTCGCTTGCCGGCGGGCCGAATTCCACGCCGGTGGATGCGATCGCCAAGCAACGACTGCAGGGCTGCGCGCCGCAGACCTGCTATGCCGACGATATCGAGGCCTATGGCTCCAATGAAATCACCATCAACTGGAATGCGCCGCTCGTCTATGTCGCGTCGTTCCTTGCCGACGCACGCTAGGGGGCTGCAGCAATGACCGGGATAGCCTTTGTCGGAACTGGCTTCGTTGCCGACTACTACATGACGACGCTTGCCAATCATCCGCAGTTGAGCCTCGCCGGCGTCTGGGATCGCGATGAAGCGCGCCTGGCTGCGTTTGCCGGCTACTGGAGGGTCAACCGCTACGCTTCACTGGACGCGGTGCTGGCGGATCCGGCTGTTACGATCGTCGTCAACCTGACGACGCCGGAAAGCCACTACACGGTAAATCGCGCAGCACTTCTGGCCGGCAAGCATGTCTATTGTGAAAAGCCGCTGGCCATGGATGTCGAGCAGGCCAGCGAGCTGGTGGATCTGGCGCGAGAGCGGGGGATGGTGCTTGCCGGTGCGCCGGCCAATGCGCTCAGCGAAGCGCACGCGCTCTGCACCTCGCTTCTTGCGAGCGGCGCCATCGGCACGCCGCGCCTCGTCTATGCTGAAATGGAAGACGGTCCGGTGTTCAAAGCGAACTGGCGCGAGTGGCGCAGCCGTTCCGGCGCCCGCTGGCCGGGCGTGCATGAGTTCGAAGTCGGCTGCACACTCGAACATGCAGGTTATGCCGCAAGCTGGCTCGTTTCGCTTTTCGGACCGGTTGCAGAAGTCAGCGCCGTCTCCGCCCTGACATTCCCGGACAAGGGGCCGGGGACGGAAAACTTAAGCCTCGGCCCGGATTTTTCGGTCGGTTGCCTTTCCTTCCGCTCCGGCGTGACGGCCCGTGTGACCTGCGGGCTTGCGGCCCCGCGCGACCGCTCGCTGACCATCATCGGCGACAAGGGCACCATCGTCGTGCGCGATCTCTGGGACAACCGCTCGCCCATACATCTGGAGGCCTTCGGGGCGAAGCGCTCGCTGCAACACCGTACCCTCGACTGGGTCGAGTGGAAGGTCGGACGCAAGCTGCCGCTCCGGCTCTATGCCGGCAGCAGGGTGCGGTATCCGGCCAAGGCCACGGCCCCCGCATTGCCCGCCTATCCCTCGAAGATCGATTTTGTTGGCGGCATTGCCGCCCAGGCCGAGGCGATCGCTCGTGGGGAAACGCCGCACTTCTCCGGCGCGACCGCGCGCCATCTGACCGAGATCGTGCTTGCGCTCAACAGCGGTCGTCAGGGCTATCGCCCGCTCGATCTATGACGGCGGTAAAGCGCGGATCGTCTCGATGATTTCGATCGCCTGGATGCTGCGCGATGTCGGCATCAGGATGTGCTCGTGCCAGCCCTCCAGGATCGCCGCACTTGCCGCCTCGATCTCGAATTGCAGTCCGTTGCCCGGGAACGGCAGATCGAAGCGTTGAAGGCCGGGCAAGGAGACGCGCCTGGCAATGCGCGTCAGCATCTTTGCCCACAGGCCCTGGCCCCGAGGTGCGATGACCTTGCGGACAAGACCGTTGTCGCCAAGAAACAGTCGGCTCGCCTTCAGAAACGGCGCGTCGATGACGAGGGTGCCGCGATCGCCGTCGATGATGAACCGATTGTCGCCGTCGCGGTCGAAACCGCAGGAGAGATGAGCCTGGAAGCCGGTGTAGGAAAGGCGCATTTCCGCCGACAGGTCAACGCCAGTGGGTGCGCTTTGCCAGCGTCCGTCGACCGCCCGTGGTTGTCCGAACAGGTTGAGGCACAAGGACAGCGGATAGATGCCGAGGTCGAGCAGCGATCCGCCGCCGAGCCTTGCGTCGAAGAAGCGGCTGGTGGGATCGAATGGTTTTTCATAGGCAAGCTCGGCTATGACATGCCGAATGCGGCCGAGAGCCTCTGCGCCGAGCAGGGTTCGGACTTTGGCGATCGCCGGCAGGAAACAGGTCCACATGCCTTCCATTGCGAAAAGGCTTTTGGCTGCAGCCAAGGCTGCGAGCGAGCGCGCATCGTCGAACGACGTTGCCAGCGGCTTTTCGACCAGCACAGTTTTGTTCGCCGACAGGAAGACGATCGCGTGCTCTAGGTGCACGGCGTTTGGCGAGGCGACATAGACCGCATCGATACCTGGATCGGCGGCAAAGGCATCGATGCTGGAATGGCTGGCGATGCCGCCGAAACGGGCGGCGAAGGCGTCGGCCTTCTCCTTGCTCCGGGAATAGACAGCGGCCAGCTCAGCATTGCCGGTAAACTGGATATCGGACGCGAAGCTGTTCGCGATCGCGCCGGTACCAGCGATGCCCCAACGGACCTTGTCTTGCATTGCGTGAAACCCGATGTCCCGGCAGTAGGTTCAAAATGCTACAGCGTCCTTTGCGCGTCATATTTGAGGCGCGGCGCTGTAATGTCCGGGCGCATCCTGACCCCGAAACCTCAAGGCCGCGTAAACATCGCAGGCAAGCCCCTGGCAACATTGACGGTCGATGTTACCTGGGCAACGAGGCACTTCGGCCGGGCAATGGCTTGCCCCGTCTGCCGATCTTCCAGAAAAGAGTAAGCCCCGCGCGATTTCTCGTGTGGGGCTACTTCAGGGCATGATCCCTGTTACGGACTGAGTAGGTCAGGCCGAGCGGCGGACCAAAGTCTTTTCTGCCACGGCATTTGCTTCGACGCCGTAGATATCGGAGAGCGTACCCAGAATTCTCATGACCGCGTCGGACGAGCTGGAATAGTAGATCGTCTGAGCGTCACGGCGAGTGCTGACCAGATTCTGGGCTCTCAGTTTGGACAGGTGCTGGGACAGGGCGGACTGGCTCAAGCCCACCTTATTGGCCAATGCGCCGACAGCCATCTCTTCCTTGACAAGGGAATCGAGGATGAGAAGGCGCTTAGGATTTGCCATGGCCGAGAGGAAGCCAGCTGCTATCTCAGCTTCATCGTGTTTTTCAGGCGAAAGTGGCTGCATTGCGTGCTCCATGCGAAAATTACATCACACGTAGTTATGGTTGACGAAGGACGATAATTAGTCGTGATGCATAAAAGGGCAACCACCTACTGCAAGAAATGGGGGTATCTGGCGAGCGATTAACCGTAAAGTTCGCGCAAAAGTGGCCGTAACTCCGAGCTGTCCCGCATTGGCGCGGGGAACTCGAGCCGCTTCAGTTGGTCGCCAAGGGCCAGATCCAGGCCGGCAACGTCGATACCGACCACTTTCCAGTCACCCTCCGGGCCGTTGCAAAGTTTTTCAGCGTAAAATCTGACCGCTTCGGCATGATCGGCGTTCATATGCTCGATAGCGCCTGCTTCCATGGCGGCGAGCGATGCGGTGGCGGGTGATTCGATCACCAGATCCTGCGCGGTCAGCACATAGGCGCGGCCGAAACCACCGTTAAGGCTGGCGCGTAACGGGTTCAGGCGGAAGAAACCGAAATCCGGAAAATCGACATAGAGCTTCGATTTCGGATGGCGGCGAACGAATCGTTCGCGGATGCGGGCATGGGCATCCGAATCACGCGAGATCGCTTCGGCCTCGCACTGAACCGTCAGCCGTGGATGGGCGAGGGGATCGCCCTTGCCGGGGTCGCCCGTCAGCAGCGAGGCGCGCGTGTCGGCAAGCAGTGCCTTGGTATGGGTCGACAGCTTGGAAATCAGGATCAATGGCACGCCGTCGACATCCATGCCGACGAGAACGCGACTGACGAAAGGAAACCCACCGCTCTCCGGTTCGATCGCCGCAAGCGAGCCGCTGCGTGCGCCGCGCAGAAGCGTGTGCGCAAGCTTGCGCGCCTCGTCATCGGTTTCGCGCAATACGTTCGGTTTGTCGGTCATTCGTCGGTCCTTCCAGAAATTCAAGCGCGGTTCCAGACGAAAAAGCCCGGAACAGGTGCCGGGCTTTTATTGGCTTCTTGTGCGTTTTCGTCAACTTTTGTTGCGGTGTCGCGTCAGGCCTTCAACGATGTTTTGCGCGTTGATCGTGCCGACGACGGAGCCGTTGTCGACGACGCCGACGCTGCCCGGCTGTCGGGACATGGCGTCGAGGATATCGACGAGCGGCGTCGTCGGCTTGGCGGTCGCCGTCACGCCGGCCACGGCCGCTCCGCGTTGGATGCCGGTCTGCATCACGTCCTTTGCCGTCAGCATGCTGATCGGGTTCATGTGCTGGACGAAATCGGCGACATACTGGTTCGCCGGGTTTCTGACGATGTCCTGCGGGGTTCCGCACTGGATGATGCGGCCACCTTCCATGATGGCGATGCGGTTGCCGATGCGGAACGCCTCGTCGAGGTCATGGCTGACGAAGACGATTGTCTTCTTCAGGCGGCGCTGGAATTCGAGCAGTTCGTCCTGAAGCCGGGTGCGGATCAGCGGGTCGAGGGCCGAGAACGGTTCATCCATCAGGAGGATCGGCGCGCCGGTTGCAAAGGCGCGGGCAAGACCGACACGCTGTTGCATGCCGCCTGAAAGCTCGTTGACCTTGCGGTCGGCCCACTTCGTCAGGTTGACGAGCTCTAGCTGCTCGCCGACGCGGGCCTTGCGTTCCGCGTCGGGCATGCCGGCAAGCTCTAGGCCGAAGCCGACATTGTCGGCGACGGTGCGCCAGGGCAAGAGCGCGAACTGCTGGAACACCATCGACACAGTGTGCATGCGGAAGTCGCGCAGCGACTTTGGTGTGGTGCGATAGGGGTTGAGCGGCCCGTTTGCGGTCTTGACCTCGACCTCGCCGCGAACGACGGGCGCAAGGCCGTTGACGGCGCGGAGCAGCGTCGACTTGCCAGAGCCTGACAGCCCCATCAACACGAGGATTTCACCCTCGTTGATCGCGAGCGACGCACCGGCGACACCCAGCACCAGGCCGGTTGCGGCGCCGATTTCGTCACGGGTCTTTCCCTGGTCAACCATCTGGAGCGCGGTCTGCGGATTGTTGCCGAAGATGATGTCGACATTCTTGAAAACGACGGCGTCGGTCATGCACCCTCTCCTTCGTCGGACGAGCGGAACAGGCGGTCGAGGATGATGGCGAGGATGACGATGCAGAGACCAGCCTCGAAACCCTTGGCGACGTTCACCGAGTTCAGTGCGCGAAGCACGGGAACGCCAAGGCCGTTGGCGCCGACGAGTGCGGCGATGACCACCATCGACAGGGAGAGCATGATCGTCTGGGTAAGGCCCGCCATGATCTGCGGCATGGCGAAGGGAAGCTCGACCTTGCGCAGCACCTGGCCGGGTGTCGCGCCGAAGGCCTGTGCCGCCTCCACCAGCGAGGGCGGCGTCGAGATGATGCCGAGACGGGTGAGGCGGATCGGTGCGGGAATGGCGAAGATCACCGTTGCGATCAGGCCCGGCACCATGCCGAGACCGAAGAGAATGAGCGCGGGGATCAGATAGACGAAGGTCGGGATCGTCTGCATCAGGTCGAGGATCGGCCGCATGACGGAGTAGACCCAGGCCCGGCGCGCGGCGGCAATGCCGAGCGGAACGCCGACGGCCATGCTGACGACGCTGGCCGCCAGCACCAGCGCCAGCGTTTCCGTCGTTTCCTTCCAGTAGCCCTGGTTGATGATCAGCAGCAATCCGAGGCCGGTGAACAGTGTCACGCCGAGCGAACGGCGGAACCACCAGGCGAGTGCGGTGATGACCGCTACCACGATCAGCGGGTGCGGCGTCTGCAGGATATAAAGCAGAACGCCGACGACGCCGGACAGGAAGCGAGCGAGCTGGTCGAAGAACAACTCGAAGTTCGTCGTCAGCCAGTCGACGAACGCCTTGGCCCAGCCGCCAATGGGAATGCGGTATTCTGTCAGAAATTCCACAGGGTGAATCCGTCTCGTCAGATCAACACTATCGCGCGATGCGGTGAAAAAAGGCGGGGACTTCCCCCGCCTTGCTGCCGGTCAGAGCCCGAGCGCGGTCTTGACAGCGGCGAGACCTTCGCCGCCATCCTTGGTCGTGACGCCGGCAAGCCATGGGTCGATCGCCGTCGGGTTGGCCTTCAGCCATTCCGTTGCGGCGGCGTCCGGCTCCTTGCCGTCATTCAGGATCTTGCCCATGATCTCGTTTTCCATCTGCAGCGAGAACTTGAGGTTCGTGAGCAGCTTGCCGACATTAGGGCATTCGGTGGTGTAGCCGGCGCGCACATTGGTAAAGACGCTGGCGCCGCCGAAATTGGCGCCGAAGATGTCATCGCCGCCGGAGAGATAGGTGAGCTTGAAATTGGCGTTCATCGGATGCGGTTCCCAGCCGAGGAACACGATCGGCGCGCCATCCTTCTCGGAGCGGGCGACCTGAGCCAGCATGCCCTGTTCGGAGGATTCGACGACTTCGAAACCCTTCAGGCCGAAGGTGTCCTTGTCGACCATGTCGATGATCAGGCGGTTGCCGTCATTGCCCGGCTCGATGCCGTAGATCTTGCCCTCGAGCGCGTCCTTCTTGGTGGCGATGTCCTTGAAGTCCTTGATGCCGAGTTCGGCACCCTTGGCGTTGGTCGCCAGCGTGTATTTCGCGCCTTCGAGGTTCGGTCCGAAGGATTCGACCGACTTGTCGTCGAGATAGGGGCGCACGTCGTTTTCCTGGGTCGGCATCCAGTTGCCGAGGAAGATGTCGATGTCCTTGTTCTTGAGCGAGGTGTAGGTGACCGGAACGGAGAGAACCTTGATATCCGTCTCGTAGCCCAGGCCCTTGAGGACAGCGGAAACCGTAGCGGTGGTGGCGGTGATATCGGTCCATCCGACGTCGGAGAACCGGACGGTGCCACAGTTTTCAGGCTCGGCTGCCGCGGCGTTTCCGGCAACAAGGGCAGCCACCGAAACGGCGCCCGCGAGCATGAATTTGAGAGAGAGTGCTTTGTTCATCGTTGTCGTTCCCCTGCCTCTATTATTGTTTTAGCCAAACACCATTGGAGCTTTAGCCAAACACCATTGGATAGCGAATTCAAGCGCTTTGATGTCGAAGGAAGTGTATTGCGTCAATACGCGGACGGGATGCACGCTGCGACGCAGAATGTCGCAATGCCCACGAAATGGTCAAGTTGGGCGAAAAACTGTGGGTCGCGCAAACGGGCTCTGGCCTTCGGGCCCAAGCCTCGTCATGAACCGACGAGACGATTTCCGGGAACGGCAGGATATGGCCAAACTCTATTTCAGCTATGCGACGATGAATGCGGGCAAGAGCACATTGCTGTTGCAGGCATCCTACAACTACCAGGAACGCGGCATGCGCGTCGTCATGCTGATCGCAGCGTTCGACGACCGGGCCGGCACCGGGCGCATTTCGTCACGGATCGGCCTCGATGCGGATGCCATTCCGTTCCATGGTGGCGACGATCTCTACGCGTTGATCGAAAAGCTCAACACCGATGGTGCGGGCCAGATTGCCTGCGTCTTCGTCGACGAAGCGCAGTTTCTCGACGAGGAGCAGGTCTGGCAGCTGGCGCGGGTCGCCGACCGCATCGGCGTTCCCGTCATGGCCTACGGGTTGCGCACCGATTTCCAAGGCAAGCTTTTTCCGGGCTCGATGGCGCTTTTGGCCATTGCCGACGAGCTGCGCGAAGTGCGCACGATCTGCGACTGCGGCCGCAAGGCGACCATGGTCGTCCGTCTCGACGGGCAGGGCAACGTCGTTCGCGAAGGCGCCCAGGTCGAGGTCGGCGGCAACGAGAAATATGTCTCCTATTGCCGGCGCCATTGGGAAGACAAGATGCGCTGCGACCCCGCCTGAAGCCGATAAACCGGATTCGATTCAGGGCGTTATGTCGCGCGTTTGCAGTGCTACAGCATCCTTCGCTCGTTCTATCGGACGCGCGGCATCGCGGTGCGACTGCATGGCGTCTTGAAAGCCACGCATTCTGGATGCCATGCTGATCCCGGTTTTCCCCGATGAGGTTCGCGATGCCGCGTCTGTTTCCCTATCTTCTGCTCTGTCTCTGTCTCGGAGCGACGCCCGGCCATGCTGGCGGTGACGCCAAGGCGGGGGCATCAGTCTTCCGTAAATGCGGCGCCTGCCACACGGCGACCGAGCCCAACAATAGGGTGGGGCCGAGCCTGATGGGCGTGATCGGCCGTCCGGCCGCCTCGGTCTCCAGCTACAGCTATTCGGAAGCGATGAAGGCCTTCGGATCCGAGGGGCATGTCTGGGACGAAGCGACGCTGAGCGAATATCTCCTCAGCCCCAAGGCGATGGTCGGCGGCACCAAGATGAGCTTTGCCGGGCTGAAGAAGCCGCAGGACATTGCCGACGTCATCGCCTATCTCAAGGACCCATCCGCGGCCAAATAGGCAATGCCTTCGATATCTCAATCACTTCGACGGGACGGCTGACCAAAAAAGCCGGCCGGCGAGGCTTGTTCTCTTTCGATAAACACCCTTTATATACCTGCAATCGAAGGCTGAACAATTTGGCCCGGATGGCATCTGTTGCCTCAACCGATCCAGGGGGATGATATGGCGACTCTTCAGAATTTTGACGCGGAAATCGAGAAGACGAAAAGCGTTGTCGAGCAGATGCGCGGCAAGCTTGAGCAATCCGGCGTCGTGCTGGAGCAATTCGCCAAGGCCGAGACCAAGCTCGGCGACGTCAATTTCGATATCGAGAACGCCCGCATCCAGGACGTCATCAGCCAGCAGAAGGTGATGGAGGCCAACATCGCCGACCTGATCATCGGGCTCGAAGATGCGACCAACGTCTTCGGCTCCGAATTCGAGAGCATGAAGAACTATACCGGCTACGAGAAATTCATCGGCATGTTCTCCAAGCAGAAGATGCAGCGCATGCGCACCGACCGGGTGCGCAACATGTCGCTCGCCGGCAACCTGCAGGAGCTGCTGTCGAAATCCGATACCATCGTCGGCATCCTCAAGGACCAGAAGTCGATCCTCGACCAGCGCTACAAGACCTCCGAGCAGAGCCTGATCCAGGTGATCGAGCGCCGCAAGGGCACGATGTCCAATCTCGAAGCGGTGCAGAAGCGTATCGAGGAGCTCAACCCGCTGCTGCTCGACATCGAGAACCGCATTGCTGCGTCGACCGAGCAGAAGGTGCGCACCGAGCTTGAAGGCGAGCGCTCGGCGCTGGCGACGGAATACAACGAGAAGCAGGCGAAGGAGCAGGAGCTGCTGGCCGAGAGCCAGACGCTCGAGCGCTACACCTCGATGTTCCAGACGTTCGTCGATTCGCTCAACAACCAGATCGCCGCGCAGAACACCCTGATCAACAAGCTGACGATCGATACCGAGCAGCGCATCGTGCTCTACAAGGCGCTGGAGGATTCGTTGAAGACCGCCGCCCAGCAGGATGTCGCCCACAAGATCAATACGCTCGGAAGCCAGGTCGATACGGCAGCGGAAGAGACGATGGCGGGCATCGGCGCCGCCGCCCAGCGCCATATCGGCGACTTGCTCGAAATGCACGAGAAGAACATGCTGTCGACGCAGGATATCCAGCGCCGCAAGAAGCTGGCCGACGATGCGTTTGCCCGACGCTTCCAGACGGTCATGGACAAGCACAACACCGCCAACTACGTGAAGCAGTGATCGGCGGCAGGGCACGGGCATGCACATGATAGGGTCCGAGTTTGCCTTGCGGCACGCGCCAGGGGGAACGGCATGAAAGTGGCTGCATCCCCCGCCGTGACGCAGTATTTCGCCTCGATCCATTCGGCTCTTGCCGGGCTCGAGCTGTTTCTCGGTGACCGCAATTCGCCGCTCTATCGCAATACGGTGGTCGGTGAGGTGATCGTTCCCTATCTCGCCCGGCTGAAAGCTTCGATCGCCTGCTGGGAGAACCGCATCGGCTTCGTCGATCAGTTCAGGATCTCCCGGGCCGAGAGCGGCTTCCCGGTTTTCCAGAACGTGCTCGAACTGGAAAACGACCGCCAGGCGGCACCGAAGCGGCTTGCGGATATTCCGTCCGCCGATGCGCTGCGCGAGGAGATGGCCGACTTCATCCTGAGGCAGAAGGCTTTTCCTGAGGCGCTGCAGTCGCGCATGGCCGAGCGGCTCTATCTCGAGCAGATCGGCAAGGGCGAGATTTTTTCGCCGTTCATCCTGCCGGAAACGATCCGCGTCGCCGTCAATCCGAAGACGATGCGGCCCTATTACATCGTAAGCTGGGGCGCCTTCGATGGCACCCAGACCCTGCCGATGGTCTATATGGCGACGATCGAGGATTCCTCCGAGAAGATCGTCGAGATGCTCGTCACCGCGGATGGCAAGCTCAACCCACAGGTCGAGATTCCGCTGCCGGTCGGCGGCCTGCTCAATCCGGAGCTTGCCAGCCGCTTTGATGATTTTGCCTCCAAGAACAGCACCTACTCGCTGACGCCGGTGACGATCGCGACCAATATGGACAAGGATTTCCCCGAGCTGCACCCCAAGCAGTTGCGGCGCATCGTGCTTGGCCCGTTCTATTCGGCCGGGATCACCGAGAACAATGCGAAGATCAACGAGATCCTGTCCAAGGTGCGCAAGCCCGAAAATGCCTGGCTCCTGACCTGGACCGTGCAGGAGGTGTTTTCGAAGGCCGAACGCGCCGCACAGCGCGGCTTCTGGTCGACGACGCCGGCGCAGGAGGAATTCCACATCGACACCGACAATCTGGAGGCCACGCGCATGGGCGTTTCGTCCTACGAGAAACATGCGCTGGTGCCGCACGACGCCTATCAGGCGCTCTATGCATCGGGCGAGGCGGCCCAGGTGTTCGGTGACTACAAGGTGCATGTCATCTCCGGAAACCAGGTCGTGAGCGAGGTTTAAGCATGACACTCAATACCGGGCTGACGACGCTGCACGAGGACGAGATCGCCAAGCACCAGGCGGTCGCGCAGGGGCTGGTGACCAAGCTGGTGATCCTTGAGCGGGACGAGGGATCAGCCGGCGCACCGCTCGCCGGCACCGGGCGACGGTTCGTTTCGACGGTTTCGACCGGCGGCCAGCGCCGCACCCGCGAGGTCGAGCTTGCGCGCACGGTTCAGGCGGTGCGGCAGGGCGACCAGATGCTGTCGCCGGCGCAGCATGCGGTTCTCTACAGGACCCGTCGCGGCATCCAGGTGGCGCTGGCTGTCGCCGACGTCTTCGCGCGCCAGACGAACCTCGAACAGCTGCAGGCGCGCAACACGACCGCGCCGCTTGCCGGCGAGGACGCCAACCAGTTCAAGGCGCTGCTCAACGCTTCCGCCTATATCTCCGCCTTCACGCTGGCCGCCTATCTCGGCTCGACGCTGTCGGGCGAGGGCGAGCCGGTGGACGATGCCGTCGAGCCGGACTTCCTGTTCGATACGCCGCAGGATGCCCTGAAGGGGCTGATCGCGGCGCTCGACCGCAGCATTTCCGGTGCGGCCGACGATTTGGCGCTGACGGCGCGTGCCCGTGCGTTTTCGCGCGTTGCCATCGAAGGGCTTATTGCGCGCAAGGGCCGCTTTACCGGCCTGCAGAGCTTCGAGAACGTGCATATCCGGCTCGACCAGGACGACTTCACCCTGAACGGCTTCGACGTCGCGCCCGGCCAGAAGCGCAAGCCGCTGGTGATGACCTTCAAGAAACCGGAAGAGATCATCGGCAACCATATCGCCAAGTATCAGGCGCTGAAGCTCGCCAAGATGCTGATGGCCTATGACTTCGACCGGCAGATGAACCCGTTCGTCGAGCTGGGCGGCTTCCTCTTCACCTTCATCGGCGACGGCATGCCGGGTACCGGCAAGACGATCCTCATCCAGATGCTCGCCGGCATGCTCAACGAATATTGCGAGATCGCCGGCTACGCCTTCCACTACGAGAATTTCGGCGTCGACCAGATTTCCTCCTATCAGGGCAAATCCGGCCAGAACTGCAAGGAGTTCGTCAACAACGTCATCAACCCGCGCGCCATCGGCTTCGGCACGATCGACGACGTCGACCAGGTCGCGGCCAAGCGTTCCGACGACCGGGCATCGGCCGGCCAGCACGAGGTGACGGCGGTGCTGATGGAAAGCTTTGCCGGCGCATCGACGGTGGTGCGCGGCAACTGCACCTTCGGCATGTTCTCCAACTATCCCGAGAATGTCGACGATGCGCTGCGCCAGCGCGCCGGCGCCCGCTGGCTGGTCGACGGGCCGCAGACGGAAGACGACTATATCGACATCTTCGCGCTGCTCGTCGGCAAGAACCACAAGATCCCACTCGGCGAGCACGCGCTGTTCGAGGGACAGGAGATCAAGCGCGCCGTGTCGCAATCCTACGGGGCGCATTCGCGACCGCAGGAGGAGGGGCTGGTTTCCGTCTGGGAGCGGTACCAGAAGGAGAAGGGCGCGCTTGCCACGCTTGCCGATGTCGGCGCCTATCTGCACATGATCAAGGAGGCAGAGCCGCGCTTTACCGGCCGGGCGATCAAGAACATCACCGACGCGGTCAAGCTCAGGGCGATGGACGTCGAATTGCCCGACGACTGGTTCAAGGATGCCGGCTCGTTCATGCACAAGGGCTATGACGAGAAGAAAGCGATGGTCGAGGCGCTTCGCGGCCCGATCACCATCGAGATGGTGCTGCAGGAAATCAACCGCTACGCCGACAGCGAATTCCGCTACACCGACAAGTCGGACGATGCCGCCGTCACCGACATCATCCGCCGCGAGCGCCAGCGCGAAAAGGCGATCCGCGAGATCGAGGCGATGAAACGCGACGGCCGGTGGCAGGGCTGATGGCGGGGAGCGCTGAGCTATGAAACGTCTGCTCGAAGCCGAGCTTATCTATGGACGCCTGCTCGATATCGCCGAGCCGCATCTGATCGCGCGCTACAACAAGGCGCTGGAGGGCTTTGGCCTGCGTCCGACGGCGCTGGAACGCTTCAGCATCGACATGACGGGGTTCTCGCCGGAGATTGCCGACGAGCTTGGCGATCGCGACTATCTCGACCCCAACCGGGTGAACCGCCGTTTCATCATCATGACGCCGGATCAGGCGGAACTGCCGGTGGTGCACACAAGCTTTTCCAACACGGCGGCGTTGATGCACGAGTTCTTCAACGCCAACAGTCGGGCGATCAACGCAGTGACGATCAAGGATGCACTCTACGGCGAGATCGAGGATTCGGTTTCCATCGTCGACGACATCGATGATCTGCTGTCGATCAACGAGGTGCGCTTCCGGGTGCTTTCCGCAGAAGACATGCTGGGCAAGGCGGCCGAACTCAGGAGCCTGGTCGACCGACTGAAGAAGGTGCCGACCGCCTGGACTGATGACGAGATGCTGAACCGCATGGTCGAACTGGCGAAGGTGACGGGCGACATCCGCCAGAACGCGCTGGTGCCGGATCAGCTGGTTTTCCGCCACGATGCCTTCTGGGCCAATCACTTCGGCGGCGTCTATGTCTTCCTCGACGAGAAGACGACGACCGTCATCTGCGACCCGTCGGTCCCCGGTTTCCGCCGGTCGCGGCCCTGGCAGGTCAGCTACATCGCGATCGACGATCACGCCCGCATCTACGATTTCCTGGCCTCGACAAAGCGGTTGCAACTGCCCCAGGCGTCCTGGGTCGAGGACTCAGGGCTCTACCAGCATCGCGCCGACATGGTGGTGCGCGGTTTGATCAACGATGCCGATCCGACGACGGATCTTGCCCGCGCCGACCGGATCTGGCTGCAAACCTGGATGCATCGCAACGCGGCACTCGTTGCCCAGGATGCCACCTATCCCTTCCTGCAGGAGATGCAGCGCATGGTGCAGACGACGGGCAGCATCCGGATGCAGGATGTCGCGCCGGCAAACCGCTTCATGCTGGTGAGGGCCGCGCCCGTTCATCCCGATCAGTGGCTGGTCAACCGCTTGATCGCCCAGCTCGTTCCCCGCGATTTCGTTTCCCGCTTCGTCTTCGACAAGCAGGGGTTTTATGACGCCTACGAGCGTTACAGCGAAAAGTTCAGGGAATATGTTGTGACGACCTTGACCGGCACATATCTCAAGGACAAGGCGGCCTTCCGCCGCAAGCTTTACGGCCTCAGAGAGGAATAGGACATGTTTGATCCGATCGTCGCGTTTTTCCAGCGTGTCTTTACCGCGATCGGTCGCGGCATCGGCCTGGCCGTTGCCTGGCTGCTGTGGCCGTTCGTTGCGCTTGGAAACTGGTATCGCCAGCGCAGCTGGATCATCAAGGGGCCGATCGGCATCATCCTGCTCGGCCTGATCTTTTTCTACGGCTATTTCATCTGGCAGACCCAGGCCTGGACGAATTTCGATGCCGACTATGTTGATCGCTACAAGCTAGCCGAGCGCAAGGTGCCGGCGGGTTCGCCTGTGGCGGGGCCCGGTGCCACGACCGGACAAACGACGACCGGCGCAGCGGCAGCCAACCAGGCGGCCGCGGTTACGCCGCCGGCCGAAGTTACGCCTGAGGCACTTGCCGCCGTGCAACTGCCCGCCGGAACCCAGTGCCAGACCTCGGCGATCGTCGATGTCGCGGCCGATCTCATCGATTTCAACGTCAATGAGAATGCCTGGATTTCGTCGATGCTGCTCTACAAGGTCGGCTTCTTCGGTCTCGATTGGGACGATACGCCTTGGCTCGACAACAAGGCATCGTTCCAGCGCGGCATCAACCAGGCGGTTCGCCGTACCTCGGTTGAACTGGTCGATTCACTCGGTCGCGTTCGCGGCACGTCAGGCATCAACAACGATCTGCAGCGGGCGCGTGGCAACATCCAGTTCGACGAGGAGACCTGGTACTTCGGCCTCAATCCGTTTGGCCCGAAGACCCCGACACCGAGCTTCTATCGCGCTGCCATGCGGGACATGCGCACCTTCAACACCACGCTTGCCAAGTGCGATGCCGTCTTTGACGGTCGCGCCGATAACCTGGTGGAGTTCCTCGACCGCATCGCCAACGATCTCGGCAACACCTCGGCGATCATTCGCGAGCGCTCGGAAAACCACAATGGCGGCTGGTTCGACACGCGTGCCGACGACCGTTTCTGGTTCGCCTACGGACAGCTCTACGGTTACTACGGCATCCTTTCGGCTGCCGGCGCCGACTTCGAGAACGTCGTCGCCCAGCGCGGCCTGACGCCGATCTGGACGGAAACGATCAAGCAGCTGCGCTCGGCACTTCGCATCCAGCCGTTCATCATCTCCAACGGCGAAGAGGCCGGCTGGATCATGCCGACGCATCTGGCGACCATGGGCTTCTATATCCTGCGGGTGCGCTCCAACATCGTCGAGATGCGCGACATTCTCGCGCGATAAGGATCAGCGCCTGATGGGCGGCAGCTCCAGCCGGAGTTGTGCCTTCCGGCGAAGGTGCAAGAAACGCCTCATCCCGAATGGGGTCAGGCACAGAAATGCAGCTTGGGGGGAGGGGAAAACCCATGGTGGAGGTCAAGTCCGATATCGAAATCGCGCGTGCCGCGAAGAAGAGGCCGATCCTGGAGATCGGTGCAAAGCTCGGCATTCCGCCGGAGCATCTGCTGCCCTACGGCCATGACAAGGCAAAGATCGGCGCGGAATTCATTGCTGCACAGAAGGACCGCAAGAACGGCCATCTGATCCTGGTGACCGCGATCAATCCGACGCCCGCCGGCGAGGGCAAGACGACGACGACGGTCGGTCTCGGCGACGGCCTCAACCGCATCGGCAAGAAGGCGATCGTCTGCATCCGCGAGGCGTCGCTCGGCCCCTGTTTCGGCGTCAAGGGCGGGGCGGCCGGCGGCGGCTACGCCCAGGTGGTGCCGATGGAGGACATGAACCTTCATTTCACCGGCGACTTCCACGCCATCACATCCGCCCACAACCTGCTTGCGGCGCTGCTCGACAACCATATCTATTGGGGCAACGAGCAGAACATCGACATCCGGCGCATTTCCTGGCGACGGGTGATGGACATGAACGATCGGGCGCTGCGCAACATCGTCGGCTCGCTCGGCGGCGTTGCCAATGGTTATCCGCGCGAGACCGGTTTCGACATCACAGTTGCTTCCGAGGTCATGGCGATCCTTTGCCTTTCGATGGATCTGAAGGACTTGGAAAAGCGCCTCGGCAACATCATCATCGGCTACCGGCGTGACAAGAGCCCGGTCCTTGCCCGCGATATCAAGGCGGACGGGGCGATGACCGTGCTGTTGAAGGATGCGATGCAGCCGAACCTGGTGCAGACGCTGGAGAACAATCCGGCCTTCGTGCACGGCGGCCCGTTCGCCAATATTGCCCATGGCTGCAACTCGGTGATCGCGACGACCACGGCGCTGAAACTCGCAGATTACGTGGTAACCGAAGCCGGCTTCGGCGCCGATCTCGGCGCGGAAAAATTCTTCGACATCAAATGTCGCAAGGCCGGGCTCAAGCCCGATGCCGCCGTCATCGTCGCCACCGTGCGCGCCATCAAGATGAATGGCGGCGTCAAGAAGGACGATCTCGGCAAGGAGAACCTCGAGGCGCTGCGCAAAGGCTGCGCCAACCTCGGCCGCCACGTCCAGAACGTCAAGAAGTTCGGCGTGCCTGCGATCGTCGCGATCAATCACTTCACCTCCGATACCGAGGCCGAGGTGCAGGCAATCAAGGACTATGTCGCAACGCTCGGTGCAGAGGCCGTGCTCTGCCGCCACTGGGCCGAAGGTTCTGTAGGCATCGAGGAACTGGCGCGAAAGGTAGCAGCACTCGCCGAAGGCGGCCACTCGCAGTTTTCGCCGCTCTATCCCGACGAGATGCCGCTGTTCCACAAAATCGAGACGATCGCCAAGGACATCTACCACGCCAGCGAAGTGATCGCCGACAAGTCGGTGCGTGATCAATTGCGCACCTGGGAGGATCAGGGCTACGGCCACCTGCCGATCTGCATGGCCAAGACGCAATATTCGTTTTCGACCGACCCGAACCTGCGCGGCGCGCCGACGGGCCACACGGTGCCGATCCGCGAAGTGCGGCTTGCCGCCGGCGCCGGCTTCATCGTCGTCATCACCGGCGAAATCATGACGATGCCGGGCCTGCCGAAGGTGCCGTCATCGGAGAAGATCTACCTCAATCAGCAGGGCTATATCGAAGGCCTGTTCTAGAGCAGTTCCAGGAAAAGTGCGAAGCGGTTTTCCGTCAGGAAATGCGTAAAAACAAAGAGATAGAGCGCTTATGCGATTCCGTCTAAATCGGAAACGCTTGAGCTCCCGGCTACTGTAAGTTTCCGTAAATCGCATTCGATTTAGGGATAAAAGCAGCGGCAATTTAAAGCGCTACAGCGACCTTGGCGCGTCTAACAAGACGCGCGGCGCTGTAGGCATAACGCCTCAAACCGAGATCGATTTGAGGCGTTATGGATTGATTTTAAAGCGTTTCCGCTCCCGTTTCGCTTCCCGAGGCGCCACGTCTCAGTTGAGGCTGATGAAGTCCGCCTTGCCGACGGGAACGCCCTTATGGCGGAGAATGTCGTAGGCCGTGGTCAGGTGGAAATAGAAGTTCGGCAGCACGAATTTCAACAGATAGTCCTCGCCGCTCAACGTCATCTTCAGCTTGGTGAAGGTCAGGGTGACCTCGCGGGTTTCGCTGCCGTCGAGATCGGACGGTCGAACGGTCTCCAGGAATGCGACGGTCTTGCCGATGCGCTCGCGCAGTTCCCCGAACGTCTTCTCCTCATCGGGAAAGCTCGGCACCTCGAGCGCGGTCAGCCGGGCGATGGTGCCCTTTGACGTGTCGCTGGCGCGCTGCACCTGGCCTGCAAGCGGCAGCATGTCGGCGACCAGTCGGGCGTTGACCAGATCGTCGAGCGAAAGACCGGTTTCGCCGGCATGGGCCTCGGCCTTGTCGAGCAATTTGCCGAGGACATTGAAGCCATGGACGAAGGTGGGAACGGAGAGCCTGTACATTGTGAGCGCCATGGAGGTTTCCTCGGGCTTGGGGGGCAGTGATATTCCTGGGCTGCTATCTGGGGAAGGAAACCTGATCCTGCAAGGTATCTACGCCACCTTTGTTGCCGTGCAAGCCGTGCGGGTTGCTCGCTTGATGGTGACGAAAGGGAGAGGGTATTGTCCTGATCAGTGCGTCCGTGCTGATGTTGCGAGTGCCTGCCCACCGATACGATGTGAGCAAAATCGATCTGAGCCGCCATGACCCCGTTGGACCTTGAAGCTTATCTTCACGCCCATATTCCGCTTTCGGCAGCGATGCAGGTTCATGTCGACGAAGCGATTGATGAGCACGTGCGGCTATCTGCGCCGCTCGCTCCCAACATCAATCATCGCGAAACGGTGTTCGGCGGCAGTGCCTCCGCACTCTCCATCCTTGCCGCCTGGTCGCTGCTGCACGTGCGGCCGACGCACGCGGGCGTTCCGGCCCGCCTCGTGATCCAGAGCAACCGGATGGAGTATCTGAAGCCGGTTGCCGGTGCATTCTCCTCTCGGTCAACCCTTGCGGACACGGGGCAATGGCCGAGCTTCCTGCGGCTGTTTCACCGTCGGGGCAGGGCAAGGATCGTCGTTGCCGCCGAGTTGCTGGATGACGGTGAGCTTGCCGGGCGTTTCGAAGGCGAGTTCGTCGCCCTTGGCTATGGTGCGGATTAAAGCGTTCCAGATAAGGCGCGAAGCGGTTTTCCGTCAGGAAATGCGTGAAGCAAAACGATAGAGCGGTTCAGCGACTCCGTACAAGGCGGAAACGCTCTATCGGCAGTAACGATATCCGTTCCCGCGCTCGATCACGTCGAGATGCAGGTGCGTCTCATGCGCCGCGTCGCTGCCCGGATCGAGCACGGTCTTGAAATACAGGCAGGCCGAAGCGGTGATCGCACGCTGGAAGGCGCCGGTCATGGTGCCATCCTCGTCGCGAGGCTGGATCTCGATGGTCTTGCCGTCGCTGAGCGTGAACGAAGCGATGTCGACGGCGTTGCCGTGGGCATGCTCTGAGATCTTGCCTGTCGGGGCGTTGTTGCGCAGGCGGCAGATATAGGTGGAGGCCTGGTTCAACATCTTGACGGTCGTACCCTTGGCAAACGCCACGTCGGCCGCCGGCTGTACTGCTTCCTTGGTCCAGCGCGCCAATGCCAACGCCGCCTCGCAGCGCATCAGCCCCTTCGGCGCCAGTTTCACGTCGGGCAACACGCTTGTCACATCAAGCGGCTTGTCGATGCCGCAGCCCTTGCCATCGTCGATCCGCTTGGCTTCGGTGAAAACGGCACCCAATGCTTTCAGCTCCGATAGGCACTTGGCGTATTCGGTCGGGTTCTCGTTTTCGACCGGCGGGTAGATGACGGGGGGCTCTTCCGCCTTGTAGTCAGTCGGCTTGTCCGTGGTCTTCTCCTCGCTGGCGGCGTCGCCCTTCTTGCCGTCGGCTCCCTTGTCGCCGTCCTTCTCAGTTTCTGTGCCTTCCGCCGGCTTCGGCTCAGGCGTTGGCGCTTGGCTGCCCTGTTGACCGCTGGGAGGCTGCTGGTCCTTGTCTTCGTCACCTTCCTTCACCCGCGTTTCCGGCTTCTTTTCAGGAGCGGGTACCGGCGCCTCGGCCTGTGCGTCCGCAGGTGGTTTGGGTAGGGGAAGGGGGCCGGTTTTGGGAAGGCTCGCGCCTGTGAGGAGCAATGTCGACAGGAAAATCAGGGGGATATGGCAACGCATGCGTTTCCTTTCACATGTCCGCGAGGGCAGGCCTCGACGGGGAGGAACGCATGGGAAGCCATCTGGTTTCATCGGCTTGATGCAAAGAGCGTTGCAGTTCGGCAACGCCCCGAATTGGGACGATCCCATAAATTGTTGGGGAGGCGTTTCTATCTTGACAATAATAGTCATGTTTTTTATGCGGCATAAATGAGGCGACGCAATGTCGCCACGTATTCGAACCCCACGCCCAGCCAGCCCCTTGAGTTCGCCGCTCAACAGCAAGCCCGGCCCATGAATTCAAAAGGATTGGTCCATGCTCAACCGGCACCGTCGCCTGGCACTTTTGGCGTGCACGACTACACTTGCTCTTTCCGCCGCCTCTGGTGCCTTCGCGCAGACCGCGACGACCGCGCCGAAGGCAAACGAACAGAATGCCGAGGCCGCCAAGAAGGGCGAGACCTTCCTTTCGCCGATCGTCGTCAAGGGCGCGCGCACCAGCGACCCCTATGCAAAGGCCGGCCCGGTCAGCGTGGTGACGACCGACCAGATCGACCTGCAGTCCGGGCTTGAAACCGATGACCTGCTGCGCGGTGTTCCCGGCACGTCGACGGCGAACAATCCGCAGAACCCGGGTGTGGCCGTCAACATTCGCGGCTTCGAAGGTTCCGGTCGCGTCAACATGATGATCGACGGCGTGCGCCAGAACTTCCGCTTCACCGGTCACGAAGCGCAAGGTCTCGCCTATTTCGACCCGGCGTTCCTGTCCGAGATCGACGTCACCCGCGGCGCCGTCACCGGTGTCGGCGGTGGCGCATTGGCCGGCTCGGTCAACTTTAGGACCTATGACATCGAAGACCTGATCCAGGACGGCAAGACCTATGGCGGCATTGCCTCCGCCACCTATGGCACCAACGGTGCCGGCTGGTCGGAATCGCTGATCGGCGCCTACCGCTTCAACGACGTCTTTTCGGTACTGGGCGGTATCAGCAAGGCCGACCCTGGCAATTACGACAACGGCAATGGCGTTCAGGTGCCCTATACCGAGGAAGACCTGCTGTCTGGCATGCTGAAGTTCGAGATTACGCCGGATGAGGATCATACCTTCAAGTTCAGCGGCATCACCTATGACAATGACTTCTTCGCCAACTCCTACTTCCAGAACGTGAAGAACCAGACGCTGGCCGCAAGCTATTCCTATACGCCAGACAACGAACTCATAGATTTCCGCGCCAACGCCTATTGGAACCGGTTGAAGATGAAGTACGACACCGACGTCAGAGGTGGCGGTACTGCCGCCGGCCGTCAGATCATCGACACCGGCAAGGGCTTCGACATCTCCAACACCTCGCTGTTCGATCTTGGTGACGTTGCGGTCAGGGCCAATTACGGCGTCGAGTATTTCCGCGATGATTACGACGTCATCAACAGCACGGCGCGGCCGAGCGGTGGTGTCAACGGTGGCGGTCGCAATGCCACGACCGGCGTCTTCAGCACGACGACCTTCACCTACGGTATCGCCGACCTGACGGCCGGGCTGCGCTACGACCACTACAGCCTCGACGGCTCGGGCGCCGTTGTCGCCGGCAACCCGATCGGCCTTCCGGCAGGTCCCTACACAGTTGACAAGTCCGATGGACACCTCAATCCGAGCATCACGCTTGCGCTCAACCCTACGGACTGGTTCCAGCCCTACGTGACCTACGCAGAGACCTCGCGCCCGCCGACGGTCAACGAAACCTTTGCCGGTGGAACACACCCGGGCTCTAGCGGTCAGTCCTTCTTCCCCAATCCGTTCCTGGAGCCTGAAATCTCCAAGGGCTGGGAAGTTGGTGCCAACTTCTCCTTCGACGGTCTGCTCGACTCCAGCGATAGCCTGCGTGTGAAGGCCAACTACTTCCACAACAGGATCGACAACTACATCACCGCGGCAATGCTTGGTGGCGGTCGCCAGATCTTCTTCGTCAACAACCCTGGCACGTCGACGGTTCAGGGCTTCGAACTGCAGGCGGCCTATGATGCAGGCTTCGTCTTCGGCGACCTCGCCTATACCTATACCGACAGCAAACTGCCATCGCAGATCAACGGTTTCGGCGTGCAGACCTACCTGCCGGACACTATCGTCAGCGCGACGCTCGGCGCCCGCTTCCTCGAAGATCAGCGCCTGACGGTCGGCACGCGCTTCTACGCGGTTTCGAGCGCCGACGTCGGTGCGATCAACCGCACGCCGCCGACCGTTCCGGGTTACGGGCTGGTCGATATGTTCGCGAACTACAAGTTCGAGAATGGCTTCGAAGTGACGGCAACGGTCACGAACCTGTTCGACAAGGCCTACACGCCGTCGTCGAGCACCATTGCCGGCAGCACGATCGACACCGGTCGCGGCCGGACCTTCCTGGTCACGGCGAAGGCCAAGTTCTGATCGATCGCAGACGAGCTCCAGTCGGAAAGGCGGCCCTTCGTGGCCGCCTTTTCTTTTGCTCCTGCGGCGGCACTTTTTCCCGCTTGCGCAAGGCTGCAACCCGCGCTAACACTTTCGCCCATGACAAATGCACGCAACATTTCGATCTGGTGGTGGGCTCGCTGAGGCGGCCTTGACCAGTCATGCGTGATTGAGACATCAAGCCGCCCGGAGATTTCGAGGCGGCTTTTTCGTATTCTGGCCGCGTGGAAAAACCGGGCTTTTACGGAGCGAGACGAATGGCAACGGTAATTCTCGAAGACGGCGCGGAAAGCTATACCACCAGGGGCGGGATCGTCGTCACCCGCAGGCGGCGCGAAGCCTCCTATGCGGATTCGATTTCAAGCTATGTCGACAGGCTGGACGAACGTCGCGGCGCGGTGTTTTCGTCCAACTACGAATATCCGGGCCGCTACACGCGCTGGGACACTGCCGTCGTCGACCCGCCGCTCGGCATTTCCTTCTTCGGCCGCTCGCTCTGGATCGAAGCCTATAACGGCCGCGGCGAAGTGCTGCTGTCGATCATTTCGGACCATCTGAAAACCGTCGCCGACATCACGCTCGGCACCTCGACGGCGACCCGTCTCGACCTGACGATCAACGCGCCCGACCGTGTCTTCACCGAGGAAGAGCGCTCGAAGATGCCGACGGTCTTCACCGTGCTTCGGGCCGTCACCAACCTCTTCCATTCGGCGGAGGATGCGAGCCTCGGCCTTTATGGCGCCTTCGGTTACGATCTCGCCTTCCAGTTCGACGCCATCGAGCTGAAGCTGAAGCGCCCGGACGACCAGCGCGACATGGTTCTGTTCCTGCCGGATGAGATCCTGGTCGTCGACCACTATGCCGCCAAGGCCTGGATCGACCGCTATGACTTCGCCAAGGACGGTGTTTCGACTGAAGGCAAGACGGAGGAGATCGCCAGCGAACCCTTCCAGACCGTCGACATCATTCCGCCGCATGGGGACCACCGGCCCGGCGAATATGCCGAGCTTGTGGTCAAGGCGAAGGAAAGCTTCCGCCGCGGCGATCTCTTCGAGGTCGTTCCCGGCCAGAAGTTCTTCGAGCGCTGCGACAGCAAGCCGTCGGAGATCTCCAAACGGTTGAAGGCGATCAACCCGTCGCCCTATTCCTTCTTCATCAATCTCGGAAACCAGGAATACCTGGTCGGCGCCTCGCCGGAAATGTTCGTGCGCGTGTCCGGCCGCCGCATCGAGACCTGCCCGATTTCCGGCACGATCAAGCGCGGTGACGACCCGATCGCCGACAGCGAGCAGATCCTGAAGCTGCTGAATTCCAAGAAGGACGAGTCCGAACTGACCATGTGCTCGGATGTCGACCGCAACGACAAGAGCCGCGTCTGCGTTCCCGGCTCCGTCAAGGTCATCGGCCGCCGCCAGATCGAGATGTATTCGCGCCTGATCCACACGGTCGACCACATCGAGGGGCGCCTGCGCGACGATATGGACGCCTTCGACGGCTTCCTCAGCCACGCCTGGGCCGTCACCGTCACCGGTGCGCCGAAACTCTGGGCGATGCGCTTCATCGAAGGCCACGAGAAGAGCCCGCGCGCATGGTATGGTGGCGCCATCGGCATGGTCGGCTTCAACGGCGACATGAACACCGGCCTGACGCTCCGCACCATCCGCATCAAGGACGGCATTGCCGAGGTGAGGGCGGGCGCGACGCTGCTCTACGATTCAAACCCGGAAGAAGAAGAAGCCGAAACCGAACTGAAGGCCTCTGCCATGATCGCAGCCATTCGTGACGCGAAATCCGCCAACAGCGGCAAGGCCGGCCGTGACGTCGCCGCCGTAGGCGCCGGCGTCAACATCCTGCTTGTCGACCACGAGGACAGCTTCGTGCACACGCTGGCGAATTACTTCCGCCAAACGGGGGCAACGGTGACGACGGTGCGCTCGCCGGTGGCCGAAGAGATCTTCGACCGGGTGAAGCCGGATCTCGTCGTGCTGTCGCCGGGACCCGGCAACCCGAAGGATTTCGACTGCAAGGCAACGATCAAGAAGGCGCGTGCCCGCGATCTGCCGATCTTCGGCGTCTGCCTCGGCCTGCAGGCGCTTGCCGAAGCCTATGGCGGCGATCTCAGGCAGCTGGCGATCCCGATGCACGGCAAGCCGTCGCGCATCCGCGTGCTCGAACCCGGCATCGTCTTCTCCGGCCTCGGCAAGGAGGTGACCGTCGGTCGCTATCACTCGATCTTTGCCGATCCGTCGAGCCTGCCGCGCGATTTCATGATCACCGCCGAAAGTGAAGACGGCACGATCATGGGCATCGAGCATACCAAGGAGCCGGTGGCAGCCGTGCAGTTCCACCCGGAATCGATCATGACGCTCGGCGGCGATGCCGGCATGCGCATGATCGAAAACGTGGTGGCGCATCTGGCCAAGCGGGCGAAGGTCAAGGCCGCCTAAGAAACGAACCGCAGACAATCAGGCGCCGCCTCCGTATCAAAGGGCGGCGCTTTCGTTGTCGGGCTGGCAGGTGCCTTCATGGGGCGCTTGGCGCGCCCGGAATTTCGCAGCGATCGGCAAACAGCCGCTCGCTGAGGAAATCGACGAAGACCCGGACCTTGGGCGAGAGGTGCCGGTTCGAGGGCCAGAGAAGGTGAAACTGGCCGGGTGCGTTGAGATGGGCGTCGAGCACCGTTTTAAGCGCGCCGTCGGCAAGCGGCCCGCGCGCCAGAAAGTCCGGCATGCAGCCAATGCCGAGACCGCTGATCACGGCGCCACGCAATGCCTCCATATTGTTGCAGGTCAGCACTGTGCACATCGGCGGCATGGTGCCTGACATGACAATCGGCCAGT
Organism: Ensifer sp. Root31; assembly: GCF_001424825.1. Classification (NCBI taxonomy): domain Bacteria; kingdom Pseudomonadati; phylum Pseudomonadota; class Alphaproteobacteria; order Hyphomicrobiales; family Rhizobiaceae; genus Ensifer; species Ensifer sp. Root31. Next base: position 8,851 of record NZ_LMCO01000006.1, on the reverse strand, counting down.
CCTGCAGTTTGCGGCTGTTGGGAAACCGGAAGCGGATTGCCCGGTGACCATCGAGATCCCGTGGGCATTCGGGCGTGCCGTGATCGGCGAGGTAGCTTGGGGCGGCGCAAAGCAGAAGCCGGAACGGGCGCAGGGCTCTCGACATCAGCCGGGAATCCGGCAAATCGCCGCTGCGGATAGCGACATCGACCTCCTCATCGATCAGGTCGACGATGCGATCGTTGAAATCGAGATCGAGTTCGACTTCGGGATAGCGCTCAACGAATTCCGGCAGCACCGGCAGCAGCAGGTGATAACTGACGATCGGAACGCTGACGCGCAGGCGCCCGCGTGGAGCCGCGACGGCTTGGGCTAGCGATGCCTCGGCATCGTCTAGATCGTCGAGGACGCGACGGCAGCGCTCGTGAAACAGCCGCCCTTCCTCCGTCAGCCGGATGCTGCGTGTCGAGCGCTGAAACAGGCGAACGCCAAGCTGTCTCTCGAGATTGGTCACCGCCTTGCCAACGGCCGAAGCGGATAGGCCAAGGACCCGTCCGGCAGCGACAAAGCTGCCGAGATCGGCGGTTCGAACAAAGGCCGTCAGTCCACCCAAGCGATCCATTGCCTCTCCTATTCGAGCGTTTTTTTCCGCCAAGAGTGGAATGATGGCGGTATTTCCCAGCCATTCTGTCCAATCTATCCTCCTCAAGTCAATCGATACCCACCGACCGGCGACCGGTCGCCTCACGAAGTGCGACCGGCGGGTCCTTCCTTGCTCGAACACATCGGGACTGCAAGACATGAGAGAAAAGACCAGGAGTAGGAGCAACGCCGGACGGTTGTGCGTTCTTGTTGCTGTTTGTTGTGCGGCCGCCGCCATGCCGCTGACCTTCACCGGGCCGGCGGTGGCACTGCCCGCGATCAGCCGGACGCTGGGTGGAAGCCCGCTGGCGCTCAACTGGGTCACGAACGCCTTCATGCTGACCTTCGGCAGCACCCTGATGGCGGCGGGCGCGCTTGCCGATAGCTATGGCCGCAAGCGCATGTTCCTCGGCGGGCTTGCAGCCTTCGGCCTGTTCTCGCTCGGCCTTGCCTTCGCCAACGATATTGTCTTGTTCGACATTCTCAGGGCCTTGCAGGGTGTCGGGGCGGCGGCAGCGTTTTCGGGCGGCATGGCTTCACTGGCACAGGAGTTTGAAGAGGGGCAACGGCTGCGGGCGTTCAGCGTCGTCGGTGCGAGCTTTGGCGTCGGCCTGGCATTTGGCCCCATTGCCTCCGGCCTCGTGGTCGAGGCGCTCGGCTGGCCGGCAATCTTCCTGCTTGTCGTCGCGCTCGCGGCCTTTGCCTTTGCGCTCGGTGCCGTTTTCCTGCGGGAAACGCGCGACCCGAATGCGGGCGGCCTCGACTGGAAGGGGGCGGTGACGTTCACGCTGGCGCTGGCATTCCTGACATTTGGCATCCTGCAGCTGCCCGAGGCCGGCTGGAGCGATCCTTTCGTCCTCGCTGTGCTGGTAGCTGCGGTTGTCTTCTTCTTTGTCTTCTACCGAATCGAGCGTTCCGTGGCGCGGCCGATGCTGGATCTGTCCTTGTTCAAGTATCCGCGCTTTGTCGGCGTACAACTGCTCGCGGCGGCGCCGGCTTATGGTTTCGTCGTGCTGCTCATTCTTCTGCCGGTGCGGTTCATCGGCATCGAAGGCATGAGCGAGATTGCCGGGGGGCGGATGATGATTGCGCTCTCGGCTCCGCTGCTCCTCCTGCCGATCGCCGCCGGTCTGTTGACGCGCTGGTTTGCGCCGGCCGTCATCTGCGGGACCGGATTGCTGGTTTCAGCCGCCGGGCTTGGCTGGCTCAGCCAGTTTCCCGTGGGCTCGGCGCCGGGGCTGCTGGTCCCACCATTGCTGCTCGTCGGCATCGGCATCAGCCTGCCCTGGGGTTTGATGGATGGGCTGGCGGTCAGCGTGGTGCCGAAGGAGCGGGCGGGAATGGCGACGGGTATCTTCAGCACCACCCGTGTTGCGGGCGAAGGGATCGCCCTTGCGGTGGTGACAGCGCTTCTCTCTGTCTTCACGCAGATCAAATTGGGGTCGGCAGCCGGCGGCCACGCCGCCGATGTCGCCCAGAGGCTCGTCACCGGCAACGTGGCTGCGGCCGGCAGCATAGTGCCGTCGGTTGAGCGCCTTGCACTGCTTCAAGCCTATAGCAGCGCGTTCGGGACGCTGCTCTGGCTGTTGACGGCCATTACCACGGCAACGGCCGTGGTCGTCTTCCTGTACCTCGGCAAGGGCGCCGAAGAAGTCGAAAGCGCCGAAACCGATCTGATGCCGGGTACGATTACGGACCCTTAAAAAACGGGCAGGAGCCGAACGCACCTTTGACAAGCCGGCATCGATGGCACATATGTTTCCCATTGACCGCCTGCGCGAAATTCGCGCGGGCGGTTTTGCGTTTCAATGGGCTTGCGTTTGCAACTCGTTTGCATCTGCATGAGGAATGAAGAAGATGTCTCTATCCGATAACCGAACCGTCCTGCGGCTTGCCTTCTGGGGCATTCCGCTTTCTCTGGCTGTGCTGGGGCTGAAGCTGCTTGCCTGGTGGCTTACCGGCTCGGTGGCCCTTTTGTCGGATGGTCTTGAGTCGACAGTCAATGTGATTGCGGCGGTGATCGCCTATCTGATGATCGGCTATGCGGCGAAACCGGCGGATGCCGGCCATCCCTTCGGGCACCACAAGGCGGAGTATTTTTCCGCGGTTATCGAGGGCGTGCTGATCGTCGTTGCCGCATTGCTGATCGTCTGGGAAGCGGTGCCGGCGATGATGGCGCCGGTGATGTTGGAAGCTCCGGCGCTCGGCCTGGCGATCAACTTTGCTGCTGGTGTCGTCAACGCCATCTGGGCCTATGTGCTGATCAGCGCCGGTCGGAAGCATCGCTCGCCGGCTCTCAGCGCCGACGGCCATCATATTCTGTCTGACGTCGTGACCTCGATCGGCGTTTTGATCGGCCTTGGTCTTGCCATTGCCACGGGTTACGCGATCCTTGATCCCTTGCTGGCCGTCATCGTCGCCTGCAATATCCTGTTCCAGGGCTGGATGGTGATCTCGCGGTCGATTGACGGGTTGATGGACCGGGCGGTGCCGGCCGAGGAGGAGGAGGCGATCAAGCAGGCGATCGCCGCCAACGGCAAGGGCTCGCTTGGAGTGCACGATCTCAAGACCCGCCAGGCAGGCCCGGTGATTTTTGTGGATTTCCACATGGTCGTGCCGGAAATGATGCCGGTCGGCGAGGCGCATGATATCTGCGATCGCATCGAGGACGCGATACGCGCCGTTCACCCCGGCGCCAAGATCGCGATCCATGTCGAGCCGGAAGGTGAAAAGGCGCACGGCGTGCGCGTAAAGGTAAGTGGAGCACCACGCAAATGAGCAAGACTGACGTATCCGGCCTGTCGCAACTGGGCGCCAAGGTCGACCTGCCGCAGAGCCCCGACGAAGCGGTGCTCGAGCGCGTGCCGAGCGGCAATCAGGGCGCGGACTTCCTGGTGCGGTTCACCGCGCCGGAATTCACCTCGCTTTGCCCGATGACCGGCCAGCCGGATTTTGCCCACATCGTCATCGACTACGTGCCGGATGAATGGCTGGTGGAATCGAAGTCGCTGAAGCTGTTCCTGCATTCCTTCCGCAATCATGGCGCCTTCCACGAGGACTGCACCATTGATATCGCCAAACGGCTGGTCAGCCTGTTGTCGCCGCGCTGGCTGCGCATCGGTGCCTACTGGTATCCGCGCGGCGGCATTCCGATCGACGTTTTCTGGCAGACCGGCAAGCCGCCGGAAGGATTGTGGCTGCCCGATCAGGGCGTGCCGACCTATCGCGGTCGCGGATAAAAATGGCGGGCATGACCCGCCATTCCCCGTTCGTTTCGTCAGCCGAAGATCAGGGCCGTGCCGGCAAGTGCCGTAAGGCCGCCGAGAATGCGCGCCAGCGTGCCGCCGCCTGAGAGGCGACCAAGCGCCACGCCAAGGCCGATGCCGGCCGCGTGAAGGGCGGCGGTGGCAAGCATGAAGCCGATGGCGAAGGGAAGGGCGCCGGCGCTGCCGAGTTCGCCGCCATGGGCATGGCCGTGAAAGAGCGCGAAGAGGCCGACGACCGCAGCCGACGCGGCCGCATCGAGGCGCACGGCCATTGCCACCAGCAGGCCCAGCGCGACAACCGAGGCGAGGATCGCGGGCTCGACAAAGGGAAAATGGATGCCGGCCGTTGCCAGCGAAAAGCCGGCCGCCATCATCGCGACGAAGGCCGACGGCACGAGCCACAGCGCCCGGCCGCCGATCTGTGCGGCCCAGAGGCCGACGGCGACCATGGCCAGGATATGGTCGAGGCCGAAGAGCGGATGCGAGAAGCCGGCGGCAAACGAGCCGTGCTCATCAGGGTTGAGGTGAGCGAAGGCCGGTGCCGCGGATGCCATCAGCACGGCCGCTGCAATCAGGATGCGTCTGTTCATATCTGTCCCCATGGATCGACAGGACCTGGGAGGGAGCCCTGTCCTTGCAGTTTTTTGACCGGCTCGATCTTATTGGGCTCTGTGTCTCTGTCCATACGGCATTTGGCGGTGGCGCCGTTTACCATAGGCGCAGTGCAATCCGCTTCGCCCTTTGTCGCCCTTTCGGTTTGTTGCATTGTCTTCGCTGTCGAGTCGCATTATCTGACTTTGACAAAGAAATTCATGAGACGCCGGAGAACAACGGATGAGCGACGAGGAAGACAAGAACACCGAACTGCCCTTGGGCAAGGAAACGGAGGCGAACCTTTTCAAGTCGCGCTCGATTTTCATTTACGGCACCATCACCCAGGAGTTGGCGCAGAAGGTTTGCTCGCAGCTCGTGGCGCTTGCGTCGGCCAGCGATGACGACATCCGCCTCTTCGTCAGCTCGCCAGGCGGCCACGTCGAATCCGGCGACAGCATTCACGACATGATGAAGTTCGTGAAGCCGAAGGTCTGGACGATTGGCACCGGCTGGGTCGCGTCCGCCGGCGCGCTGATCTATGTCGGCGTTCCCAAGGAGCGTCGTCTCTGCCTGCCGAATACCCGCTTCCTGCTTCACCAACCGTCGGGCGGCACCCGCGGCATGGCTTCGGATATCGAGATCCAGGCCCGCGAAATCATCAAGATGAACGAGCGCCTGAACAAGATCTTCTCCGAAGCGACCGGCCAGACGGTCGAAAAGATCGCCAAGGATACCGAACGTGACTATTGGCTGTCGGCTGAAGAGGCCAAGAACTATGGCCTCGTCTCGCGCATCATCACCTCGGTTTCGGATATCTGAGACCGATATACCGTCGGCAACGGCGTTGAAATTGCAAAGGGCATCGGCGGCAGCGCCGGTGCCTTTTTCGTTTGGCGGGGCTCGCGCCAGAGGGATGGTCGCACTCCTCACGTTTCCGCACGGGCATGCCTTGCTCCGGTTCGGCAAGCCGTGTATAGGCTTTGTCATGACCAAGGCCAGCGCATATCGGATCGCTACGATCTCTGCCGCACACGATGACAATCGTGCGCCGCTGCACGCCTTCGCCTCGCTTCTTCTTCTCGGCCTTACTCGCGGTTGCCGGGTTCGCTGAGGAGCGCCCGGCGGCCGAAAAAGCCACGCCGGCAGATGCTCCTCGAATCCAATAGAGTTTTAGGACAAACGCGCCCGCCACGGCATTTGCCATCGCAATCCGATCCCCGATCGGTTATGGCAAAGCGGCCAGAGCGCTCAGTGATGAAGAGAAGCTGCAATGATCCAGAAATCCCATTCCATCAAGAACGGCATGCCGGAAGCGGCGGTGAAGTATCAGCCTTACCCGCAGATCACGCTCGCCGACCGGACCTGGCCGTCGAAGACCATTTCCCAGGCGCCGATCTGGTGCTCGGTCGACCTGCGTGACGGCAACCAGTCGCTCGTCGACCCGATGGGCCATGACCGCAAGGCGCGCATGTTCCAGCTGCTCCTGGACATGGGCTTCAAGGAAATCGAGATTGGCTTCCCCTCGGCCTCGCAGACGGACTTCGACTTTGCCCGCTGGTGCATCGAAGAGGGCAATGTCGCCGAAGACGTGTCGCTGCAGGTGCTGGTGCAGTGCCGGCCGGAGCTGATCACCCGGACCTTCGAGGCGCTGCAGGGCGCCCATAAGCCGATCGTGCATTTCTACAACTCGACCAGTGAGTTGCAGCGCCGGGTGGTGTTTGCCAAGGATGTTGCCGGCATCAAGCAAATTGCGACCGATGCTGCCAAGATGATCACCGACATGGCCGCCAAGGCCGGTGGCGATTTTCGCTTCGAGTATTCGCCGGAGAGCTTCACCGGCACCGAGCTGGAAGTGGCGCTGGAGATCTGCAACGCGGTCACCGCGATCGTCAAGCCGACGCCGGATAACAAGCTGATCCTCAATCTGCCGTCGACCGTCGAGATGGCGACGCCGAACATCTATGCCGACCAGATCGAGTGGATGTGCCGCAACCTCGACAATCGCGAGAGCCTGATCATTTCCCTGCACCCGCACAACGACCGCGGCACGGGCATTGCGGCGACGGAGCTCGGCCTGATGGCCGGTGCCGACCGCGTCGAAGGCACGCTGTTCGGCAATGGCGAGCGCACGGGCAATGTCGACGTGGTGACGCTGGCGCTGAACATGTTCACGCAAGGCGTGGACCCGCAGCTGGACTGCTCCGACATCGAGCGGATCAAGGAAGTCTACGAATATTCCAACCAGATGGTGATCCCCGAGCGCCATCCTTACGTCGGCGAACTGGTCTACACGGCCTTCTCCGGCTCGCACCAAGATGCGATCAACAAGGGCATGAAGGCGATCAAGACCGCCAACAAGCCATTGTGGGAAGTGCCTTACCTGCCGATCGATCCGCGTGACGTCGGCCGCTCCTACGAGGCGATCATCCGGATCAACTCGCAGTCGGGGAAGGGCGGCATCGCCTATATCCTGCAGGAAGACTACGGCATCAACCTGCCGCGCAACCTGCAGGTGGAGTTCCGCGAGGACATCCAGCACATCACCGACGAAGAAGGCAAGGAGCTACCCTCCAAACGCATCCATGAACGCTTCATCGAGCGTTATGTCGAGCAGCCCGGCGCGCGCATCAAATTCGTCGATCACAACACCTATCCGGTCGGCGAGCACAAGGGCGTGCGTGTGGTTTCGGCCGAGATCACCGACAACGGCGAGCTCAAGCGCATCGAGGGCAAGGGCACCGGTCCGATCGACGGTTTCATTAACGCGCTGTCGATCTATCTCGGCGTCGATCTCTCGGTCGCCGACTATTCCGAGCATTCGCTGCAGCACGGCTCGAACGCAGCCGCCATCGCCTATGTCGAGATGGAGCACCCTGATGGTAAGCTGTTTGGCGCCGGCATCAACACCAACATCGTTGCAGCCTCGCTGGAAGCGATCGTCTCGGCTGCCAACCGCGTGTTGGAAATGAAACGTAGCTGATCATCAAAACGCCGCGCGCCCTGAGGACGCGCGGCGTTTTCGATCGGTACTTGACGCTACCCTCAATCACGGCTCGCCATGGTGGGGGCTTCAAAGTCCATTTGCGGGCTGCGGTTAAGCCTGCCGCGCCTTGCGGTTGGCGTAGCGCCGGTCGCGCTCGGCCTTGCGRGCAGCCTCGTCCTCGATCACGCGTGAAATGCGGTTCTTGTCGGCGGCTTCGCGCGCTTCGGCCTCAGCTCTTGCAGCAGCCGTGAGTGCCGCCTCGCGCNGCAGCCTCGTCCTCGATCACGCGTGAAATGCGGTTCTTGTCGGCGGCTTCGCGCGCTTCGGCCTCAGCTCTTGCAGCAGCCGTGAGTGCCGCCTCGCGCTCAGCGGCCTCGGCCTGCAAGCGCTCGCGCTCCTCATTCTTTACCCGTTCGCGTTCGATGCGCCGCTCTTCGCGGGCTGCAGCGACCGCCTGACGCTCGGCCTGGCGGGCGAGTTCGGTCGGTTCTGCGGCTTCCTTTGCCGCGCGGTAGGCTTCAAGAAGCGCTTTCTTCGCATCGGCCGCGGCGCTGCGACGGTCGGTGAGTTCACTGTTTCTGATGTTTCTCAAGTCTCTATTCCAGTTGAGGTGTCACCCTGACTGAAAGTCAGGTTTTTCTGACGCGTTTCGAAGCGGGGGCGGCAGCCGCCGCCAGGCGGTCCTGCAATTCCTTCGCCAGCCGCGCTTCGCGCAGACGCAGGGTCTTCTCTTCGCGAGCCTGGACGATGGAGTCGAGTTCTTCAACGGCGCTGTCGCGGGCAAAGAACTGCGATTGCTCTTTGGCAAAGGCGATCTCGGCCCGCTGGCGCGATTTGTTGTGTGTCTCTGTCATGGGATATCCCCGACTTTGGCGCGCGTCTACGGTGTTGCACGTCACTCCCGATGCATAATGCAGTTGCGGGATCGTGCAGTCGGCGCGCGGAAATAAAAAAGGCCAGGCATGTTGCCTGACCTTGATGGGTATCATGCTCTCGACAGTGCCAGTACATCCGTGGTCAAGGGAGAGCCGATACCGATTTAGGCTGCCTGCAGATTGCAGGCAGACATCTTGCCCGACTTGTTGTCGCGCTCCATGTCGTAGGCGATCTTCTGGCCTTCGACGATTTCGCGCATTCCAGCACGCTCGACGGCGGAGATGTGGACGAATGCGTCCGGACCGCCGTTGTCAGGCTGAATGAAGCCGAAGCCCTTGGTGGAATTAAACCATTTAACTGTGCCAGTGGTCATGATGAACCCTTTCATAGCATATTGAATGACCGCCGCGCACAAGCGCTGCGGATGAAGATAGCGATTTTTGAAAGGAAGGTTCGTCAGGGCGCAGTTGCTAAATGCGCGGTAACCAAAGTTCAGCAAGCAAATATCGAT